>NZ_CP080623.1:3022500-3322500 GCF_019599045.1 Roseovarius sp. SCSIO 43702
CTCGAGCACGCGCTCACCCTCGCGGCGCTCACGCAGGCGTTGACGCGGATGCTCTGGCGCCTCGCCACCCGCAATCAGCGCTGGCGCATCTACGATCCCTTCCTCGTGTCCGAGAACCGCTGGCGGGCCCAGCGTTACGGCACGGCGCGCGGTCTCATCGACTTCGGCCGTGGCGAGATCGTGGAGTTCGCCGACCTCCTCGAGGAGATGATCGCGCTCGTCGCCGAGGACGCGAGCCATTTCTCGGCCCTGCGCGAGGTCGAGGCAGCGCGCGAGATGGTCGCGACCGGCGGTTCCACCTCCCGCCAGCGCAGCGCCTATGAAGACGCCCTGTCACGCGGCGAGGACGAGGACGCAGCCCTGCGCGCCGTGGTCCGGCACCTCATCGAGGAATTCCACCACGACCTCTAGGCCCGCCGCCCACCTTGCAACACTCCTGAAACATCTGGTAATTAAACATGCGTTCAATTCCGCCACACCGGGGGCCAGCATGGATTTCGCACTGACCGAGGAACAGACCGCCATCTTCGACATGGCCCATGCCTTCGGGCAGGATCGCATCGCGCCCAATGCGCGCGCGTGGGAGGCCGAGGGCACCATTCCCAAGACCCTCTGGCCCGAGATCGCCGAGCTGGGTTTCGGCGGGCTCTACGTGAGCGAGGAGACGGGCGGCGCCGGCCTCACCCGGCTCGACGCGACGCTGGTGTTCGAGGCGCTTTCCATGGCCTGCCCCTCGGTGGCCGCGTTCCTCTCGATCCATAACATGTGCGCCAAGATGATCGACGGTTTCGGCAGCGACGAGCTCAAGTCGCGCGTCATGCCGGACGTGCTGTCGATGAAGACGGTGCTCTCCTACTGTCTCACCGAACCGGGCTCCGGCTCCGACGCCGCGGCACTCAGGACGCGCGCGGAACGCACGAATGACGGCTACACCCTCAACGGCACCAAGGCGTTCATCTCGGGCGGCGGCTATTCCGACGCCTATGTCGTCATATGCCGCACCGGCGAGGACGGACCCAAGGGCATCTCGACACTGCTCGTCGAGGACGGCACGCCCGGGCTGAGCTTCGGCGGGCTCGAGGACAAGATGGGCTGGCGCAGCCAACCCACCGCGCAGGTCCAGTTCGATGACTGCAAGATCGCCGCCGCGAACCTCGTCGGCGAAGAGGGCAAAGGTTTCAAATACGCCATGGCGGGGCTCGACGGCGGGCGGCTCAATATCTCCGCCTGCTCGCTCGGCGCCGCGCAGACGGCGATGAACCTCACGCTCGACTACATGGCCGAGCGCAAGACCTTCGGCAAACCCATCTCGCAGCACCAGGCGCTGCAATTCCGCCTTGCCGAGAACGAGATCGAGCTCCAGGCCGCCCGCACCTTCCTGCGCCAGGCCGCGTGGAAGCTCGACACCGGCGCGCCCGACGCCACCAAGTTCTGCGCCATGGCCAAGAAATTCGTGACCGAGGCCGGAAGCCGCATCGTCAACGACTGCCTCCAGCTGCACGGCGGCTACGGCTACCTCGCGGATTACGGCATCGAGAAACTGGTCCGCGACCTGCGCGTGCACGAGATCCTCGAAGGCACGAACGAGATCATGCGCCTCATCGTCGCGCGCCACCTCATCGCGGAACACGCCTCCTGATCGCGCCGTTTTCCCCGTGACCGCACAAAAGGAGGATGCCATGATCCACTACGACGACGAAAACGGCCTTCTGCACCTCACCCTCTCGGGCCGGCTCACGACCGAGGATTACGACCGTTTCGAACCCGCGTTCGAGCGTATCCGGGCGCGGCACGAGGGCCGCATGCCCATGCTGGTCGAGATCACACCCGAATTCGACGGTTGGGACGTGGGCGCGCTCTGGCGTGACATGCAGATGGGTGTCGAGTATCGCAACGCCTTCTCGCGGATCGCGATGGTCGGTGCGCAGGACTGGCTGGACTGGGCCACCCGCATGGCCGACGGCCTCTTCCCGCAGGCCGAGATGCGCTATTTCGAGCCCGGCGACATCGCCGCCGCCCGCGCCTGGGCGCGCGGGGCGGCCGACATGAAGGAGTAGCGCGCGTGACCGAGCAGGACACTTCCTCCGACATCCACATCCGCACCGAGGGCCGCGCGGGCCGCATAACCCTGACGCGGCCCAAGGCCCTCAATGCGCTCACCTACGACATGGCGCTCGCCATCGAGGACGCGCTCGACAGCTGGGCCGGGGATGACGGCGTCGCGCTTGTCATCATCGACGCCGAGGGCGACAAGGCATTCTGTGCCGGGGGCGACGTGCAGAAGCTCTACCACACGGGCCGCGCCGGCGATTTCGACTATGGCCGCCGCTTCTGGCGCGACGAATATCGCCTGAACGCGAAAATCGCCGAATATCCCAAGCCTTACGTGGCCTTCATGCAGGGCTTCACCATGGGCGGTGGCGTCGGGATTTCCTGCCACGGCACGCACCGCGTCGTCTGCGATTCGAGCCGCATCGCCATGCCCGAATGCGGCATCGGCCTCGTGCCCGATGTGGGCGGCTCGCTCCTTCTGGCGCGCGCGCCGGGGCGACTGGGCGAATATCTCGCGCTGACCACGGCGCGGATGGGTCCGGGCGACGCGATCTACGCCGGCTTCGCCGACATCTTCATCCCGCAGGACGATTGGCCGGGCCTCATCGCGCGGCTCTGCGAAAGCGGCGACACCGCGGATATCGCCGAGGCCGGCCGAACCCCGCCGCACAGCGCCCTTTCGGACCTCCTGCACGATATCGACGCGCATTTCTCGGGCGACACGCTCGCCGATATACTCGAGGCACTCCGAGGCTCCGACACCGAATTCGCGGCGCAGGCGCTCGAGGCCCTGTCGCGCAACTCGCCGCTGTCGATGGCCTGCGCGGTCGAGATGCTCCACCGCCTGCGCGGCCCCGCGGCCAATATCCGCCGTGCGCTTGAGCTCGAATACCGCTACACGTTCCGCGCGATGGAGCACGGCGACTTCCTCGAAGGCGTCCGCGCCGCCGTCATCGACAAGGACCGCGCGCCCGACTGGCAGCACGATCTCGACACCTTGCCGCCGCACGCCGCGACGGACATGCTCATGCCGCTCGGGGAGGATGCCCTGGGCCTCCACAAGAAGGACGACGACACATGAAGATCGGATTCATCGGGTTGGGCAACATGGGCGGCCCCATGGCCGCCAACCTCGCCAAGGCGGGCCATGACGTGACGGGTTTCGACACGGCCGAGGTCTCCATCGACGGAATCGCCATGGCCGAGGATGCGGCCCATGCCGCCGAGGGCGCCGACGTGGTGATCACGATGCTGCCCAACGGCGGCATCCTGCATTCGGTGGCCGAGGCCATCGTGCCCGCGATGAAGAAGGGCGCGGTCCTGCTCGATTGCTCCACCGTCGACGTCGCCAGCGCCCGCGCCGTGGCCGAGATGGCGAACGACGCGGGGCTGCTCTCGCTCGACGCGCCCGTCTCGGGCGGGATCGGCGGCGCGGAGGGCGGCACGCTCACCTTCATGGTGGGCGGCGACGAGAAGGCGTTCGAGATCGCGAAGCCGCTTTTCGACATCATGGGCCAGAAGGCGGTGCATTGCGGCCCCTCGGGCAACGGCCAGGCGGCCAAGATCTGCAACAACATGATCCTCGGCGCCACGATGATCGTCACCTGCGAGGCCTTCGCGCTCGCCGACAAGCTCGGGCTCGACCGCCAGGCGATGTTCGACGTGGTTTCCACCTCCTCGGGCTATAGCTGGTCGATGAACGCCTATTGCCCCGCCCCCGGCATCGGCCCCAAGTCGCCCGCCGACAATGACTACGTGCCGGGCTTCGCCGCGGAACTGATGCTGAAGGACCTGCGCCTCGCCCAGCAGGCCGCGCAGGATGCGGATGCCGACACGCCGCTCGGCCAGGCGGCGACCGATCTCTACGCGCAGTTCGTCGAGGAAGAAGGCGGCAAGGGCCGCGACTTCTCGGCGATGCTCCCCCGGTTCGAGAAGCGCGGGCGCAGCTGACCTGTCCCGCCCCGGGGGAACTTCCGGACAGTCACGCGCGTTGGGTGGCGATTGCACTTCACGCGCGTGATTTTTTCGGCACATGACAGATTTGAACCGCCTGTATGCCCCCGTCCTCGGCATCTTCATCATCCTGCTCATGGCGCTCATGCTCTGGGCCGCCACGTTCCTCATCCCCGTGACGACCGCCGTGCTGGGCTATTTCGTTCTCAGCCGGCCGCGGCGGCTCATGCGGCGGCTCGGCGTCCCCGACATCGCGACGGCCGCCCTCTTCACCACGCTGATCTTCGCGGGCGCCGGCGCGGCGATCATCTGGTTCGCCGAACCCGTCGCGCGCCTGGTCGAGAACCTGCCCGGCTACGTCAGCGACATCCAGCGCGAGCTTGCCGCGCAGTCGGGCGGCGCGATGGATGCTGTCAACGACGCCGCGAAAGCGGTGGAAGAGGTTGTCGACACCAAGGACGACGAGGCCGTCAACGTAAAGGTCGTCGAAGAGAACAGCCCCGCCGCGTCGATCGTGACCCTTGCCCCGAAGGTGCTCGGGCAGGTGATATTCGCCATCTTCATGATGTTCTTCCTGCTCGCCTCGGGCGACTTCTTCCTCGAACGCACGGTCGAAAGCCTGCCGAACTTCACCGAGAAGCGCCGCGCCGTGGGCATCATCCACTCGATCGAGGACCGGCTCGGGCGCTACCTCGGCGGCATCACCTTCATAAACGCGGGGCTCGGCGTGGCCATCGGCGCGGCGATGCTGGCCTGGGGCATCCCGAACTGGATCGCCATCGGCATCATGGCCTTCGCGCTGAACTACATCCCGTTTCTCGGCGCCCTTGCCGGTGCCGCCATCGCCGCGCTGATCGCCTTCATCACCTTCTCGGACCTCTGGTCCGCATTGGGCGTGTTCCTCACCTACATGGCGCTCACCTCCATCGAGGGTCAGTTCGTCACACCGATGCTGATCTCGCGGCGGATGCGGCTCAACACCCCGGTGGTGTTCCTCGTTGTCGCCTTCTTCGCCTATATCTGGTCGGTCATGGGCATGGTCGTGGCCGTGCCCATCCTGATCGTGATCAAGATCACCTGCGACGAGATCGAGCGCCTGAACCGCATCGGCCATTTCCTGGGCGACGCGGAGGACGCGAAAGGCGTCGCGCGCAAGGCCTGACCGCCCCCGTGCGACCCGTCCCGGCCGGCACGCTCATTCCGCCGCCAGCTTGCGCCCCGACAGCATGTCCTTCAGGTAGCGTCCCGTATGGCTCCGCTCGACGCCGGCCACGTCCTCGGGCGTGCCCACCGCCACGATCTCGCCGCCGCCATCACCCCCCTCGGGGCCGATATCGATGAGCCAGTCGGCGGTCTTGATGACGTCGAGGTTATGCTCGATCACGACCACGGTGTTGCCTTGCTCCACAAGCTCGTGCAGCACTTCCAGCAGTTTTCGAACATCCTCGAAATGCAGCCCCGTGGTCGGTTCGTCCAGGATATAGAGCGTGCGGCCGGTCGAGCGCTTGCTCAACTCCTTGCTGAGCTTCACCCTCTGCGCCTCCCCCCCCGAAAGCGTCGTCGCCTGCTGGCCCACCTTGATATAGCCCAGCCCCACGCGCATCAGCGCATCCATCTTCTCGCGAATGGACGGCACCGCCTTGAAGAACTCCTGCGCATCCTCGACCGTCATATCCAGAACGTCGGCGATGCTCTTGCCCTTGAACCTGATCTCCAGCGTCTCGCGGTTGTAGCGCGCGCCGCCGCAGGTCTCGCAGGTGACATAGACATCCGGCAGGAAATGCATCTCGATCTTGATGACCCCGTCGCCCTGGCAGGCCTCACAGCGCCCGCCCTTCACGTTGAAGCTGAACCTGCCCGGCTTGTAGCCGCGCGCCTTCGCCTCGGGCAGACCGGCGAACCAGTCGCGGATCGGCGTGAAGGCCCCCGTGTAGGTCGCCGGGTTCGACCGCGGCGTGCGCCCGATGGGCCGCTGGTCGATGTCGATCACCTTGTCGAGATGCTCCAGCCCCTTGATCGTCTCGCAGGGCGCCGGAGTCTGCCGCGCACCGTTGAGGCGCATCGAGGCGGTCTTGAACAGCGTCTCGATGGTCAGCGTGGACTTGCCCCCGCCAGACACGCCCGTCACACAGACGAACCGGCCCAGCGGAAACTCCGCGGTCACGTCCTTCAGGTTGTTGCCCGTGGCCTTGACCACCTCGACCGACTTGCCGTTGCCCTCGCGCCGCGTTGCCGGCACGGCGATCTCGCGCTTGCCCGAAAGGTATTGCCCGGTGAGCGACTGTTCGTCCGCCGCCACCTGCGCGGGCAGGCCGTGGCTCACCACGCTGCCACCATGCACACCCGCGCCCGGACCGATGTCAAAGACGTAATCGGCCTCGCGGATCGCCTCCTCGTCATGCTCGACCACGATCACGGTGTTGCCCTGGTCGCGCAGGTTCTTGAGCGTGGTCAGAAGCCGCCCGTTGTCGCGCTGGTGCAGCCCGATGCTGGGCTCGTCCAGCACGTAAAGCACCCCGGTCAGACCACTGCCGATCTGGCTCGCCAGCCGGATCCGCTGGCTCTCGCCCCCCGACAGCGTGCCGGCATTGCGGCTGAGCGTCAGGTATTCGAGGCCCACATTGTTGAGGAATCCCAGCCGCTCGCGGATTTCCTTCAGGATCGCGCGCGCGATCTCGTTCTTCTGCGCGCTCAGCGCCTCCGGCACCCGCTCGCACCAGTCATGGGCCTCGCGAATGCTCATCTGCACCACCTGCCCGATATGGAGCCGCGCGCCCTCGGGGCCGATCTTCACCGCCAGCGCCTCCTCGCGCAGGCGATAGCCTCCGCAGGTGCCGCAGGGCCGGTTGTTCTGGTAGCGCTCGAACTCCTCGCGGATCCAGTTGCTGTCGGTCTCGCGATAGCGCCGCTCCATGTTGGGGATCACCCCCTCGAAGCTGCGCGTCACGTTGTAGACGCGGCCGCCCTCGTCATAGCGGAACTGGATCTCCTCGTCGCCCGAGCCGTAAAGCATGACCTGCTGCACATGCGCGGGCAGGTCCTTCCACGGCGTCTGCGCGTCGAACTCGTAATGCCGCGCGATGGCCTCGATCGTCTGGAGGAAATAGGGCGACTTCCCCTTCCGCCACGGCGCCAGCGCCCCGTCATAGAGCTTGAGCGCCGCGTCCGGCACCACCAGCCGCTCGTCGAAGAAAAGCTCCATGCCCAACCCGTCGCAATCCGGGCAGGCTCCGAAGGGCGCGTTGAACGAGAAGAGGCGCGGCTCGATCTCGGGAATCGTGAAGCCGCTCACCGGACAGGCGAAATTCTCGCTGAAGGTGATCCGCTCTGGCTCACCTTCCTTCGGCGCCGTCTCGAGAATCGCGATCCCGTCGGCCAGGTCGAGCGCCGTGCGGAAACTGTCGGCGAGCCGTGTCTCGAGCCCCTCGCGCACAACGATCCGGTCGACCACCACGTCGATGTCATGTCGGAACTTCTTGTCGAGCACGGGCGGCTCGTCCAGCTCGTAGAAGCTGCCATTCACCTTGACGCGCTGGAACCCCTGCTTGCGCAGCTCCATGAATTCCTTGCGATATTCCCCCTTCCGGTCGCGGATGATCGGGGCCAGGAGATAGCCGCGCGTGCCCTCCTCCATCGCCATGACCCGGTCCACCATGTCCTGCACCTGCTGTGCTTCGATGGGTTTGCCGGTTGCCGGCGAATAGGGCGTGCCCGCCCGCGCGAAGAGAAGCCGCAGGTAGTCGTAGATCTCCGTCACCGTGCCGACCGTCGAACGGGGGTTCTTGCTCGTCGTCTTCTGCTCGATGCTGATCGCGGGGGAAAGGCCGCTGATATGATCCACGTCGGGCTTTTCCATCATATCGAGGAACTGCCGCGCATAGGCCGACAGGCTCTCGACATAGCGGCGCTGACCCTCGGCATAGATCGTATCGAAGGCCAGGCTCGACTTGCCCGACCCCGAAAGGCCGGTGATGACGACGAGCTCGTTGCGCGGAATGTCCACGTCGATGTTCTTGAGATTGTGCTCGCGCGCCCCGCGCACCTCGATATGTGTCTGCTCGGCCATCAGGCATCCCCCAGGTTCCAAGGCCTAACAGATAGTGTATGCGCCCCGAGTCTCCAACCCGCAAAACGGAACGTTGCACGAACACCGCGCGCGGAACCGCCGCGCGGCCGCGGCGTTTCCCGTGAGAAGGAGAGACATCATGGATATCCGCTGCAAACGCGCCTACGACGACCCTGCCGACAATGACGGCCACCGCGTCCTCGTCGATGCCATGTGGCCCCGCGGCGTGTCGAAGGAAGAGGCCCGGCTCGACGAATGGCTGAAGGACGTGGCCCCCAGCGACGACCTGCGCGAATGGTTCGACCACGACCCCGACAAATGGGACGAATTCCGCGACCGCTACCACGAGGAGCTTGACGACAACGACGCCGTCGATGACCTCCTCGACAAGGTCCGCGACGGCCGCGTCACGCTGGTCTACGCGGCCAAGGACGAAGAGCACAACAACGCCGTTGCCCTGCGCGACTACCTCAAGTCCAAGGCGTAGACCGGGCGATCGCCTCGCCGGAGGCCCCCGCCCCTCACTTCTGCGCCAGCGCCCAGGCGCAGATCGGGCAGTCGGGATCGTTCGTCAGATCGTCGCGCTCCGGATCGTATTCCGGCGGCCACGAGTCCTCGAGATTGCGGCGCGCGGCCGCCCTGTTGCCCCATTGCGCGGCGCGCACCTTCCGCGCCTCGAACCCCACTTCCACCAGCAGGTTCCGCAACCCGCGCGCGGTCCATCGCGAGCAATCCATCGGCGCACCGTGGTAGGGCACGAAGAACGGCACGGCGAGCCAGAAATATCCGCCGGGCCGCAGCATCTCGCGCACGTGCCGCGTGGCGGCATAGGGCCGGTCAAGATGCTCCCACACCTGGTTCGCGAGCACGATGTCGAAGGTCAGGATCCGGCCTTCATCATCCATGAAGGGCGCGTCGCAGATGTCGTGTTTCGGGTAGCGGAAGCGCGAGTAGCTCCTGAACGCGTAGCGCCGTCCGTTCTTCCCCGAGATCTCGGCCGCATCCATCTCCGACAGCGGCAGCGCGGTCAGCCACTCCTTCGAGGTCTGCTGCATCACGATCCGGTTGAGACTGGGCATGCCCCGCGTTCCCGCCATGAGCGGGCCTCAGCCCGCCGCTTTCTCAGATGTGGATCGCCCGCCCATAGGCCTGCAACACGCTCTCGTGCATCATCTCGCTGAGCGTCGGATGCGGGAAGACCGCGTTCATCAGGTCTTCTTCCGTGGTCTCGAGCTGCCGGCCCACCACGTAGCCCTGGATCAGCTCGGTGACTTCCGCGCCCACCATATGCGCGCCCAGAAGCTCGCCGGTCTTCGCGTCGAAGATCGTCTTGACCATGCCCTCCGCCTCGCCCAGCGCGATCGCCTTGCCGTTCCCGATGAAGGGGAAGCGGCCCACCTTGATCTCGTATCCCGCCTCCTTGGCCTTCGCCTCGGTCAGGCCCACGCTCGCCACCTGCGGATGGCAATAGGTGCAGCCGGCGATGCTCTCGGGGCGCACGGGATGCGGATGCCCGCCCGCCGCCATCTCGGCCACCATGACGCCTTCGTGGCTCGCCTTGTGGGCAAGCCAGGGCGCGCCCGCCACGTCGCCGATCGCGTAAAGGCCATCGACCCCGGTGCGGCAGTATTCGTCCACGATCACGTGGCTGCGATCCACCTTCACGCCCAGCTCCTCGAGGCCCAGATCCTCGACATTGCCGACGATCCCGACGGCGGAAATCACGGTGTCGAACTCGTGCTTCTCGACCTTGCCGCCGCGCTCGATATGGGCTGTCACCTTGCCCTTCGCACGGTCAAGCTGCTTGACGGTGGACTTCTCGAGGATCGTCATGCCCTGCTTCTCGAACGCCTTCTTCGCGAAACCGCTGATCTCGGCATCCTCCACGGGAAGTACCCGGTCCATCACCTCGACCACCGTCGTCTCGGCGCCCAACGTGTTGTAGAAGCTCGCGAATTCGATCCCGATCGCGCCCGACCCGATCACCAGGAGCTTCTTCGGCATCCGCCCCGGCTGAAGCGCATGCTTGTAGGTCCAGACAAGGTCCCCATCGGCCTCGAGTCCCGGCAATTGCCGCGCCCGCGCGCCCGTGGCCAGCACGATATGCTTCGCGCTCAGCTCCTGCGTCTCGCCCTTGTCGGTCTTGACGCTCACCTTGCCCTTCGCGGGCAGGGTCGCGGTGCCCATGATGACCGTCACCTTGTTCTTCTTGAGCAGGTGCCCCACACCCTGCGTGAGCTGCTTGGCCACCCCGCGCGAGCGCTTGACAACGGCATCGAGGTCATAGCCCGGCTTTTCCACGCTCAGCCCGAATTCCTTCGCGCGATGCATCAGGTGGAACACCTCGGACGACCGCAGCATCGCCTTCGTCGGAATACACCCCCAGTTGAGACAGATGCCGCCCAGATGCTCGCGCTCGACACAGGCCACCTTGAGGCCCAGTTGCGCCGCCCGAATGGCCGCCACATAGCCCCCCGGCCCGGCTCCGATTACGATCATGTCAAAGCTCTGAGCGGCCATGTGCTATCTCCGTCCATTCAACACCAAAACTGGTTTGAAATTAAACTATCATGGCGCCGACCACAACGCGCGGTTCTCCCCGCGTGGCCGCGGCGTCGGGATCACTTTTCCGGATCGCCGCCGAAATGCTCCCAGAACTCCTTCTTCTGATGAAGGCGCGGAAATTCCTCATCGGGCTGCGGCACATTCAGAAAGGCGCAGAGCGGCTCCCACCCCTCGGCCACATCGAAGACCAGCAACCGGTCCGCGGGCACCGCCGCGCGCACCGCCTCGTTGTTGCGCCGGTAGGCGGCTATGGCGCATTCGCGGTCGGTGAAATCTTCGAAAGTCTTTCGCAGGAACCCGTCCCGCATCATGATGAAAAGGTCCGCGACATGCGGCGGCAGGTCCAGATCGTCCACAAGCCGGAAGAACTTGCCGATGGTGCTATCGAAACTGGACCACCATTTGTCTTCGGGCCGTTCGGTATGCAGGACCTTGGCCTCGGGAAAGGCGGCAAGCGCCTGCGGCCAGATATGCGCACCCGGCCAGTCGACCTGGGACCCGTACCCCTCGTAAAGCTGGTTCGGGGTCACCGGACCACCGGCGAAGAACGCTTTCCAGAGCGGCGGCTGCGCTGCATCCTCCATGACGGCGACCATGTGATGACAGGGGCCGAATCCCAGCCGCTCAAGCGCGACCTTCGTCGACATGGTGCCCGTCCGGCCGAAGCCCGAGCCGATAACTTGCAATGTCATGATTGTTCCCATCCATGCGCGGCAATCGGCCGCCATCGGACACTCGAACTGAACCCGCGAATGCTCTCACGTATCCGCCGGATCACCAAGGACTTTCGGCGCCTTCATGTCCGTCCGGGAACCGCCTTCGCGCTCAGGCCGCGTCGGCCGCCTGCAAGGCACGCACCGTCTCGCCATAGGATCCGGCCTCGAGATAGCCGCGCTCGGGGCCTGTCGTGGCCCGGCCCAGCGCCTCGTTGCGATAGGGGAAGCGTCCGAATTGCCGGATGACCTCGCGATGCGCGCGGGCATGGAGAAGCGTGTTCTCGCCCGTCTCGGGCATGCGTTCACAGACAAGGCGGATGCACCGCTCCTGGTCGCAGAGGTTCTCCGAATGCATCAGCGGAAGATAGAAGAACTGCCGCGCCGGTTCGTCGATGGCCAGGTCCCATTTCCGCCCGATCGCCGCCTTCGCCGCCGCAAGCGCGGCGCGGTCGGTGGCAAAGGACGTGGCCTCGCCCCGGAACATGTTGCGCGGGAACTGGTCCATGAGAATGATGTAGGCCAGCGTTCCGGCCGGATAGGTCAGCCAGAGCCCGAAACGACCCTCGCGCGCGGCGTTCCACGCGTCGAGGAACCTGTCCCGGATTTTCGCATCGAGCGCCTCCGAAACCTCGTACCAACCTTCCGGGCCGACCTCGTCGAGCCAGAACTTCAACACATCATCGGGCGACGTCATGGAATGCTCCTCTTCATCCATACGACAGTTTTATAAATGTTAACGCGGCGTTAACTTACAAGGCCAGTCATAAAATGCTTCATTTGCGACATGCCCATCACGTTATCGCAATCACCGCGCCGCTCATGACGCGGCCCGCGCGGCCTCCTCGGCCTCGTCCTCCTCGGCCTGCGCCTCCTCGATCGCCCATTCCTGCGCGATCTCCACGGCCACCGGCGAGGCCGAGGGCATGACCACCACGTAGGGGTCCTGGTCCTCGATCGAGCGCGACGGGCGCTGCGTCATCCGGTAGGCGGCATAGCCCGACGTGGCGAAGCCCAGCACGGCGATGAACATGAAAAAGCCCCACGGCCCCACCTGTCCCATGATCCAGCCCACCGCGAGCGGCCCCATCACCGCGCCCAGCCCGTTGATGAAGATCAGCCCCCCCGCCGCGGCGGCCATGTCGCCATGCTCGAGGAAGTCGTTCGTGTAGGCGATGAGCAGCGAATAAAGCGGGTTCGACATGCCGCCGATCAGCGCGGCCGCCACGCAGAGCATCACGAAGATGTTACCCAGGAAGATCCCGATCAGCGCGCCCAGCCCGATGATGAACGCCCCCACGAGGATCATCAATCGCCGGTCCAGCCGGTCCGACAGCCACCCGACCGGGTATTGCACGAAAAGCGCGCTGATGAAGAAGAACGACACGAAGGTCGAGATCTGCGCGACGCTCAGCCCGGCCTCGGCGCCATAGACCGGCGCCATGCCGAACTGCGCGGCAAAGACCCCGCCCAGCAGGAACATCCCCACGCAGCCCAGCGGCGAGACGCCGAACAGCTGCCTCAGCGTAAGCGGCTTCGTCGTGTCGAAGGCGGGCGTCGGGCTCACCGACAGGAGGATCGGCGCGAAGGCGATCGAGACGAGGACCGACGGCACGATGAAAAGGACGAACCCGCTCGGCTCGCCCAGGATCAGCAGGTATTGCGCGCTCACGATACCGACCATCTGCATGATCATGTAAAGCGACAGCGCCTTGCCCCGGTTCTCGTTGTCCGCCGCCTCGTTGAGCCAGCTTTCCGCCGTCACGTAGACGCCCGAGAAACAGAAGCCGATCAGGATACGCAACAGCCCCCAGGCGATCGGGTCGGTGAGGACCGGGTAGAGGATCATCACCGCCGAGATGAGCGAGCCGAGCGCGGCGAAGACCCGCACGTGCCCCACCCGCCGGATCATGTCGGGCGCCATGCGCGACCCGAAGAGGAACCCCACGAAGTAGCCCGACATGACGAGCGACATCTCCATGGTGGAAAAGCCCTCGATCTCGCCCCGGATACCCAGGAGCGTGCCCTGCATCCCGTTGCCCACCTGCAAGAGCATCATGCCCAGCAGGAGCGCCCATGCGCTCGACAGAACCTTGATCATCTCGGGCCTCCGATGCTCGTTGCGGCCTCCCTGCCACGCCGGCAACGGGCCTGTCCGTCACGAACGCGACTCAACGCGGCTCACTTTCGCCCCCGTGGCAGGGTTTCAGCGCGGGATCAACAGCGATGCATCCCCGTATGAGAAAAAGCGATAGCGCTCGGCGATGGCGTGCTCATAGACCGCGCGCATCCGCTCGCGCCCCATCAATGCCGAGACGAGCATCATCAGCGTGCTCTTCGGAAGGTGGAAATTGGTCATGAGCGCGTCGGTCACGCGGAACTCGAAGCCGGGATAGATGAAGATGTCGGTCTCGCCTTCCCACGGCGCGATCGCGCCCGTCGCGCGGGCCGCCGTCTCGATCAGGCGCAGCGCGGTCGTGCCCACGGGAATGATCCGCCCGCCCGCCGCCCGCGTGGCGGCGATCTCGGCGGCGGCGGCCGCGCTCACCTCGCCCCATTCGGCATGCATCCGGTGCGTTGTCACGTCCTCGACCGTCACCGGAAGGAACGTGCCCGCCCCGACATGCAGCGTCACGTGGCTGAACGCGACACCCTGCGCGGCCAGCTCCGACAGGAGCGCCTCGTCGAAATGCAGCGACGCGGTCGGCGCGGCCACGGCGCCCTCCTTCGCGGCCCAGACGGTCTGGTAATCCTCCCGGTCGCGCGCATCCGCCTTGCGCCGCGCGGCGATGTAAGGCGGAAGCGGCATCGCCCCCGCCTCGGCCAGCGCCCGGTCGAACGCTTCGCCGGCAAGGTTGAAGCGCAGCACGCCCCGCCCCTCGACCTTGCCCAGGAGTTCGGCCTCGAGCCCCGCGCCGAACCGCACCACCTCGCCCTCGCGCAACTTCTTCAGCGGCTTGACCAGCGCGCTCCACGTCCCCTCCGGTCCCGGCTCGAGGAGCGTCGCCTCGATCCGCGCGCCCGTCTCGGACCCCGGGCGGTCGCGCGTCCCGGAAAGGCGCGCGGGTATGACCTTGGTATCGTTGAGGATCAGCCTGTCACCGGGTCTGAGCCATCGCCCCAGGTCGCGCACATGCGCATCCGTCATGTCCGCGCCCTCGGCCACCAGCAGCCGCGCGGCGGGGCGCGGCCGCACCGGCCGCGTCGCGATCAGCTCCTCCGGCAGATCGAAATCGAAATCGTCGAGCTTCATGTCGCCGTCCTGCCTGGCCCCGCGCGGGGGTTACCTCTGCCCCGGCGGCCCGCCCGTGGCGACACCGCTCCGGCCGGTCTCTTCCTCGATCTCGCGCAGCCGGTCCTCGGCGCGCTGTACCCCCGGCGGGGCGCGGCGGAATATGTTGCGAAACATCCCCGGCGTAAAGAGCGTGAGCGGCAGAACCTTGACCCGAGGATCCTTGGCCGGGCCCTTCATCTGGTAGTTGAACCCGATCAGCCCCTCGCCCTTGCGCGTCAGGATGCCGCCGATCGCGTTCACCGCGTAGACGGGCGAGATGACGCCCTGCATGTCCATCCGCCCCTCCTTCAGCCAGTAATAGCCGTCCATCGTGACGCCCATCGACGCACCCGTCGCGCGGCCCTTGTAGAGGGTAAGCTGCTCGGGGCTGAGCTTGAACTGCGCGTCGAGCTCCGCGAAATGGATGCCGTTGCCCGACATCTGCTCCAGAAGGCCCACGCCGCTCATCGCGCTGAGCAGCGCGGCCATCGCCGGCGCGTCGGTGAGCCACAGGTTCGCCCCCTTGAGGCGGCCGTTATAGCTCCCCGCCTCCGTCGCGGGCCGCAGGATAAGCTCCATCGACCCGCCGCGCGCGTTCTTCAGAAGACCCGCCGAGCGCAGCACGCCGCCCGCGTTTTCCGACACGATGCGGAACGCGCTGCGCCCGGCCTCGGGAAGGATGGTGCCGCTCACCTGCGCGCCGTTGTTCACCTTGCCGCTGAACTGCCCGCTCGTGCCGCCGCTGGTGTCGAGCTTGGCGCGGAAATCGGTCAGCATGATCCCGTCCGAGATCGTCAACCTGTCGAGCGCAAGGCTCACCGGCGCGCCCTTCCGGGTTGCCGCACCCGGCCCCGCGCTGAGCGACGTGCGCCGCAGGTCGACGCGCCCGCCCGAGACCTGCACGGCGGGCGTCGCCCCCGGCCCGCGCCCCACGAGCGTCACCGGCGCATCGAGCCATCCGCCCACGTTCACGCGGCTGAACACCGCCCGGTCCAGCACGCCGTCGGGGCGCAGCGTCACCGCACCCACCGCCTCGAGCCCCGGCGCGTCGAGCGCCACGCGGTCAATCGCGGGCGGCTGGCCCAGCCTGCCCTCCACCCGCAAACTCCCGCCGCTCGCCGCGGGCTTCGACCAGTTGAGCTGCGAAAGGCGCATGCCAAGCCCCCGCAGGTCCGAGTTCAGCACGAAATCCCCCGCGCCGCCATCGCGCAGGTCCACGGTGATCTCGCCCTCGGCCTGGCCGGTGATCGACCCCGGCGGCAGGCCGATGCCGAACTCGTCCACGAATCCCTGCGACAGGATCACCGTGCCCGTCACCCGCGATCCGCCCTCGGCCTGTTTCGTCAGCGGCGTGGCGAACTCCCCCTCGAAGGGCACCTGCCCCAGCCGCGCGGCCCCCTCGACGCGCAACCCCTCGCCATCCGCGCGCAGGTCGAGCGTTTCGGCGGTGAGCGTGCGCCCCTCCACCAGCGTCTCGCTGCGCAGGTCGCGCAGCCGGCCCTTGACGTCGAAGACGATCTCCTCGGTCTGAAGCTGCGGCTTGAGCAGGAAATCGAGCCGCCCCTCCAGCGTCGCGCGCCCCTCGGCAAGCGTCACCGGCTGGCCCGCCTTGTCCATCAGGTTGACCGGGTCCGAGTTGAGCAGCGACAGCGCCGCGGTGATCGTGCTGTCGATCTTGACGAGCGCCACCGCCGGACCGCGCCGGATGCCCGCGTCGGGGATGATGAAACTCGTGCCGGCGATGTCGATCCGCCCGCCCTGCGCGGGCTCCACGTAGCCCTCCGTCGCCGTGATCGCGAAGCGGTTGCCGTAAAGCGAGGCCTGCCCCGCCCCTTCCCGGATCGGCGGCATCTCCTTGACGAATTTCGTGGTGAGGTCGTGATAGGCGAAGTTGAT
Organism: Roseovarius sp. SCSIO 43702; assembly: GCF_019599045.1. Lineage (NCBI taxonomy): Bacteria > Pseudomonadati > Pseudomonadota > Alphaproteobacteria > Rhodobacterales > Roseobacteraceae > Roseovarius > Roseovarius sp. SCSIO 43702. Next base: position 3,039,020 of record NZ_CP080623.1, read on the forward strand.
ATAGGCGTCGGGCACCTCTCCGGGGTCCGAGCGCACGGCAAGCTGGATGTCGCTCAACTGCCCCTTCTCGATATTCTCCACCAGCCAGTCGCGCGTGTTTGCCTTCACCGTCGCGGGCCACAGCTCTACCAGCCGGGCATGGCTCAGCGCATCCATCTCCGCATCGACCGCCAGGTCCCAGCCCGCCTCCACCGCGCGCAGCGTTCCGGCCAGGACAAGGCGCTGGCCCTGGTCCTGCAAGGTCAGTTCCCCCACGGTCAGTTCGAAGGGATCGAGGTTGAGCCGCATGTCCATGCTCGCCGCGTCGAGGCGCACCGGTTCGGGATAGAAATCCATCGGGTTCATCTCGATGTCGCGAAGCCGCATCTGCGCCTGCAACTCGGTGGGCCAGCCGGTTTCGGCCCCGATGAGGAAGGCCTGCCCCTCGGCCCGGACACGGCCCCACTTGCTGTCGATCGACACGTCCTCGAAGCGCAGCGCGTTCTCGCGCGGATCATAGGTGAAATAGGTCCGCGCGCCGGTGAAGGCCACGGGCTGCACCGCGTCATTGGGCTTGAGCACGCCTTCCCCTATCTGAAGCGTCGCGTTGAGCGGCCCGAGCCGGCCATCCTCGTCCACCTGCGCGCGCAACGCGCCCGAGATCGGCGCCTCGAGCGCGCCCAGCCAGGCCATCGCGGGCGACTGCCCCGCGATCTCGTCCGCCGGCATGTCCTCGATGTTGACAGACACCTCCGCCGCCGCCTCGCCGATGCGGCTCGCGAAACTCATCCCGAGACGCGTCGGATAGGCCCGCGCGCCCAGAAGCGTGAAGTCACCGCCGAGCCGCAACTCCTCGCCCTCCCGAAGCAGGCCGAGGCTCCCGCCGTCGACGTTCCACGCGCGCCCCGCACGCGCATCCTCGTAGCGCAGCGTGATGTTGTCGGCCTGCACCTCGCGCAGCGTGGCAAGGCCCGGGCGCGTCATCGCGCGGTCGATCCGCGCGATCACCTCGGCCAGTTGCACGTCGCCCATGCCGCCCCCCAGCGCGAGGTTGATCTTGCCGTCCGCGTCACGGCGCAGGGCCAGCGCCGCACCCGAGACGCGGATCACCTTCGGCTGCAACTCGCCGCGCAGAAGCGGCTTGAGCGCCACCGTCCCGCTCAGTTCCGCAAGCGCCGCGATGGGCTGCCCGCCTCGCTGGGAAAAGGCCACGTCATGCAGCTCGATGCGCGGCTGCCAGCCCTGCTCGACCACCACCACGACCTCGCCCATTTCCACCTCTACGCCGCCCGTCTCCTCGTTGATCCGCTCGATGATCCGGGCATGAAGCCAGTCGGGCACCACGATGGGCGTGCCGAGATAGGACAGGACGAGAAGCGCGCCGGCAAGGACCAGGAACGAGACGCTCAGAAGCGACAGGAGGCCGATCTTCCGCCCCCGCCCGCCGCGCCGCGCGCGCGAACGGCCTTCCGCCGTCTCCACCTTGTCGTCCGATGCCGCCATGCGCCTCTTTCGTCGACCGCTTTGCCACCTGCCCGTCGCGGTCTATCTTCCACTCACATAGCAGCAGGAGCGAGCGTGATATGCCAGAAGTAAGCGAAACCGCACCCGATTTTACCCTGCCCCGCGACGGCGGTGGCGAAATTCAGCTTAGCGCATTGCGCCCCAAACCCGTCGCGCTCTTCTTCTATCCCCGCGATGACACCTCCGGCTGCACCAAGGAGGCCACGGGCTTCACCGCGCTCCGCGACGCCTTCGACAAGGCCGGGGTCGAGGTGATCGGCATCTCCAAGGACAGCGTGGCGAGCCATGACAAGTTCGTGAAGAAACACGATCTCGGCATCCCGCTGCTCTCGGACGAGGACTCGGACGTCTGCGAACGCTACGGCGTCTGGAAGGAAAAGAAGATGTACGGCAAGACTTTCATGGGGATCGAGCGCACGACCTTCCTCATCGACGGCGAGGGGCGCATCGCGCGCGTCTGGCGCAAGGTGAAGGTGCCCGGCCACGCCGAGGAGGTGCTCGACGCGGCGCGCGCCCTCTGACGGCGCGCACGGAAAATGTCAACGATCCCGAGGCCTTATCCCTTCTGGCGCTCCGCCACCTCGGCCAGGCGCTCGTAGAACGGGCGGTGATGCGCGAGATAGTCGCGCAGGTGCGGCGCCTCCTGCGCGGCCGCCTCGAACTTCTCCCGCGCACGCTCGGCATAGCCCTCCTCCATCGGGCGGATGCCGCTCGTGGCGCTCGCGGTGCCGTGCCACTTCTCGATCGCCTCCCAGTCGTCGGGCGTCTCCTCGCTCCAGTCGAAGGCCTGCGGCGCATCGCCCAGACCGTAGCCCTCCCAGAGCCGTGTCATTTCGGCGCGCGGATCGTTGCGGATGTCCTCGGCCCGAAGCACGACCGGGTCGTGCCCCGCATCGCGCAGCCCCTCGTAGTGACGCCACTGCGCCTCGATGCCGATTTCCTCGCTCGTGAAGTTCTTGTCGAGCCTGTAATAGGACGCGATCGCCGCCTCGGGCATCCGCACGAGGAACGCGTGGCGCAAACGGTCGCGAAACCCCTCGTCCCCGAGCAGCCTCGGCATCACGTAATAGCTCATGTCCTTGAAGAAGACCGGCGCCGCCTCGGCGCGCGTCTCGATCATCTCGCGGATGTCCTCGTAGTGCTTCGGATGCTCCGGATCCACGTCGAAATGCGGCGTGACCCCGGCCCGGCGCCCGACGTAGTAGTCGTACATGAAAGGCTCGTGGGCACAGTCCAGGTCGCCGCGCTCGCGCATGATCCGCTCGGTGGCGGTCGACATCGACCTCGGATGTGCCCAGAGGGCCAGGACGGGATGAGCCATCGGCGAATACTCCTTTTGCGTGCCTTCATGGGCAAACTTGCGCCGACCGACGCGGTTGTCAAACCGCCCCCGGCTTCGCGTTCCGCATACACTTCACCGCCCAAACCGTTGCATATCGGCAATAATTCGCCACTCGGCGGGGATCAGCCGGGTTTTCTGGGCCCGGACTCGCAAATTTCTTGCCCACGGGTTATCCGCTCGGTATCGACTTGCCCCAAGGTGTGCCACCAGATGCGCACCATCCGAGGGCACGGACGAATTCAGAGGACGGATCTTGCGAACACGTTTGGCTATCCGGCTGCACGCCATTCTCGAGCGGTATTTCCCGGAACGCAGGGTCTTCCTGCGCTCGGATACCGAAACCCGGTTCATACGTCTGAAACCCGGCTCCCAGCTTCTCGCCTTCGCGGGCGCCTCGCTGGTGGTGTCGTGGACGATCATCGCGACGGCGATCCTGCTGATGGACAGCATCGGCTCGGGCAATTTCCGCGAACAGGCCAAGCGCGATCAGCGCATCTACGAAGAGCGGCTCAACACGCTCTCGGCCGAACGCGACAAGCGCGCCGAGGAAGCCCGCGAAGCGCAGGAGCGTTTCAACTCCGTTCTGGCACAGGTTTCGATCATGCAGTCGGAACTCCTGGCCTCCGAAACCCGCCGCCGCGAGATGGAAAAGGGTGTCGATGTCATCCAGACGACGCTGCGCCGCATCATGCGCGAACGCGACGATGCGCGTGAACAGGTGGCCTCGCTCACCGAAGCCGCGGGCGCCGACGGCGCCACGACCCTCGCCGGGGGCGACCCGGCCGACGGGCAGACGCTTGATTTCGTCACCGCCGCGCTCGCCGAGACGGCCGAGGAGCGCGACAAGGTCATCGCCGACGCGCAATACGCGATCCAGCAGGCCGAGGAGATGGAATACGAAATCCGCCTCATGCAGGACCGCAACGACCAGATCTTCCGCCAGCTCGAAGACGCGATGTCCATCTCGGTCGAGCCGCTCGACAAGATGTTCCGCAAGGCCGGCCTCAACACCGACTCGCTGCTCGATAGCGTGCGCCGGGGCTACTCCGGCCAGGGCGGCCCGCTCACGCCCCTCTCGATCTCGACCAGCGGAGGAGAGCTCACGCCCGACGCGATCCGTGCCAACGCCATCCTGAACCAGCTCGACAAGATCAATCTCTACCGGCTCGCCGCCGAACGCGCGCCCTTCGATACCCCGCTCAAGACCTCCTTCCGCTTCACCTCCGGCTTCGGTCAGCGGTGGGGAAGGCTGCACGCGGGAACCGATTTCGCGGGCGCACACGGCTCGCCCATCTACGCCACCGCCGACGGCGTCGTGATTCACGCGGGCTGGCAGTCCGGCTATGGCCGCCTCGTCAAGATCCAGCACGATTTCGGCATCGAAACCCGCTACGCTCACAATTCCAAGCTCTACGTGAAAAAGGGGCAAAGGGTATCGCGCGGGGACAAGATTGCTGCTATGGGTAACACCGGACGTTCGACCGGCACCCACCTGCATTACGAAGTCCGCGTCGGCGGCAAAGCCGTAAACCCCATGACCTACATCAAGGCTGCACGAGATGTTTTCTAAGAGCAAGATCAACGATCCGAGCCCCAAGCCCGCCGACCAGGGCGCGCCCAAGGCCGACACCAAACCCTCCGAGTCGTCGAAGCCCGCCACCTCCTCTTCGAGCGATTTCAAGGCCACCGCGCCCAAGGCGAAACCGCCCGCATCGGTCCTGTCGTCGGATTTGCACATCACCGGCAATCTCAAGACGACCGGCGACATCCAGGTCGAAGGCACCGTCGAGGGGGACATCCGCGCGCATCTGCTCACCGTCGGCGAAGGCGCCACCATCAAGGGCGAGATCATCGCCGACGACGTGGTCATCAACGGCCGCATCGTGGGCCGCGTGCGCGGCCTCAAGGTCCGCCTCACCTCCACCGCGCGGGTCGAGGGCGATATCATCCACAAGACCATCGCCATCGAATCGGGCGCGCATTTCGAAGGCTCGGTCCAGCGTCAGGACGATCCGCTGAACGGCAAGGCCAAGACCGGCACCCAGCCGCAGCAGGCCGGCGCCAGCGCGGCCCCCGCCCAGGCACAGGCGACCAGCTCCGCCGGCTGAGGCACGCCCCGGACACTCGCGGCGCGGCCCACCGCCGCCCGTTCGCAAAAGGCACCCTGTTTCGGCAGCGGTGCCTTTTTCATGCCGCCTCGCCCGATCCGGGCGGCGCGAACAGCAGCTTGATGTAGGTCCGCAACTGCATGATCTGCCGCGCGACCAGTTCCCGCTCCTCCAGCACCTTCTGCAGGATGATGGCGCCCTCCATGACCCCCGACACCATGTCGCCCAGCGCGTCGAGGTCGATCTCCTGCCGCGGCGGATGACGCGCGGCGATCTCGGCGAACATCGCCCGGAACCGCGCCCGCCAGGCAAGGATCGCGTGCCGGTTCAACGCCCGCACGCCATCGTCGAACAGCCGATCCTGGTAGGCTGCCGCCGCGATGATACAGCCCGGATGCCCGTTCGGCAGATCGCTCAGCATCTCCGCCATGAGCTTCAGCCCGATCAGCATCGCGTGCAGCGGATCGTCGTCGAGATCGCGCGCGCGATCGAAGATATCGTCGAAAAGCGCGTCCTCCGCGGCGATGTATCGCTCCAGCATGGCGCGGGCCAAGGCGTTCTTGTCCCTGAAATGATAGAAGAACCCGCCGCGCGAGATCTCCGCTGCCGCCACGATCTCCTCGATCGAGGTGGCATCGAATCCCTTCTCCAGCACCGCCTTTTCCGCGATGTCGAGGATGACGGATCTGCGGTCGGTTTTCCGCGCCATGCGCCCTGATCCACTGTACCACGAGTCCACTTGACCGCGGCTCCATGAGGGCCCCGCCAGCGGCAGCGCCTCAAGCATCTGAAATTACGAACGAAAAAATTGCCTCCTACCATACCACGCGTTCACTCGTCGCGCCACCGTTCCGCCCTGTATTCCCCTCCTATCGCAAGACAAGGAGAGACCCGATGCGAATGGACACTCTGAAAAACACCGACAGGTTCTACCTGTCCGACGGCGGGCTCGAGACCTGGATGGTCTTCGAGGAAGGCTTCGACCTGCCCTGCTTCTCGGCCGCCGTCCTTCTCGACACCGCCGAGGGCCGCGCCGCGCTCACCGCCTATTTCGAGCGGTTCATCGCGCTTGCCCGCGACAGCGGACGCGGCTTCGTGATGGACACGCCCACCTGGCGCTGCGGCGCGGCCTGGGCAGCCCCGCTGGGGCTCGGCCTGCACGAGACGCTGGCCATCAATGGCCGCGCGACCGCGTTCATGGCGGCCATCCGCGACCGGCACGAAACCGCGCAGCTTCCGATCCTGCTCAACGGGCTGGTGGGTCCGGCGGGCGACGCCTACGCACCGGACGTGGCGCTCGGCCCCGATGAGGCGTGTCTCGTCCACACGCCGCAGGTCCGGGCACTCGCCGCCGCGGGTGTCGACATGATCAGCGCCATGACCCTCACCCACGCGGGCGAGGCCGCCGGGATCGCGCAGGCCGCGGCCGAGATCGACCTGCCGGTCGTGATCTCCTTCACGCTCGAGACCGATGGCCGCCTGCCCTCGGGCGAGCCGCTGGACGAGGCCATCGCCGAGGTCGATGCATGGACGGGCGCCGCGCCGCTGCACTACATGATCAACTGCGCGCATCCCGACCACTTCCGCGATGTCGTGGCAAACCCCGCCCCCTGGCTCGACCGGATCGGCGGCGTTCGGGCCAATGCCTCGAGGATGAGCCACGCCGAACTCGACGCCTCCGAGGTGCTCGATGACGGTGACCCGGTCGAGCTCGGCGCGCTGCACGGGGATCTGCTGCGGCTGCTTCCGAACCTGCGGATCATCGGCGGCTGCTGCGGCACCGATCACCGGCACGTGGGTTGCATCGCGGGCCACGCCCACCGGCGCAGGGCCGCCTGAACCCGACCGGAAAGGGGCGGCGGGCACGACCACGCCCGCCGCCCGGGGCGGGCCGCCAAGGCCCTACGCCACCTCGCGCCGAAGCACCTGCCCGGGCCGCGCCCCCGTCGCGCGGCCCTCGCGCCAGATCACCTCGCCATTGGCGATCACCTGCGCGATCCCCTCCGCCCGCTGCGTCGGTGCCTCGAACGTCGCGCGGTCGCGCACCGTATCCGCGTCGAACAGAACGAGATCCGCGAACGCCCCTTCCCGCACCACCCCACGGTCGCGAAACCCGAACTCCGCCGCCGTCAGACCCGTCATCTTGTGCACCGCCGTCTCGAGGTCGAAAAGGCCCATCTCCCGGCTGTAGCGGCCCAGGACGCGCGGGAATGTTCCCCAGAGGCGCGGATGCGGGAACGTGTCATGCGGCAACCCGTCCGAGCCGATCATCGTCGGCGCGAAGGCCAGGATGCGGCTCACATCCTCCTCGACCATGGTGAAATAGACCGCTCCCGCCGGTTGCAGCCGCGCCACCGCCTCTTCGAGCGTGCCGCCAAGCTCGGCCACCACCTCCGCGAGGTCGCGCCCCGCCATATCCGGCCTCCCCCGCGACCACGTCACCAGCGTCCGGGGCGACCGCGCCGCATGTTCCGCCGTCAGGATCGTCGAGGACGCGACATAGGGATAACAGTCGAGGCTCACGCCCTGCGCCTCGCGCGCGCGGGCGATCGTGGCCAGCGTCTCGACCGAGCGGCCATGCATGGCGGTATCCGACAGCTTGTGATGCGAGATGAGCGTCTGCACCCCCAGCGCGCGCCCGATCTCGAAACTCTCGGCCAGCGCCGCGTCGCTCGCCTTGCCCTCGTCGCGCATATGGGTGGCGTGCAAGCCGCCGAATGGCACCATCGGGCGGCAGACCTCTATCACCTCCTCGGTGGTCGCGGCCCGCGCGGGCGGATAGGCGAGGCCCGTCGAGACCCCGATCGCGCCGGCTTCCATCGCCTCCTCGACCAGCGCCTGCATCACCGCGATCTCGTCCCCGGTCGCCGCGCGCTCGAGGTCCGCCATCGCGATCGCGCGCAGCGTCGTGTGACCAACGTAGCACGCCACGTTGACCGCCGCCGGTGTCTCGCGCAACGCCGCGGCATAGTCGGCGAAGGACTTGAAGCGGTACCACTCCCCGCTCGCATCCAGCAGATCGAGCGGCGGCGTCACCGGCTGCGGCACGGGCACCGGCATGGGGGCGAGCGATATGCCGCAATTCCCGGCCACCACCGTGGTCACCCCCTGGCTCACCTTCGCGGCCATGTCCGGATCGGCCAGCACGGCGCGGTCGTCATGGGTATGCGCGTCGATGAATCCGGGGGCGAGGATCAGCCCGCTCGCATCCACCTCCCGCGCGGCCCGCGCTGCCGACAGATCGCCGACCGTCGCGATCCGGTCACCGCTCACGCCGACGTCACCCGTCATGCGCGGCGCGCCCGTGCCGTCGATGATCGTCGCATTGCGGATGATAAGGTCATGGCTGCGTGTCATCGCGCGTCTCCTCCGGGGTCCCGGCACCAGACCATCGCCTCTTCCGCGCCACCGTCAAGCCCGATCCGGCCCTCAGCGATCCGCGCGTCGACATCCGACAGCACGACGCCCACGCGGCGGCCCCGCTCCCAGACCGGCGCGCCCGAGGCGATGACGGTCACGGGCCGCGTGCCCGTCGCGGGGCGCGGCTCCGCCACCGTTACCTCCGCCACCTCGCCCCGCGCCCCCAGCACGACCCGATCCGCGCCGCCGCCGGTCACCGGCACCCCGCCCGCGACCGGCGCCAGCGCATAGCGCCCCTCGCGGCCCATCAGCCGGGCGGCGATCACCTGGCTCACCACCTCTGCCACCTCGACCCCCGGCGGCGCGTGCAACGAGTTGCACAGAAGCGCAAAGCCCCGGCCCTCCGCGATCTCCGAGGCGTGACCGAGGTCGCGCCGCCGCGCCACCCGTTCGGAATTGGCCCAGGCCACCGCGCCCCCGGCGGCCACCGCGATCAGCCCCGCATCCGCCTCGGGCGCCGCGGCCATCACCGCGCCGACCGCCTCCGCAACCGGCACACCGCGCGCCATCCGGTCCAGCACCGCGCGGTTGAGCGGCACGCCATCCGGCCCCGCCCGGTTCGGCAGGCGATGCCCGGTAACAAGCCCGACCTGCCCCGCGCCGACGAGGAACTGGCCCAACGGCTCCGGCCGATCCGGCCCGCTCGAGATGATCGCGGCGACGCGCGCCTCCTCCATCCCGGCGCAGGGCCCGAGCGCGCGCACCCCGCCCCGCTGGCACGACACCTGCCGGTGATGCCCCGCCCGGTCGAGCACCGACAGCACCGCAAAGCCGCCCACGTCGCCGCGCCCGATCACCTCGGCGGCGCGCACGCCCTCGCGGACGGCCCGCGCCGCGCCCTCTCCGAATGCCGCGATGCCGATGGTCATCCCCGCTCTCCCCGCGCGATCTCGTTAACCTTTCGCGCCGCACGCCGCGTTAACGCCACCCGCGACTCGGCTTTCACCGACACGATACCGACATGATACCGACGTCGGAACCGACGCTCCGGACCCCGTTAACCAAGGGGCGCCCCGCCTTTGGAAGAATTTTCGACACCGAAGGCCGCGCGCCGCGTTAACCGCTCACGCTTCGAGCTCGGCATCCCAGTAGAGGAAATCGAGCCAGCTCTCATGCAGGTATCCCGGCGGGAACCTCCGGCCCATGTTGCGCAGTTCCTCGGCCTCCGGCGCCCTCGGCGCCTTGCGCAGGCTCATGCCCGCCCGGCGCAGGCTCTTCGCGCCCTTCTTCAGGTTGCAGCCCGAGCAGGCTGCCACCACGTTCTCCCAGCTTGTCCTGCCCCCCGCCGCGCGGGGCACCACATGGTCGAAGGTGAGGTCCCCCTTCGCCCCGCAATACTGGCACCGGAATTCGTCCCTCAGGAAAAGATTGAAGCGCGTGAAGGCCACGCGCTTCTGGGGTTTTACGTAATCCTTCAGGACGATGACCGAGGGGATCCTGATCTCCATCGAGGGGCTTCGGACGACATCCTCGTATTCCGCCACGATGTCCACCCGGTCGAGCCACCGGGCCTTCACCGCCTCCTGCCAGGTCCAGAGGCTGAGCGGGTAGTAGCTCAGCGGACGGTAATCGGCATTCAGCACCAGCGCCGGGTGATCCCGAAGCGCGCCCGGACTTCGCACGAATTCCGTCCTGAACTCCCCATCCATCCTCGGCGCCTCCACCCTCGCGCGGTCCCGTCTGGTGCCACTATATCCGGTGGACGACATCTGACAAGCCACCAGATGCAAGGGCGGTCTCGCGCGGGACCGGACGCTGCGCCTTGCGCGTATACGCCTTCTTAACCCGGCTGTGTCATCCTGGCACGATCACGTTTCGTGGGCCGTCCGGTCACCGCGCCCGCGCCCCAAGGATAAAAGGAGGATCCGCTCGCACGCGTGGGCTTCGCCGCCATGGGCTAAAGCTCCGCCATCACCTCGTCGGAGGCTTCGAAATTGGCCGTGACGCGCTGCACGTCGTCGTCATCTTCCAGCGCCTCGATGAGCTTCATGAGCTTCTGCATCCCCTCGAGGTCCATCTCGGTGGTGGTCACCGGCTTCCAGACGAGGCGCGTCGCCTCGCTCTCGCCAAGCGCGGCCTCGAGCGCGTTCGACACCTCGTTGAGGTCGGTATCCGCGCACCAGATGTAATGCGCGTCCTCGCCGCTTTCGACGTCCTCGGCGCCCGCTTCGATCGCGGCCATCATGATCGTGTCCGCGTCGCCCGCATCCGCCGGGTAGACGACCTCGCCCTTGCGCTCGAACATGAAGCCCACGCTGCCGGTCTCGCCGAGGTTGCCGCCGTTTTTCGAGAAGGTCGAGCGCACGTTCGACGCCGTGCGGTTGCGGTTGTCGGTCATCGCCTCGACGATCACCGCCACGCCGCCCGGTCCGTAACCCTCGTAGCGGATTTCCTCGTAATCCTCGGCGTCACCGCCCATCGCCTTCTTGATGGCGCGGTCGATATTGTCCTTGGGCATCGACTGCGCCTTGGCCTCCTTCACCGCAAGGCGCAGGCGCGGGTTCTTCTCGGGGTCCGGGTCGCCCATCTTGGCGGCCACGGTGATCTCCTTCGAGAGCTTGGAAAAGAGCTTTGCCCGCACCGCGTCCTGCCGCCCCTTGCGGTGCTGGATGTTGGCCCATTTCGAATGCCCTGCCATAGGGTGCCTCCGCTCAGATGGTTGGTTCGCGCCCCATATAGGGCAAGCCCCCCGTGCCCCGCAAGACAAGGCGCGCCGCCACCGCCCGCGCGCGCCCCGCCCCCGGGTTCAGAGCGGCCAGATCAGCGGGATGAGCGCCGAGGCCAGGAGCCCCACGCTCAGGTTGAGCGGCACGCCCACCTTCAGGAAATCGGTGAAGCGATAGCCGCCGGGCCCGTAGACCAGCGTGTTGGTCTGGTAGCCGATGGGCGTCGCGAAGCTCGCGCTCGCCGCCACCATCACCGCCACCACCAGCGGGCGCGGGTCTATGCCCATCGCCTCCCCGAGACCGATGGCGATCGGGGTGATGACGACCGCGACGGCATTGTTGCTGATCATCTCGGTCATGATCGAGGTGATGAGATAGACCGCGTAGATCACCACCACGCCGGGCATGAGCGCCAGGTAAGGTGCCAGCGCCTCCACGATGAGCGCCACCGCGCCCGAGGATTGCAGCGCGGCGCCCACCGCCAGCATAGAGAAGATGAGCGCCAGAAGCTGCCCCTCCACATAGGAAAAGGCTTCGTCCGCATCGACGCAGCCAGTGAGAAGCACCACCGCCATCGCGATCACCGCGAGCACGAGGATCGGCGCGACCCCGAGCCCCGCCAGCACCACGAGGCTCAGCAGCGCCGCCACCGCGAGCGGCGCGTGCCCCCGGCGGAACGCCCGCGCCGAGGGCTGCGAGACATCGACGAGGTTCATCTCCGAGGCCAGCCGCTTGATGTCCTCGGGCGCCCCCTCGAGCAGGAGCGTATCGCCGACCCGCACGATCAGGTCTTCCAGTTGCCGGCCGATATTCTGGTTCCGCCGATGCACCGCCAGCGGATAGACCCCGAAGCGCCGGCGCAGCCGGAGCGAGCCGAGCGAGCGGCCCACCATCTTGCAGTCGGGCGTGATGAGCACCTCGACCGTCTTCGTCTCGACGGCCGAGACCTGGTCGACGCGCTTGAGGCTCTTGTTGCGTTGCAGGCTCAGCAACTCCGTCATCTGCGTCCGCAACACGACCCGGTCCCCGACCTGGAGCTCGACCCCCTCGAGGTTGCGCCTGAGCGACTGGTCGCCGCGGATCACGTCGACGAGGCGCACGCCCTCCCGCTTGAAGAGCTGCACGCCCAGCACCTCGCGCCCGATGAGGTTGCTGTCCGGCGGGATCACCGCCTCGGTGAAGAACTTCATCTTCGAGCGATCCGACAGCATGTCCGCCATGCTGTCACGCCGCGGCAGCAGGTAGGGTCCGATGAACCGCAGATAGATCATGCCCCAGGCCACCAGCACCGCCGCCAGCGGCGTCACCTCGAAGATCGTGAAGGGCGCAAGCCCCTGCGTCCGCGCCACGCCATCCACCAGGAGGTTGGTCGAGGTCCCGATCAGGGTGAGCGTGCCGCCCAGGATCGCCGCATAGCTGAGCGGGATGAGCAGCTTCGACGCCGGGATGCCCATGGTCCGCGCGATCTGCACGAAGACCGGGATCATGACCACGACGACGGGGGTATTGTTCATGATCGCGGACCCCACCACCACGAAGAGCATGAGCATCGCCACCGCGAGCTTGGGATGCGTCCGCGCCTTGGTGTCCGCGATCGCGGTGAACGCCTCGAGCGCGCCGGTCCGCACCAGCGCCCCCATGATGATGAACATCACCGCGATCGTCCACGGCGCCGGGTTCGACAGCACGTCAAGCGCCGCGTCATAAGGCAAAAGCCCCAGGACCAGGAGTGCCGCGACCCCGCCCATCGCGACCACCTCGACGGGATAGGTCTCGCGGATGAACAGGACGAACATCACGGCGACGACCCCCAGGGCGAGCAACGCCTCGGCGGTCTCCGACAGGATGAAATAGGATGTCACGCGCGTGGTGCCTCTTCTGCTGGACGCCCATCATCCGTCATGGCGCGCCCCGGCACAAGCACCCGCACCGCCCTCGGTTGCACAAGGAACATCCCCACCATCATCACCGCGAGCGCGAGCCAGACCCAGGCCGAATAGCGCTCGTCGAGAAGGCCCATGGACCAGAGCACGCCGGTCGCCGTGACCACGTAGCTCGTCTGCGCGGCAAAGACCGACCCCGCCCGCCCGACGAGCCACACGTAACAGGCATAGACGATTCCGTGGACCGCCGCCCCCACCACGAGCGCAAGCTCCGGCAGGCCCACGCCCTCGAGCGGGTTGATCCACTGGCCCGTGACCAGCGACACGGGCAGCATGATGCAAAGCCCGATGAGCGACGCGCTGAAGATGACCTGCATCGGGTCGAGGCCCTGCGTGCCCCATTTCGCCACGAGGTTGCCCTCGGTCGCGTAGAGCATCGGCGCCAGCAGCGCCACCAGCACCCAGATCCCCGACCCTTCCGACAGGCTCGCCTTCGGACCCACGAGCAACACGATGCCCAGAAGGCCGCAGGCCACGCCGAGGAACCTGCGCGCCTCGAACCGTTCGTTCCCCAGCAGAAGCGCGATGGGCAGCGAGAACATCGCGACCGTCGAGGTGGTGATCGACATCACGCCTCCCGACAGGGTGATCGCGGCGATGTAGTAGAAGATGTCGGGCAACACCGCCCCGCAAAAGGCCACCATGACGAAAAGAGCGAGGTATTTCCGCCCGAAAACCAGCCGCTTGCCCCGCATCAGGATGATCGCGCCCAGCACGACGATGACCGTGACAAGCTGCCAGAAGATCAGGCCGAAGGGCTGATGCCCCGTGCTCACCGCCACCTTGGCCAGCGGGATCGTGAGGCCCCAGCCCGTCCCCATGACCAGCAGGACGGCATAGAGGAAAAGCCGCTCTCTCACACGCCGGCCTCCCGCAGCCGTCCGCCCTGCCGCACCATCTCGATCCGCGTGGCGCGGCCCGTGCGGTCGTCGGTCTCCACATAGACACCCGACAGCGTCGCCTCGCCCGTCGCGGGCTCGAACCGCGCGCCCGGCATCCCGGTGACGAAGCGGCGCATGGGCTCGTCCTTCTCCATGCCGATGACGCTCAGGTAATCGCCGCACATCCCGGCATCGCTCAGGTAGCCGGTGCCCCCCGGAAGGATCATCGCGTCGGCGGTCGGCACATGCGTATGCGTGCCCACGACAAGACTTGCGCGGCCGTCGCAGAAATGGCCAACCGCCATCTTCTCGCTCGTGGCCTCGCAATGGATATCGACCAACGCGGCCTGAACCGCACCGCCCAGCCGATGCGTGTTCAGCACCCGGTCCAGCGCCGAGAACGGATCGTCATAGGGCTGTTTCATGAAGACCTGCCCCAACGCCTGCGCCACCAGCACCTTGCGCCCCCGCGCATCGGTGAAGACCCGCGCCCCCTGCCCCGGCGCGGATTTCGCCACGTTGAGCGGGCGGATGATGCGCGGCTCCGCATCCGCGAATTGCAGCATGTCCTTCTGGTCGAACGCATGATCGCCCAGCGTGAGCACATCGGCCCCCGCCTCCAGCAAGGCGCGCGCATGACCGGCGTTGAGGCCACGGCCATTCGTCGCGTTCTCGCCGTTGACGACCACGAAATCGAGCCGCCACGCCTCGCGCAGGGCGGGAAGCCCACCGATCACGGCCTGCCGCCCGGCCCGGCCCATCACGTCACCAAGAAAAAGCAGTCTCATGCCGCGGAGTTAATGCGTTTCCCGCGCCCGCCGCAAGGCAATTGCCGCCCCATTCGCACGCTGTTACTATCGCCCCGAAGAGGCAGAGCAGGCCCGCACATATATGACCGCACTGAGCGAGTATGACCGGCTCGAGGCGACCGGCCTCTGGCGCGCCTCCCCCGAGGCACAGCGCAGCGAGGTGATCGTCTCGCTGGGCGACGCGACGCTTGTGCTCTCGGACATGGCCGAACGGCCGCTTGCCCACTGGTCGCTGCCGGCCGTGATCCGCGCGAATCCCGGCGAACGCCCGGCGGTCTATCATCCCGACGGCGATCCGGGCGAGACGCTCGAACTGGGCGAGGATGCGCCCGAGATGATCGCCGCCATCGAAAAGCTGCGCTCCGCCATCGCCCGGTCCCGGCCCCGCCCCGGCCGCCTGCGCCGCGCCATCGCCATCGCCATCGTCGCCGCGATCGTGGGCATGATCGTCTTCTGGCTGCCCGGTCAGCTTCGCCGTCACGCCGTCGCCGTGGTCCCCGCGGTCAAGCGGGCCGAGATCGGCGACGCCCTGCTCGCACAGATGCAAAGCGTCACGGGCGCCCCCTGCGCCGAACCGGGCGGCAGCGCCGCCCTCGCCCGTCTGGCCCAACGCCTCGCGCCGCCCGATGGCAGCTCGCGGCTCCTCGTCATGCCCGACGGCGTTACCGACACCGTGGCGCTTCCAGACGAGACGATCCTTATCTCGCGGCGACTCGTCGAGGATCACGAGGATCCCGACGTGCTGGCCGGCCACGTCATCGCGGCGCATATGCGGGCGCGCGGCGCCGACGAATTGTCGCGCCTGCTCGAGCGCGCGGGCACATTGGCCACGATCCACCTTCTGACGACCGGCGAACTGCCCGGCTCGGCGCTGCGGCAATACGCGCGCCACCTGCTCTCGACCAAGCCCGCGCCGCTCTCGGACGAGGTGCTGCTCGACGGGTTCCGCACCTGGTCCGTCCGCTCGACGCCCTACGCCTACGAACGCGACATCTCGGGAGAAAGCACGCTGGGGCTGATCGAGGCCGATCCCTTCGCGGGCCAGACGCTCGAGCCCGTCCTGCCCGACAGCGACTGGCTCCGCCTCCAGGGCATCTGCGAAAGCTGAGCCCGCCACGAAAAAGGGGCCACCGTCGCCGATGACCCCTTACTGGATTTCTGCGTGGCCTTTCAGCGGACCCGAGCGTTCCCGAACCCGGAGGCGCGCACCCGCGCGAGGCCCGCGCTCAGCGCGCTCTCGCCGCGAAACGGCCCGGCCATCACGACCGCATAGCTCTGGCCGCCCTTGTTGAGCGTCCCGAGCCGCGTGGTGATCCCCGTCCGCGCAAGCTGCCGGCCCGCGGCCTCGGCCTGCGCGCGGCTGGCATAGACACCCGCCTGCACGTAGCTGGGCGTCGCGCCCTCGCGCACGACCCTCGCCTGCGGCTGCGCCACGGCCTGCGGCTGCACCGCTTGCGCGGCGGCCCGCGCCTTCTCGGGGATCGCGCCCCGCGACGACACGATCGGCTGGCCCGCATGGCTCATCTGCTCGTAGGAGGTGTAGGGATGGCGCAGCCCGGGATAGGCCGGCGTCACCACGCGCCCCGTCTCGCGCACGATCAGTTCACGCGGCACCGTCTTGGTCCAGATCAGCTCCATCCGCCGCTTGCCCTCGAAATACTGGTGCGCCCGATGCGGGTTGAGCCGTCCGTCCATCCAGACCCGCTTGTAGCCCTCGGGCACCTGCACGCCCGCGGTCGCGATGCGCTGCTTGGCATAGACATGGCGCGGCGCCACGCGCACCGGCGGGCTCTGCACCGTTGCCGGGGTGACGGCAGGCTTGGTCACGACCACGACGGGTGCGGCGACCGCATGGCTCGGCGCCGCTGTCGCGGTGGTGGTCCGGTAGGTCCTGACCGGGGTATGGCCGCGCATATCGCCCGCCACGATCCCGTCATGCGGCGCCTCGGCCTGCGGGCCACAGCGCACGTCGGCGCCGCGCATGTGACGCGCCGAAACGGGGCTCAGACCCGGGCAGGCCGTGGCGACCCGGCGCACCGTCTTCGTCGGGGCGGGCTTGGCGACCACCTTCGGCGCCGGCGCGGTCTCGACCACGACGGGCTTGTAGACCGTCTGTGCAACCGGCCGCACGAGCTGCGGCGCGGGCTTGCGCGCCGGCTGCGCCTTGACCGCGACGGTCGGCTTGGGCTGCGGCTTGGGTGCGGCCCGCACCACCTTCTTCGGCGCGGGCTTGGCCTGCGCCACGGCGGCGGGTTTCGGTTTCGCCGCCGGGGCAGTCGCCGCGGGCGCGGGATCGGGCGCAGGCCGCGCCCCCGCCAGCGTCGGCTGATACCCGCAGACGACCTTGCGGCTCCGAGCGACGCGCGGCACCCATGTCACGTTACCGTCGATCCCCGCGCGGATGAACACACAGCCCCGGCTGTCGACATATTGCCGGCCCTGGTAGGATGCGGGCGGAAACTCCGCCGGCTCGGAGATGTCTCTCAAGGTCTGTGCCTGGGCCAGGCCCAACGCACCGGACGCCGCGATCACGGCGATCGCGATAACTCTGGTCAGTTTCATTTTGCCCCCACAAGATGTAGGGGAAGCTTGCCGCAATTCGGCTACGCAGTAAACCTAAATCCGCGTCACTTCGTCCCGAACATGCGGTCGCCGGCATCGCCGAGACCAGGCAGGATATACCCGATGTCGTTGAGCTTCTCGTCGAGCGACGCGGTCACGATCGGGACGTCCGGGTGCGCCTCCTTCATCCGCGCCACGCCCTCAGGCGCCGCCAGCAGGCAGAGGAAGCGGATATCCGTGGCCCCGGCCTTCTTCACGAGATCCACCGCCGCCGCGCTCGAATTGCCGGTGGCGAGCATCGGGTCCACGAGGATCACCAGCCGTTCATGCAGGTTGTCGGGCACCTTGAAATAGTATTGCACCGGCTGAAGCGTCTCCTCGTCCCGGTAAAGCCCCACGAAGCCGACCCGCGCCGAGGGGATGAGCTCGAGCATCCCGTCCAGCAGCCCGTTGCCCGCCCGCAGGATCGAGATGAGGGCAAGCTTGCGCCCCGCCAGGACCGGCGCATCCATCTCGCACAGGGGGGTCTCGATCCGCCGCATCTCCATCGGAAGCTGGTAGGTCACCTCGTAGGCCAGAAGCTGGCTGATCTCGCGCAGAAGCTGCCGGAACACGGCGGTCGAGGTGTCCTTCTCGCGCATGAGGGTAAGCTTGTGCTGCACGAGCGGATGTTTCACGACGGTCAGATGCTGGTCCATGGGCGCTCCCGGATTTCTGCCGGGCCGCCCCCGGGGCGGCCCTTCCTTCTTTCGGGTCCAAATACCCACAAACCCGGCCCGACGCCAGAGCACAGGACGCATTTGCACGTGCGCGGCCGCCGTGCGAACGTGACGTGACGACCGCCAACACCGCGTTTTCACGTGCAAGGACCCCCCATGACCGACACGCCCGACAGCGACACGCCCCCCTCCGCCCGCGAACTGGCCCGCAAGGCCGCGCTCGACTACCACGAGTTTCCCGAACCCGGAAAGCTCGAGATCCGCGCGACCAAGCCGCTCGCCAACGGCCGCGATCTCTCGCGGGCCTATTCGCCGGGCGTGGCCGAGGCCTGCCTCGAGATCGGGGCCGACCCCGCCAACGCCTCGCGCTTCACCGCGCGCGGCAACCTCGTCGCGGTGGTGACGAACGGCACGGCGGTGCTGGGGCTGGGCAATATCGGGCCGCTCGCGTCCAAGCCGGTGATGGAGGGCAAGGCGGTGCTCTTCAAGAAATTCGCCGATATCGACTGTTTCGACATCGAGCTCGACGAAAGCGACCCCGAGCGCCTGGCCGAGATCGTCTGCGCGCTCGAGCCCAGCTTCGGCGCGATCAACCTCGAGGATATCAAGGCGCCCGACTGCTTCATCGTCGAGAAGATCTGCCGCGAGCGCATGAATATTCCCGTCTTCCACGACGACCAGCACGGCACCGCGATCGTCGTCGGGGCCGCGGCCACCAACGCCCTGCGGGTGGCAGGCAAGCGTTTCGAGGATATCAAGATCGTCTCGACGGGCGGCGGCGCCGCGGGCATCGCCTGTCTCAATCTGCTGCTCAAGTTGGGCGTCCGGCGCGAGAACGTGTGGCTCTGCGACATTCACGGCCTGGTGTACAAGGGCCGCTCCGAGGACATGACCTCGCAGAAGGCAGCCTACGCGCAGGCCACCGACAAGCGAACGCTGGACGACGTGATCGAAGGCGCGGACCTCTTCCTGGGGCTCTCGGGCCCCGAGGTCCTGACGCCAGCGATGGTCGCGCGGATGGCGCCTGCGCCCATCGTCTTCGCGCTCGCCAATCCCACCCCCGAGATCATGCCCGATCTCGTGCGCGAGGTGGCGCCGCAAGCGATCATCGCGACGGGCCGGAGCGATTTTCCCAATCAGGTCAACAACGTCCTCTGCTTTCCCTTCATCTTCCGCGGCGCGCTCGACGTGGGCGCGACCGAGATCAACGACGCGATGCAACTCGCCTGTGTCGAGGGGATCGCGGCGCTCGCGCGCGCCACGACCTCGGCCGAGGCGGCGGCGGCCTACAAGGGCGAGGACATGAGCTTCGGGCCGGACTACCTCATCCCCAAGCCCTTCGACCCGCGCCTCTCCGGGATCGTGTCGACCGCCGTGGCACGCGCCGCCATGGAAACGGGCGTGGCCACGCGCCCCATCGCCGATCTCGACGCCTACAAGACCCGTCTCGACGCAGCACAGTTCAAATCCGCCCTGCTCATGCGTCCCGTCTTCGAGGCCGCCCGCAAGGAAACCCGCCGCATCGTCTTCGCCGAGGGCGAGGACGAGCGCGTGCTGCGTGCCGCGCAGGCCGTGCTCGAGGAGACCAACGAACAGCCCATCCTCATCGGCCGCCCCGACGTGATCCAGACCCGCTGCGAGCGTCTGGGCCTCGACATCCGGCCCGACCGCGACGTGACCATCGTCAACCCGCAGGACGACCCGCGCTATCGCGACTACTGGGGCAGCTATCACCGGATCATGCAGCGGCGCGGCGTGACGCCCGACCTCGCGCGCGCCGTGATGCGCACGAACACCACGGCCATCGGCGCCGTCATGGTCCATCGCGGCGAGGCCGAAAGCCTCATCTGCGGCACCTTCGGAGAGTTTCGCTGGCATCTCAACTACGTCAACCAGGTGCTCGGCAATGACGGCTACAGCCCGCATGGCGCGCTGTCGATGATCATCCTCGAGGATGGGCCGCTCTTCATCGCCGACACCCATGTGCGCGTCTTTCCCAGCCCCGAGAACCTCGCGCAGTCGGCCATCGGCGCCGCGCGCCACGTCCGCCGCTTCGGGATCGAGCCCAAGGTCGCCTTCTGCTCGCAATCGCAATTCGGCAACCAGGGCGAGGATTCCGGCAAGCGTCTGCGCGCGGCGATCCGCCTCCTCGATGAGCGCGACCCCGGCTTCTGCTACGAGGGCGAGATGAATGTCGACACGGCGCTCGATCCCGAACTGCGCGCGCGGCTCCTGCCCGACAACCGGATGGAGGGTGCGGCCAACGTGCTCATCTTCGCCAATGCCGACGCCGCCTCGGGCGTGCGCAACATCCTCAAGATGAAGGCCGGCGGGCTCGAGGTGGGGCCGATCCTGATGGGCATGGGCAACCGCGCCCATATCGTCACGCCCGGCGTGACGGCGCGCGGGCTTCTCAACGTGGCCGCCATCGCCGGAACGCCGGTCGCGCATTATGGCTGAGGCGAAATCGGGTGTAAGCAAGAAAAAACCGCCGGCACTCCTCGTGCCGGCGGTCGCCATTCGGAAGAAGATCACTTCTTCGTGGTTTTCTCACCCGGCTTGGCCGGCTTCTGCTTCTTGTCGCCCATGGCAACGTGACCCTTGAAAGCTGGACAGGCCCCATGCCCGTCCGCCCCGCCACGCTAGCGCGACTCGCCCCGCGCCTCTGTCGGATTTTCGACATGCCACAGGTCGAAAACCGACCTCGCGGGGATCGCGCCGACGACTTCCGCGGCCAGGGGATACAGCCGAGGTCGCTGCCAAGACGATATGTCACCGCCAACCCCCTTGCCGCCACGGCCCGCGCTGCGTAACACGTTTACCCAGTGGAAAGGCAGGAGGGTCTCATGCGCTACGAAGATGTCTATCAGGGCTGGAAGGACGACCCCGAGGGGTTCTGGATGCGTGAAGCCGAACGCATCGACTGGGTCACCCCACCCTCCCGCGCGCTTTTCGACCGGGGCGACCACATCTACGAATGGTTCGCCGACGCCGAGGTCAACACCTGCTGGAACGCTGTCGACCGCCATGTCGAGAACGGGCGCGGCGACCAGGCGGCGATCATCCATGACAGCCCCGTCACCGGCAGCAAATCGACCCTCACCTTCGCCGAGTTGCGCGACCGCACGGCCTCGCTCGCCGGCGCATTGCGGGCCAAGGGGGTCGAGGCGGGCGACCGGGTCATCATCTACATGCCCATGGTCCCCGAGGCCGTCGTCGCCATGCTGGCCTGCACGCGCCTCGGCGCGATCCATTCCGTCGTCTTCGGGGGCTTCGCATCGAGCGAGCTTGCCGTGCGCATCGACGATGCCAAGCCCAAGGCCATCATCGCGGGTTCCTGCGGGCTCGAGCCGGGGCGCGTCGTGGCCTACAAGCCGCTCGTCGACGGAGCCATCGAACAAGCGAAACACAAGCCCGACTTCACCATCATCTACCAACGCGAGCCCGAGACCGCCGACCTCAAGCACGGCTTCGATTTCGACTGGGACGAGGTGCAGGAGGACGTGGAGCCCGCCGAATGCGTGCCCGTGCGCGGCGACCACCCGGCCTATATCCTCTACACCTCCGGCACGACCGGCGCGCCCAAGGGCGTGGTGCGCCCCACCGCGGGTCATCTCGTGGCGCTCAACTGGTCGATGAAGGCTGTCTACAACGTGGATCCCGGCGACGTTTTCTGGGCCGCCTCGGATGTGGGCTGGGTCGTGGGACACTCCTATATCTGCTACGCGCCGCTCATCCACGGCAACACCACCGTGGTGTTCGAGGGCAAGCCCATCGGCACCCCCGACGCCGGCACCTTCTGGCGCGTCATCTCCGAGCACGGGGTCAAGAGCTTCTTCACCGCCCCCACGGCCTTCCGCGCGGTCAAGCGCGAGGATCCCAAGGGCGAATTCATCGAGAAATACGACCTGTCGTGCCTCAACGCGATCTATCTCGCCGGAGAGCGCGCCGACCCCGACACGATCGAATGGACCATGGAAAAGACCGGCAAGCCCGTCTACGACCACTGGTGGCAGACCGAGACGGGCTGGCCCATGGTGGCCAACCCCACGGGGATCGAGGTGCTTCCGGTCAAGATCGGCTCGCCCACCGTGCCGATGCCGGGTTACGACATCCACATTCTCGATCCCGAGGGGCATGAACGGGCCCCGGGCGAGCTTGGCTCCATAGCGGTCAAGCTGCCCCTGCCGCCCGGCACGCTGCCGACCCTCTGGAACGCGCCCGAGCGGTTCCGCAAATCCTACCTCTCCACCTTCCCCGGCTATTACGAGACGGGCGACGCGGGCATGAAGGACGAGGACGGCTACCTCTGGATCATGGCGCGCACCGACGACGTGATCAACGTCGCGGGCCACCGCCTTTCGACCGGCGGAATGGAAGAGGTGCTGGCCTCCCACCCCGACGTCGCCGAATGCGCCGTCATCGGCATCTCGGACGAGTTCAAGGGACAACTTCCGGTAGGGTTCGTCTGCCTCACCAAGGGCGTCGACCGCCCGGCCGAGGAAGTGGCGAAGGAGTGCATCCAGCTCGTTCGCGACCGGATCGGCCCCGTGGCCTCCTTCAAGCTCTGCTGCGTCGTGGACCGCCTGCCCAAGACGCGCTCGGGCAAGATCCTGCGCGCCACGATGGTCAACATCGCCGACGGCCGCGAATTCAAGATCCCCGCCACGATCGACGACCCGGCCATTCTCGAGGAAATCCGCGAGGCGCTCGAGGGGCTGGGACTGGCCAGGGAGTAAGGCGGCACTCCGCATGGAGACGAAAAAGGGCGGCCCGTCGGGGCCGCCCGTTACTCGTTACGCGATGCTGGCTGAAGTTCAGACGCGGGCCGCGAAGTCGTCGACCTGGCGTTCCGCTTCTTCCTTCGCGATGCCGTATCTCTCCTGGATCTTGCCGACGAGCTGTTGACGCTCGCCCGCGGCCTCGTCCAGTTCGTCATCGGTCAGTTTGCCCCATTGTTCCTTGGCCTGACCCTTGAGCTGCGTCCAGTTGCCTTTGATCTGGTCCCAATTCATGGCGTGTCTCCTCTCGGTGTTTCATGTCTGCGGCGCGCTCACGCGCCGTCCTGATCTGACAACCGGAGGCACCCCCGAAATGTTCCAGCCGACGGGTGCAATTCGTGAAAGCGGGCGAAATGCCGCGCGCGCCGTGTTCAGACCTCGGGCGACTCACCCTTCACCGACACGATACCGACATGATACCGACGTCGCACCGACGTGGGGTCCGGTCCGTTAACCTTCAGACGAACTGTTCGCGCAGAAGCCGCTCCTCGAGCCCGTGGCCGGGATCGAAAAGGATGCGGTGCCGGATATCCGGGCGCGATGTCACCTCGACCCAGAGGACGTTTTCCACGTGCCGGCTGTCGGCATCGGCCATCACCGGGCGCTTCTCGGGATTGAGCACGTCGAAGCGCACCTTCGCCGTCTTCGGCAAGAGCGCGCCGCGCCACCGCCTGGGCCGGAACGCCGCCACCGCCGTCAGCGCCAGAACATCGGATCCGATCGGCAGAATCGGGCCATGCGCGCTGTAATTATAGGCCGTCGAGCCCGCCGGCGTGGCCAGCAGCGCCCCGTCACAGACCAGCTCCTCGAGCCGCATGTGCCCGTCCACGTGGATCTGGAGCTTCGCCGCCTGCTGTCCGCCGCGCAGGAGCGATACCTCGTTGATCGCCAGCGCCTCGTGCAGTTCCCCGTCGGTAGTCTTCGCCTTCATCTCGAGCGGGTTGATCACTTCCTCGATCGCGGCCTCCAGCCGCTCAGGCAGGTCGTCCTCGCTGAAATCGTTCATCAGGAAGCCGACCGTGCCGCGGTTCATGCCATAGACCGGCACATCCAGTTCCTGCGTGCGGTTGAGCGTGCTCAGCATGAAACCGTCCCCGCCCAGCGCGACGATCACGTCAGCCTCGGCCTCGGGCACATGCCCAAACCTCTGGGCCAGTCGCGCGCGCGCATGTCCGGCCCGGTGCATCTCGCTTGCGACAAAGGCGATGCGGCGGCTCATGCGGGCCCTTGCTCCCCGTTTCCCATCGGCACAGACGGGCGCGCATCCACGACGCCCCGTCCCGACCTGCACCATCCATGTCGCAGGCTCAAGCTTTATTGTCGATTTAGCGGCTTACACGACGTCACCGTTTCCGATAGGAAATCGGGTCAACGACACCTTTTGCGGAGCTTTTCCCGATGTCTTCATCCGAGTTCTTCACCCAGCCTCTCAGCGAGCGGGACCCCGACGTCTACAAGGCCATTCGCGACGAGCTTGGCCGTCAGCGCGACGAGATCGAGCTCATCGCGTCCGAGAACATCGTCTCTGCGGCGGTGATGGAGGCGCAGGGTTCGGTCATGACCAACAAGTATGCCGAGGGTTATCCCGGCCGGCGCTACTACGGCGGGTGCCAGTATGTCGACGTGGCCGAGAACCTCGCCATCGACCGCGCCAAGCAGCTTTTCGGCTGCGAGTTCGCCAACGTGCAGCCCAACTCCGGCAGCCAGGCCAACCAGGGCGTCATGCAGGCGCTCATCCAACCGGGCGACACCATCCTCGGCATGAACCTCGCGTCGGGCGGGCACCTCACCCACGGCGCGGCCCCGAACCAGTCGGGAAAATGGTTCAACGCCGTGCAGTACGGCGTGCGCAAGCAGGACAACCTCATCGACTATGACGAGGTCGAGGCGCTTGCCAAGGAGCATCGGCCCAAGATCATCATCGCCGGCGGCTCGGCCATCCCGCGCCAGATCGACTTCGCCAGGTTCCGCGAGATTGCGGACATGGTGGATGCTTATCTGCACGTCGACATGGCGCATTTCGCGGGCCTGGTGGCGGCGGGCGAACATCCCTCGCCCTTCCCGCATGCCCACGTGGCGACCACGACGACGCACAAGACCCTGCGCGGCCCGCGCGGCGGCATGATCCTCACCAATGACGAGACCATCGCCAAGAAGGTCAATTCCGCGATCTTTCCCGGCATTCAGGGCGGCCCGCTCATGCACGTCATCGCGGCCAAGGCCGTGGCCTTCGGCGAGGCGCTGCGCCCCGAGTTCAAGGACTACCAGAAGCAGGTCCGCAAGAACGCCGTGGCGCTCGCCGACCAGCTCATGAAAGGTGGGCTCGACATCGTGACCGGCGGCACCGACACGCATGTGATGCTGGTCGATCTGCGGCCCAAGAAGGTGACGGGCAACATCACCGATGCGGCCCTCGGTCGCGCGCATATCACCACCAACAAGAACGGCATCCCCTTCGACCCCGAGAAACCCACGGTGACGAGCGGCATCCGCCTCGGCACGCCCGCCGGCACGACGCGCGGCTTCAAGGAGGACGAGTTCCGCGAGATCGCCGACCTCATCGTCGAGGTGGTGGACGGCCTGGCGGCCAACGGCCCCGACGGCAACGGAGAGGTCGAGGAGCGGGTCAAGGGCAAGGTCGCCAAGCTCTGCGCGCGCTTCCCGCTCTACCCGGACCTCTGATGCCCGCGAGGGATTGAATACCGGGGGCGGTGTTGGACAGACCGGCGCCGCCCCTGTCTTATGAACCGATGACAAAGCGCCCTGCGCACACCCCCACCACGACCCGCCGCCTCGAGCGCGCGCTCGGCGACCGGATGCGCGCCTGTCTGCCCGGATGGGTGGCGGAACTCGTGATGTTCGTGCTCAAGATGGGGTGGTCCGCGCTTTTCGGAATTTCTTTACTTTTCGCCATCATCCTCACCAAGGCGATCTGGCAGGGCGGATGGACCGTTCATCGCTACGACGCGCTTGTGCTGATCGCGGTGGGGCTCCAGGTGCTCTTTCTCGCGCTCAAACTCGAAACATGGGCCGAGGCGCGGGTCATCCTGCTCTTTCACGCGACCGGCACCGCGATGGAGATTTTCAAGGTTCACGCGGGATCATGGGCCTACCCCGAGGCCGGATTGCTGAAATTCTTCGGCGTGCCGCTTTTCTCGGGCTTCATGTATGCCAGCGTGGGCAGCTTCATGGCCCGGACGATTCGCGTCTTCGACATGCGATTCGCGCCCTACCCGCCTTTCTGGGCCACGCTTCTGCTCGCCACGGCGATCTACGTGAACTTCTTCGCGCATCACTTCGTGCCGGATATCCGCGTGGGCCTTTTCGCGGCGACCCTGATCCTCTTCTCGCGCACGCGGATCTGGTACCGGATCGGGGCCAACCTCTACTGGATGCCGCTCCCGCTCGCGGCGTTTCTCTCGGCGGTCTTTCTCTGGATCGCCGAGAATATCGGGACGATGACAGGCACCTGGGTCTATTCCGGGCAGGCACGGCTCGAGCTGGTGAGCATCGGGAAACTCGGCTCGTGGTACCTGCTGCTCTACGTGGCATTCGTGACCGTCACCATTGTCGTGCGCGGCCCGCTCAGCGCCGCGCCCCTGGTCAGATCAGATCTTGCCACCACAGAACCGCCAGAAGAAATGCCAGCACGATCAGCAGGTTGAAGACGATCCCGCCAAGCAGACCAAGGATCACGCCGCGCCGCCGGTCCTTGGGGTCGATCGTGTCGAGATGACTTTCGATCCGCTCGAAGGCGCGGTCGATCTCGGCCTCGTTAACCTGTCGCCAGATACGCGGATGCCCCCGCCTGGCCTGCGCATCGACCAGCACCGCGCCCTCGCGCCGCACCCATTTCGGAAGTCGCCGCCCCGCATGGCGAAGCGCGCGCGCAAGCGTCTTGCCCCGCGCGCCGAGCTTCTCGCGCAAGCGGGCTTTGAGCGCCTCAATCCGCGCGTCGAAGGCATCTGGGTCAATCATCGGCCACATCCCAAGGATTTCAGCGGTTTACGCGATTCCCCCGAGGCGGTAAACCTGCGCATATGCTGAACACCATCACTCATGGCCAACCGACCGGGCGCACCGGACTTCTGATCGCGCACGGGCTTTACGGCTCGGCGCGTAACTGGGGCGTGATCGCCAAGCGGCTTGCGGACACCCGGCAGGTCACTGCCGTCGACATGCGCAACCACGGGGACAGCCCCGGCACCGAAACGCACAGCTATCCCGAGATGGCCCACGACCTCGCCGAGGTGATCGAGGCCGGCGCCGTCCCACGGCATGTCATGGGGCATTCGATGGGCGGAAAGGCGGCGATGCTTCTGGCGCTCGAACGTCCCGACCTCGTGCAAAGCCTCATCGTGGCCGACATTGCGCCCGTGGCCTATGCGCATAGCCAAAAGGGCTATGCCGAGGCGATGCGCGACACCGACCTCGCGGGCATCGAGCGCCGCTCCGACGCGGCCGAGCGCCTCATGCCGCGCGTGGACAATCCCGACCTGGTGCCGTTCTTCCTGCAATCGCTCGACGTGAAAGAGCGACGCTGGAAACTCAACCTCGACACGCTCATCTCGGAAATGCCGAAGATCATGGATTTCCCCGATGTTTCTGGGAGTTACGCCGGGCCGACGCTCTTTCTCACAGGCGCAACCTCGGACTACGTGACCCGCGCCCACCGCGACCGCATCACGGCGCTTTTCCCCGCCGCCCGCTTCGTCAGCATTCCCGAGGCGGGCCATTGGCTCCATGCCGAGAAACCGCGCGAATTCGAGGCGGCGGTGCGCGCGTGGCTCGATCGTCAGGACACCCGCGCCACCACGTAGTCGGCCAGATCGGCCAGCAGTCCGCGCACGGGATGTTCGGGCAGACGCCGCAGCGCGTCATGCGCCTTCGCGACCCAGCCATGCGCGTCCTCGCGCGTGGCCTCGAGCGCGCGATGCCGGTCGAGCAGGGCGATGGCATGGTCGAGATCACCCTCCTCCTGCCGCCCTTTCTCGATCGTGCGGCGCCAGAACGCGCGCTCCTCGTCATCGGCCCGCGCGATCGCCTTGATCAGCGGCAAGGTGAGCTTCCGCTCGCGGAAATCGTCGCCCACATTCTTGCCCGTGACCGCGCTATCCCCTTGGAAATCAAGCAGATCATCAGCGATCTGGAAGGCAACCCCAAGCGCGTCGCCATAATCGAAAAGCGCGCGCGTCACGTCGTCTTCGGCCCCGGCGATCACGCCGCCCGCCTCGGTGGCCGCCGAGAACAGGGCCGCCGTCTTGCCCCGCACGACCTGGAGATAGGTGGCCTCGTCCGTCCCGATATCGCGCGACGCGGTGAGTTGCAGCACCTCGCCCTCGGCGATCGTCGCCGAGGCGTTGGCAAGAATGTCGAGCACCCTGAGCGAGCCGGTTTCCACCATCAACTGAAAGGATCGCGCGAAAAGATAGTCGCCCACCAGAACGCTCGACTTGTTGTCCCATAGCAGGTTCGCCGTGGGACGCCCCCGGCGCTGCGCGCTCTCATCGACCACGTCGTCATGCAGAAGCGTGGCCGTATGGATGAACTCGACTGTCGCCGCGAGGCGCACGTCGTGATCGCCCTCGTAGCCGCACAGGTCCGCCGCCGCGAGCGTGAGCATGGGGCGAAGCCGCTTGCCTCCCGCATCGACCAGATGTGCCGTCACCTCGGGGATACGCGGCGCGTGCTGCGACGACATGCGCCGGGCAATCTCGGCATTGACCGCGGCCATCTTCGGGGCGAACCGCTCTGCAAGGCGGTCATGAGGCTTCTGCGCGGCTTCGTCGAGGCTCATCCCTGGTCCCATCCTGCCGCTCGACAAACCGGGGCGGCAACCTTAAGTCCGTCTCATGAAACTACTTCTTCGCAGCACCGACCCGGCAACGCTTGCCTTCGCGCGGGCCCTGCTTCAGGGCGAGGGTATAGACTGCTTTGAAATGGACGTAAACATGAGCGTCCTCGAGGGCGGGATCGGCATTTTCCCCCGCCGCCTCATGGTGCGCGAGCGCGATCACGTCGCCGCAATGCGCGCCCTCCGCGACAACGGGATCGAGGTCGATGCCTGAGACGCGACGCGATGCGTTTCTGGGCGGGCGGCTTCATGTTCATCAGCCTGTCTCGGGCTACCGGGCGGGCGTGGATCCGGTGCTCCTGGCCGCGACAATCCCCGCCCGGGCGGGCGAGCAGGTGCTCGATCTCGGCTGTGGCGTCGGGGTGGCGGGCCTCTGCGTCGCGCAGCGTGTTCCCGGCGCGGCGGTCGCAGGGCTCGAACGGCATCCGGCCTACGCCGCGCTCGCCCGTCGCAACGCGCGCGAGAACGCGGCAGATTTCACCGTTTTCGAAGGAGATCTTGACCGGATGCCGGCCGAGCTTCGCGCGCGTCGCTTCGATCACGTGCTGGCCAATCCCCCTTATTTTCGGCGTGATGCCGGCACCGCCGCAGCCGACCCGGCGCGCGAGGTCGCGTTGGGTGAGCAGACCCCCCTCGCCCACTGGGTCGAGGCCGCCTCCCGCCGCACCCGGCCCGGCGGCACGGTCACCTTCATTCAACGCGCGGCCCGCCTGCCCGAGCTCCTGTCGGTGATGGCCGAACAGCTCGGAAGCATCGAGGCCCTGCCCCTCCTGCCACGCGGGGGCCGTGCGCCGCGCCTCGTGATCGTGCGTGGCCGCAAGGGCGGTCGCGCAGAATTCTGCCTTCACGCGGGCTGGATCCTGCACGCGGGCGAGCGACACGAGAAAGACGGCGAAAATTACACGAAAGCAACGGCTTCGGTCCTGCGTGACGCCGCGCCGCTGCCGTTTCCCGCGCGTGTCCGGTAAAACTCGCGGCAAAATGCCCGGCAGGATGCTGCGCGTGCGGCGTGACAGGTGCCGTGTTTTATGATGCACTCGGGACGTTGAACATTCATCCACGAGAGGAGATCGTCCATGAGCCTGAGTTCGCATGTCGAGGAACTGAAGAAAAAGCACCACGCGCTCTCGCTCCGGGTCGAGGAGGCGCAGCGCGCCCCCGGATCGACCGATCAGGAAATCGCGGAACTCAAGAAACAGAAGCTCAAGCTCAAGGAACAGATCGAGAAATTGTCGGCCCCGGCCTGACGACCATCCGATCCGTCACCAAGGCCGGCCTCATCGAAGGCCGGCCTTTCTCGTTTGGACGCACTCAGGCGAAATATTGTGCCCCGTTCGCCGAGATCGTCGATCCGTTGATGAACTGCGCATCATCCGAGGCAAGGAAGGTGACGCAGCGCGCGATCTCTTCCGGTTCGCCCAAGCGGCCCGCAGGGATCTGGGCGATGATCGATTCGCGCACTTTCTCGGGCACCGCCATGACCATCTCGGTGGCGATATAGCCGGGGCAAATGGCATTGGCCGTGATCCCCGCCCGCGCGCCTTCCTGGGCGAGGCTCTTCACGATGCCCAGATCGCCCGCCTTCGTCGCGGCATAGTTGACCTGCGCGAACTGGCCCTTCTGCCCGTTGATCGAGCTGATGACGATGACGCGTCCGAACTTGCGCTCGCGCATGCCGGGCCAGACCGGGTGGATGGTGTTGAAGACCCCGGTGAGGTTGGTATCGATCACCTCTTTCCACTGCTCGGGCGTCATCTTGTGGAAGGGCGCATCACGCGTGATGCCGGCATTGGCCACGACGATGTCGATGGGTCCGACCTCCTCCTCGACTTTCTTGATGCCCGCGGCGCTTTCCTCGTAATCCGCCACGTTCCACTTGTAGGTCTTGATGCCGGTCTCCTCGGTGAACTTGGACGCGGCGTCGTCGTTGCCCGCGTAGGTGGCCGCAACGGTATATCCTTCCGCTTGAAGTGCCTTGGAAATGGCTGCGCCGATGCCGCGGCTGCCGCCGGTGACGAGTGCGGTTCTACCCATGAATGATCTCCTCTGCTGGTTAGTTTTTCTGCAGGTTGTTCAGGAACAACTCCGCATCCTTGATACCCTGTTCCCACGTCCGGGCAATCTTTTCGGGATCGGTGAAGTCGATCTTGTCCGCCTCGGTCTCTTCCGAAGGTGCCAGGTAGAGCCTGTCGTCACGCTCCGGGATCCTGTCATAGTCGCGCGTCAGAAGGATGAGTGTCGTCCCTTCGTCCGGCTCCGGCAGCGGCGCCTGATCGGACATGCCTCCGTCGATCACGTCCTTTCCTTCCCACTTGGCCAGCGCGAAAAGCGGGGGAATCACGGCAGCGGCACAGATGAGCTCGACGAGCATACCCTCGCGCGCGGCCTTGCGCGCATCGACGCGCGAGGTGGTGATGCCCATGCGTTCGGCCCAGTTGAAATGCGGCCCCGAGACAAGATGCAGCTCGGCCTCGTAGGCAAGCGTCGCAGCGGTTGCGCTCAGATCGGCGAACGGCCCTGTCGGTGGGTGCGCGAGCAGGACGTGATAGTCAGGTCCCTCCGCCACGGCGTCGATCGCCTCGGGCGGGAAAGCCTCGGTGACGACCTCGCGATAGATTCGCTGGTGCGGCGTGATCCCCTCGTCCTCGATCAGATCGTCCAGCTTCAGGTTGCTGTCGAGATCGGAAAACGCCTCGCTCATGAGGCTCAGGATCTGCTCGCCCCTGTGGGCGATGAACCCGGCGCCGGTGAGCACGCCACCACTCACTGCCGTGATCCGCTCCGGGTTCGGCGCCACGCGGTCGCGGGCGACGTGCATGAACCCCCCTTGCCAGAAACAGCGCGTGCCGCCGCCGGAGAAGACGACCTGATCGAAGGGGGGATGCGGCCGGGCCATGTCGGAAAACGGCGAGGGCCCGCCCGAGCGGACCCCGCCTGCGCTTGGCTCAGCCGCGCTCGACGCACATGGCGACGCCCATGCCGCCACCGATGCAAAGGGTCGCGATCCCTTTCTTGGCGTCGCGTCGTTGCATCTCGAACAGCAGGGTGTTCAGAACGCGACACCCGGACGCCCCGATGGGATGGCCGATGGCAATCGCGCCGCCGTTGACGTTCACGATCTCGGGATCCCACCCCATTTCCTTGTTCACGGCGCAGGCCTGGGCGGCGAAGGCTTCGTTTGCCTCGACGAGATCGAGATCATCGACGCTCCAGCCCGCTTTCTCGAGCGCCTTGCGCGAGGCGCTGACGGGACCGACGCCCATGATCGCCGGGTCCAGACCGGCGGTCGCGTAGGACGCGATGCGGGCGAGCGGCGTGATGCCGCGTGCCTCCGCCTCCTCGGCGCTCATCAGGAGGACGGCCGCGGCGCCATCGTTGATCCCGCTTGCGTTGGCCGCCGTGACCGAGCCGTCCTTGGCGAAGGCCGGACGCATCTTCTGCATCGCCTCGATCGAGGCACCGTGCCGGATATATTCGTCATGCTCGACCACCGTCTCGCCCTTGCGGGTCTTGACCGTGAAAGGCACGATTTCATCCTCGAACCGGCCGGCCTTCTGCGCGGCCTCGGCCTTGTTCTGGCTTGCAAGGGCGAACTCGTCCTGCTGCTCGCGCCCGATCTGCCACTTCTCGGCCACGTTCTCGGCGGTCTGCCCCATGTGATAGCCGTTGAACGCATCCCAAAGGCCATCGCGGATCATCGTGTCGATGAGCGTCATGTCGCCCATCTTCTGACCTTGCCGCATGTTCTGACAATGGGGCGACATCGACATGTTCTCCTGCCCGCCCGCGGCGATGATCTTGGCATCGCCAAGCTGAATATGCTGAGCCCCGATCGCCACGGCCCGAAGTCCCGAACCGCAGACCTGGTTGATGCCCCAGGCCGCGCTTTCGATGGGAAGCCCGGCGTTCACATGCGCCTGCCGCGCGGGGTTCTGGCCCTGGCCGGCCGTCAGAACCTGGCCGAGGATCGTCTCGGAGACCTCCCCCTTGTCGACCCCGGCCCGCGCGCAGATCGCCTCGAGAACCGCGGCGCCGAGATCATGTGCCGGGGTATTGGCGAAGGCGCCGCCGAACGAGCCGACCGCGGTGCGCGCTGCGGATGCGATAACTACGTTTGTCATGAAAACTCCCACCGATGTTGCTGCGGGTCGGCGACGTGGCGGCCGAACTGCCACCCACGTGCGAATCCCCCGCCAGGTCGAGGTGGAATGTACCCCAGCCGCCGCAGTGCGGCAACGGGCCTGCCGTGCGCGCCGCGAAAGCCGTTCCGCGATCACGCATCGCGGCGTCGCGCCTCCTCGCGCAGCCAGTCGGGCCGCACGGTCGGCGCACCGAAGAAGTAGCCCTGCAGGCAGTCGACGCCGATCGATGCAAGGTAGCGCGCGTCGTCGGGCCGCTCGACGCTTTCGGCCACGACGAACATGTCGAACTGTCGTCCGATCGTGGTCAGTGCCTGGGTCAGGACCTGGTTGTCGGGATCGGTCGCGATACCGCGAATGAACTGACCGTCGATCTTGAGGATGTCGAAGAAGAACTGCTTGAGATAACGGAACGACGTATAGCCCGCGCCGAAATCGTCGAGCGCGAAGCTCACGCCCTGCGCCTGGAGATCCTTCATGAAATTGGTGACGAGTTCCGGCACGATCATGGCCGAGCTCTCGGTAATCTCGAGGATCAGCCGTTCCCCCACCGTGCGGTCGCGTTGCAACCCCTTTTGCAATGCGCGCATCCAACGCCCGTACCCGATCGAGCGCGCCGACATGTTGATGGACAAGCGCAGGTCAGGATACTGCGCGAGCGTGAGCAGTCCTTTCTCGATCGCGAGGCAATCAATGATGCGCCCCGTCTCGCTCGTCTCGATGGCGCCGATGAAATCGCGCGCGGGAATAATTCTCCCGGTCTCGTCGAGGATACGAATCAACCCCTCGTAGAAGGCTGGGCGGTCGGTCCGTTGCGACGGCACGACGGGCTGAAACGCAAGCATCACCTGCTTGTGGCGCACCGCGGCCTCGACCATGTCGATCACGGTCCGGTCGCGCGCCGATACGGCATAGGAGAGCGGATCCTGCTGATCGAGGGGGATATCAGCCCACTTGGCCCTGGCGCTCATGCGGCGTGCTCCTCATTCACTGGCGACACCATGCCCTCTCTGCGCTAAGGATCACTTAAGAAATCCGTTCAAATCGCGCACATCTCGCGAATTAAGGTCAGGACAATGAGTGAACGCTGTGGCTGGGTCGGACCGGACCCCATCTACGAGGCCTATCACGACACCGAATGGGCCGTTCCGGAATACGACAGCCGTGCCCTGTGGGAGAAGCTGGTGCTAGACGGCTTCCAGGCGGGGCTGAGCTGGATCACGATCCTGAAGAAGCGCGACAATTTTCGACGGGCATTCAAGGGCTTCGACCCTCATGTCATCGCGAACTGGGGAGAGGAGGATGTCGCACGCCTCCTGTCGGATCCCGGCATCGTGCGGCACCGGGGCAAGATCGAAGCGACGATCGGAAATGCCCGTGCCTGGCAGGTGATCGAGGCCGATCAGGGCTTCGACCATTACCTATGGTCCTTCGTCGGCGGGGCGCCGCTCCAGAACGCGTGGGAAACGCTGGCCGATGTGCCCGCCGAAACGCCGCTCTCGCGCGAGATTTCGCGCGATCTGAAGCGGCGCGGGTTCCGATTCTGCGGCCCCACCATCACTTACGCCTTCATGCAGGCCTGCGGCATCGTCAACGATCACCTGGTCAGCTGTCCGCGACACGCCGAGGTCCGCAGGCCGGGACGCGGGCGATGACCCAGCTTGCCACATTTCTGCCACATTGGCAGGTGTGGTTGACGCTCCCCGGCCTGCCCCAACATCTTGGACCCGGTTCATGTAACCTGCCGCAAAATCGTTATAATTGAACACTTTATTTGCCACTCCTCTTATGCTAGCCTGACATCAAGAACGAGAAGCCAGCCGGAAAACCGGCGGCGTGAGGCAGTAAAAGAGCAGGTTCATGAGAACGCGGGACACGCATCCGGTGCGTTTGATACTGGTGGCCTTGGCCGCCGTGTGGTTGTTCGTGGTCGTGCCGCTGAGCGCGGCCGCAGCCCCCTATGCCGCCATGGTCATCGACGCCCGATCCGGCGAAGTTCTTCATTCGCGCAATGCCGATACCCGGTTGCATCCGGCGTCTCTGACCAAGATGATGACGCTCTACGTGGTCTTCGAGGCTGTCGAGAACGGCGAGATCGGGCTTGATGATTACGTCACGATCTCGCGCCATGCCGCAAGCGAACCTCCCAGCAAGCTGGGCCTCAAGTCGGGCCAGAAGATCAAGTTGCGTTACCTGATCCGTGCAGCGGCGGTGAAGTCCGCCAACGATGCGGCCACCGCGCTGGCCGAAGCGATCGAGGGGTCCGAAGCCCGCTTCGCGCGGCGCATGAACCGCACCGCCAAGGCGCTTGGCATGACACGAACCACCTTCAAGAACGCCCATGGCCTGACCGAGCAGGGGCATCTCTCCACGGCGCGGGACATGACCACGCTGGGACGTCACCTGTTCTATGACTATCCGGGTTACTACAACCTCTTCTCCCGCACGAGCACCGACGCCGGGATCCGGAGCGTCAGCAACACGAACCGCCGCCTGCTCAGCGCCTATCGTGGCGCCGACGGGATCAAGACCGGATACACCCGTGCCGCCGGATTCAACCTCGTCGCAAGCGCGGAGCGGGGGCAGGAACGGATCATCGCCACCGTCTTCGGCGGTCAATCCTCGCATTGGCGCAACGCGCGCGTGGCCGAGCTGTTGGACATGGGCTTCAAAAGCGCGCCCACTCGCGTGGCATATAACAAACCCGCCAAGCCCGCCTATTACGGCAAGATCGACGGCGACGCGCCGGGCGGTGTCGGCAAGATCGTGCGCCTCGCGTCCGCCGCGGCGGTCAAGAAAAGCCTGCGCCCCACCGCGCGGCCCGTGCCTGAAACGCCTGTCGTGACCGTGGTGGCCAAGGCCGATATCGAGGAGGCGCTTCAACAGGCGCAAGCGGTCGAACTCACCCCAGAGACGACCATCGTCGAAAGCACCGAACCCGAGGCGCCGGCCGAGACCGAGATCGCGCGTGGCGCGGCGCAGCCCACGGCGGAGCCGGTCCCCGAGGCGGCGCCCGAAACAACCGTTCTGGCCAGCGTCAAACCGGAGCTTCGTCCGCAAGGCCTCGTGCTGAGCGATATCTCGCCCGAGCCCCCCGAGCAGGAAGTCGTCACCCGCATCTCGACATCGGGCGGACGCAACTGGGGCATCAATGTCGGCCGCTATCCAAGCCAGTACAAGGCCCGCCAGGTGCTTCTGCAAACCGCCCTGAGCGAGCTCGACACGCTGGACGAAGCGCTGCGCAAGGTGGTCGAGCGTCGGGGCGGCTATGACGCCAATTTCTTCGGCCTGACGCGCGAAACGGCCGACCTTGCCTGCCGGCGGCTTCAGGCCAAGAAGATTACCTGCTTCATGATCGATCCGGGCTGATCCCGGCCACCGGGACTCCTCTGCGATGGCGCGCTTGCCTCACGGTTTCGGATGATCATCCCATTCATCCGACAGGATGCGCTCGGCATCCCCCTCGGGGTCGTCATACTGGTTGCTTCGGACGGTATAGATGAAACCGACCAGGCCTACGCCGCCGAGCACCAGCGAAATCGGGATGAGATAGGCAAGGATGTTCATGTGTCACCTCAGGCGCAGCGCATTCAGTGAAACCGTGATCGAACTCGTCGACATGGCCAGCGCGGCCACGAGCGGTGTCGCAAGGCCCGCAACGGCCAGGGGCACGGCCACGATATTGTAGATCGTTGCGATGCGGAAGTTCTCGGTAATCCGCCTCGTCGCCTTGCGCGCCAGGTCGAGCGATCCGGCGACCGGCGAAAGGTTTCGCCCCAGAAGCACGATATCCGACGCGGCCCGTGCCGCATCAAGCGCCGACGCGGGCGAGATCGAGACATGAGCCGCGGCCAGCGCCGCCGTGTCGTTGAGACCGTCGCCCACCATCAGAACGTGGGCGCCTTCGGCAGTCAGCGCCTCGATACGCGCCACCTTGTCCTCCGGGCGTGTCTCGGCCAGCCATTCGTCGATCCCGACGCGTGCAGCCAGGCTCGCAACCGCGCGCTCGGTGTCGCCCGAGATCAGCAGCACGCGATGCCCGGCCCCCCGAAGTGCGGCGACCGTATCGCTCGCGCCCTCGCGCAGCCGGTCCTCGAAGGCGAACCGCACAGCGTCGCGCCGCCCCACGCGAAGCCAGGTCTCGGTGCTCGCACCTGTCTCGGCGTCAACCCAGGCCGCGCGACCCAGCCGGATCTCCTCACCGCCGATCTGACCGCGTATGCCGTAACCCGGGACCTCCTCCACGTTCTCGATCTTCGCGGGAGCCACTCCCGCGTCACGGGCCGCGCGCAGAACCGCACGCGCCAGGGGATGTGATGACCCCTCGGCAAGCGCGGCCGCCCGCGCGAGATCGTCAGCGTCGAACTCGTCGTTTGCGACGAGGCGCGGATCGCCCTCGGTCAGGGTCCCGGTCTTGTCGAAGACGACGCAATCCACCTCGGCCAGACGCTCGAGCGCGGTTTCATGCTTGATGAGCATCCCTTGCCGGAAGAGGCGCCCGCTCGCCGCCGTGGTCACCGCCGGCACCGCGAGGCCGAGCGCGCAGGGGCAGGTGATGATCAGAACCGCCGCAGCAATGTTCAGCGCCGTGCGCACGTCCCACGTGGCAAGGTACCACCCCGCGAAGGCAAGCGCGGCCAGGATATGAACCCCCGGTGCATAGAGTTTCGCCGCCCGGTCGGCGAGCGAGGTGTATCGCGCGCGTCCCGCCTCGGCGACAGCCACCAGGTCGGCCAGACGGTGCAGCGAGGTATCCGTCCCCACCGCCGTCGCGCGAATGACGAGCGGTCCGGAAAGGTTGATCTCGCCCGCCGAAACCGGCTGCCCCGGTCCCGAGAAGACGGGCAAGGTCTCGCCCGTCAGAAGCGAGCGATCCATCTCGGAGGTGCCCTCCACGACCTCGCCATCCACCGGACAGCGCGCGCCCGGGCGAACACGGATAAGATCGCCTTCGACCAGTTCCGCCACATCCACTTCCCGCTCCACGCCGTCCGCCCCGATGCGCCATGCGCGCGGCACCTCGAGCGCGGTCAACTCCTCGGCGGCCGAGCGCGCGACGGCGCGGGTCCGGTGGTCGAGATAGCGCCCCGCCAGCAGGAAGAAGGTCAGCGCGACCGCCGCATCGAAATAGGCGTGCTCCCCCGAAAGCGCGGTTTCCCACAGCGAAGTCACGACCGCGAGAAGAATGGCGAGGGAGATCGGCACATCCATGTTGAGCCGCTTGGCCTTCAGCGCCGACCATGCGTTGCGGAAGAAGGGTTGCCCCGAGAAAGCGATCGTCGGCAGGGCGATCGCTGCCGAGATCCAGTGGAAAAGATCGCGGGTGGCGTCCTCGGCCCCCGACCAGACCGACACCGAGAGCAGCATCACGTTCATGCTTGCGAAACCGGCGACCGCCATCCGCATCAGCAGGTCGCGTCCCGCGCGATCCGTCTCGGTCGCGCGCAGGCTCGACGCATCGAGTTCATGCGCCTCGTAGCCCATCGCCTCGACCGCGGCCACCAGTTGCGCGGCGGAGACATCATCGGCCGCAGTCACGCTTGCTCTCTTGCGGGTCAGGTTCACACGCGCCGCGCGCACACCGGGATGCTCCGACAGGCCGCGCTCGATCCGGGCGATGCAGGCCGCGCAGTGAATGGTCGGAAGTGAAAGGAAGATCTGCGCGTCCCGGGGCGCATCCCGTTCCGCCGCCGCCTCTGCGGCAGGGGCAGCCGTGCAGGCCGGACAGGCCGAGGGACGCAGGGCGACCGTCATGTCCTCACTCCTTGATGAGGACGACGCGGCGAGCAAACGGCGTTCCGTCGGGCGCGCGCGCCGTCATCCGGATATTCCAGTTCCCGTCACCCAGCTCGACCGGGGCGACATAACCGCTTTCGGTCATGCGGAAATCGGGCGTGACATCGGCGTACACATGCGTGGCACGGCCCACCGTCGCCTCGAGCGCGTCGACCTCGATCACCCGGCCCTCACGGTCACGGATCGCGAGGGTAAGAACACCGCCCTGATGACGGGCCGCCACGTCCCAGCCCAACGCGTCCTGCGCCGCGCGCCTCTCATCGAAGGTCTGGCTCGCGACGTAGGAATTCTTGACCTCAAGGCCCGGAAACGTCCGGATGGCCGAGACGGCAAGAACCAGGTTCACCGAAATGATGATCGCGAAGGCCGCGGCGAAGCCTGCGAACACGTGCCAGCCCTTGATCTCACGCATTTCCATCACCCGCCCCTTCCGTTGAAGACCGTATCCTTGTAGGCCCGATCGCCATTCTCCGCATCCTCGATCCAAAGCCGCACATCGGTGCGGTCCGCCTGCGCGGCCTCGGTGCCGGGGCCAGCCTCGATATAGAGACGCTGATTATAGGTCGAATCCGCCGGGACAGTCACTGTCTGATCCGGCTCCCCCTCGAGCAGAAGGCTCAGCTCGGGTCGATCGGCGATACTCAGCCGGAATTCGCGCGCCTCGCCGAGCTTGTTGAGAATGCGAACCTCGTAGCTGTTGCGGATCGTACCGTCGGACATGGTCACATAGGTCGGATTGCGCACAGGCGCGACCGTCATCTCGATATCCGAGCGAACGAACAGCGCGAAGAGAAGACCCACGCCCACGAGCGACCAGAGCGATGTGTAGAGGATCGTCCTGGGACGGAAGACATGCTTCCAGATCGGCTTGGGCGGTTTTCCGGCCCGTTCGTTCTTTTCGTCGGTCAGCGCCATGTAATCGATAAGCCCGCGCGGCTTGCCGATCTTGGCCATCACGTCATCGCAGGCGTCGATGCACAGGGCGCAGGTGATACACTCCATCTGCTGACCATC
This sequence comes from Roseovarius sp. SCSIO 43702, assembly GCF_019599045.1. NCBI lineage: Bacteria > Pseudomonadati > Pseudomonadota > Alphaproteobacteria > Rhodobacterales > Roseobacteraceae > Roseovarius > Roseovarius sp. SCSIO 43702. The sequence continues at coordinate 3,078,557 of NZ_CP080623.1, forward strand.
GCGGATATCGATGCCCATCGGGCAGACGTTCACGCAGGCCATGCAGTCGATACAATCTCCCTGCGGCGCGCCGGCCTTGACCGCCTCGGAATGTTTCCGCGGTTCGCCACGCCATTCGCGGTAGCCTACGACCAGCGTTTCCTCGTCCATCATCGCGGCCTGGATACGCGGCCAGGGGCAGGCATAGATACAAATCTGCTCGCGCGCGAACCCGCCGAAAAGGAAGGTGGTGCCGGTCAGGATGGCTATCGTGGTATAGGCGACCGGATGCGCATCGAGAGTGAAGAGATCGCCGAGAAGCGTGGGCGCATCGGTGAAGTAGAACACCCAGGCCCCTCCCGTCGCGACCGCGATCAGAAGCCAGACAACCCATTTCGTGAGTCGAAGCCGCGCCTTTCGGAAATCCCAGTTCTTCTGCCGGTGCAGGCGCAGGCGTGCGTTTCGGTCGCCTTCGATCCACCGCTCGACAAGGATGAAGAGGTCCGTCCACACGGTTTGCGGACAGGCATAGCCGCACCAGACCCGGCCAAGCGCCGAGGTGAAGAGGAAAAGACCGAGCCCCGCCATGACCAGGAGGCCGGCCACGAAATAGAACTCGTGCGGCCAGATCTCGATCCAGAAAAAGAAGAACCGTCGCGACGCCAGGTCGACCAGAACCGCCTGATCGGGCAGTTCGGGGCCGCGATCCCACCTGATCCAGGGCAACACGTAATAGATGCCCAGGGTGACGGCCATGATGATCCATTTCAGGTTTCGGAACTTGCCGTAGACCTTCTTGGGAAAAATCGGTTCGCGGGCGGCATAGAGGCCGGGTCCGCTGTCTTGCGATGTGTCTGCCAACGGCATCACTCCACGGGTTTGATTGGATCCACGGCCCGCTTCTCGCAGTCGTGGCCGGCATGGACATTGACCTGCATCAAATACTAGTCCCGAATTCAGCTTTTAGTCAGTGGGTCGGAAAGCCGCAGCTGCGTGCGCAGCCATTTGACGAAGACACGCGCGACGGGGCGAAGCACACCGGGACGTGTCACCACGTGATATCCCTTGCCGGTGTCATGCGTGTAGAGAAGGCGCAGCCGGTTGGCCTTGAGATCCTGCTCGACGAAGGTTCTGATGACCACGGCGACCCCCTGCCCGTCGCGGACCGCGTCCAGAAGCAGGTTGCCGGGAAGCTGGATGGACGTGCTGTCGCGCCCATCGAGCACGCCCGCATCCTTCAGCCATCGATTCACCTCCGACAGGCCGCCGTCCTGCAACACCGGGAACCGCGACAGCGCGCTCATGTCGCGCACCGGTTCGTCCCCCACGAGCGACGGTGCCCCGACAAGCACCATGGGCGAGGTAAAGAGGCATTCGCTTTCGAGCCCCGGCCACACCCCGGATCCATACCGGATCGCCACATCTATACCGCCCGGCTCGAGCGCCTGGATCTCGGGCGACGTGCTCAGGATGAGGTTGGTGCCCGGATGCGCTGCATGAAAGGCAGACATCTGCGGCATGAGCCAGGCCGAGGCGAAAAGTGGCGTCGTGGTAATGTGAAGGGGCCGGGCGGCATCGGCGCCTGTGATGGTCTCGACCGAGTGCGCGATCGCTCCGAACCCCGTGCGCAGCGCCTCGGCCAGTTGCTGCCCCTCCACCGTGAGCTTCATCGCGCGCCCGCTCCGATCCAGAAGCGTCGCACCCATATGCGCCTCCAAGGCCCGCAATTGCTGGCTTACCGCGGCATGGCTGACGTTGAGGGCGGCACCTGCGTCGACCACCGATCCGGTCTCAGCGAAAGCAGCGAAAGCGCGCAAGGCAGTCAGCGGTGGAAGGTCGAGCCAGTTCATGATGTAAGCCAGACTTTAATATCGGTTATATTCCTGCCTCGCATAATCCCCCAGAATAAGCAATTATATAAGCAGTCGAAACTCTCCAGAGGAGACGCGCCATGTTCGGAATATACGCCAGATCTTTCATGACTGCCACCCGCACGCCCGAGACGCCCGAGATGAATCACTGGGGCCGCCACATCCGCTTCGATACAAGGCGAGAGGTCGAGTTGATGGCGCAGACCGAAGGGCGCCGCCGTGACTGAAACGCCCGGCCGTTGGAAATGCACAGTCGGACACGCGCGCCGCGTCCGGTGGGCGCCGCGGTCTTGCAGCCGCACCGAGGCGCGAGCCTGAAGGATCCCGCCCATGAACGTGAAAGCCGCCCCGATCACCTCGGGGCGGCTTTCACGTCAGAGAGCTCCGGCAGTTTGATGTAGAGGCACCGACCCTTCGGGAAACGCGCGAACAGATCGAAGGGCCGGCACCCGCCTCGCGCCTTGCGGCGCGAGGTTTCGTGTGAGGCTCGCGTTACTCGCCGCCCCCCAACTGGTGAACATAAGCCGCCACCGCACGCACCTCCGCCTCGGTCAGACGGTTCGACCAAGGCGGCATCACGCCGAAACGGCTGTAGTTGATGGTTTCGACGATGGTGTCGTAGTCACCGCCATAAAGCCAGATCGCATCCGCGAGGTTCGGCGCGCCCTGGCTGGTGTCGCCGGTCCCGTCCTCCATGTGACAGACCGCGCAGTTGTCCATGTAGACCGTCTCACCCTCATCGACGAGGCCGGGATCCTTGGGTTCGCCCGAAAGCGACATGACGTAATTGGCCGCCGCGGCGATTTCGTCCTGCGAAAGGATTTCCTCGAAGGCGGGCATCTCGGAATAGCGCGCATCCGGGTCCACGTCGTTGCGGATACCATGGGCGATCGTGGTGTAGATCGATTCGATATCACCCCCCCAGAGCCATTCGTTGTCGAGCAGGTTCGGATAGCCCTTGGCTCCTGCCGCGCCCGACCCGTGGCATTGGGCGCAATAGGTCAGGAAAACCGACGCGCCGGCCTTGGCCGCATAGGCTTCGATCTCCGGGTTCTCGGCAAGCTTCGTCAGTTCGACCTCGGCCAGGGCCGCCATGTTCTCGGCATTGGCTTCCTCGAACCGCGCGATCTCGGTGGCGACCTCGGCCCGCGTCGAGTAGTTCAGCAGGCCCGGTGTGGCCTGGGTAAGCATGGGCCACGCAGGGTAGGCGATGACATAGCCGATCCCCCAGATGATGGTGGCATAGAAGGTCCAGAGCCACCAACGCGGCAGAGGATTGTTGAACTCCTCGATCCCGTCCCACTCGTGGCCGGTGGTCTCCGGATCCTGTTGCTGTTTCTTCGGCGGGGTCTTGGCCATGTCTTTCACAGCTCCCTTTTGTCGTCATCCGCGGGATCGTCCGTCGCGGGCTTGTCTTCGTGGCGAAACGGGATGTCCCGCGGCTCTTCGTATTTCTTCGTGGCGCCGGGCCGGAACACCCAGATGACGACGCCCACGAAGAACAGGAAGAGGAAAAGCAGCATCCAGCTGTCCGCGAATTCCCTCAAGGCGGAATAGGTTTCCATCCCTCGCCCCTAACGGTTGTCGACAGGCGTGAAGGTCGAGAAATCGACCAGCGTGCCCAGCATCTGGAGGTAGGCGATCAGCGCATCCATCTCCGAGATACCCGCGCGCATGTCGAAATTCCGCACCTGCACGCTCTCGCCGTAACGCTCGATCAACGGATCGTAATCCTCATCCGGGTTGGCCTGGACCTTGAAGTCGTATTGCGCGTTCGCGATCATGTCATCGGTATAGGGCACGCCTGTCATGCGATGCGCCTTGAGAAGGTCGGCCACGTGTTCTCCGTCGATCATCCGATCCTCGAGAAAGGCGTATTTCGGCATGATCGACTCCGGCACCACCGATTGCGGATCGCGCATGTGGTCCACATGCCACTCGTCCGAGTAGCGGCCGCCGACGCGGGCAAGATCCGGCCCGGTCCGCTTGGAGCCCCACTGGAACGGGTGGTCGTATTTCGACTCGGCCGCAAGGCTGTAATGGCCATAGCGCTCGACCTCGTCGCGCATCGGGCGGATCATCTGGCTGTGACAGACATAGCAGCCTTCGCGCACGTAGATCTCGCGCCCGGTCAGTTCGAGCGGCGTATAGGGGCGCATGCCTTCCACGTCCTCGATCGTGTTTTCCAGCCAGAAGAGCGGGGCGATCTGCACGATGCCGCCGATCGTCACCACCAGGAAGGCGAAGATCGTCAGAAGCGTGATGTTGCGCTCGAGGATCTGGTGACGGTCGAGGAACGACTTGCGCTTCGGTCTCTCGCCCACGCCCGATGCCGATTCCGGCATCGGAGGCTTCTTGTCTTCGGGCACGTCTTTTCTCGTTGAACTCATTTTCTGACCCTTCTCATTCAGCCGGCACGGCGGAGTTGCTGGCTTCGACGGCCGGACTCCGCTTCACGGTCATCCAGAGGTTGTAGCACATGATGATCGCGCCGGTGATGTAGAGCACTCCGCCCAAGGCCCGCACGACAAGCATGGGGAACTTGGCCGCCACCGTGTCGGCGAAAGAGTTGACGAGGAACCCGTTCGCGTCGACTTCGCGCCACATCAGGCCTTCCATGATCCCCGTCACCCACATCGACGCGGCGTAGAGAATGATCCCGATCGTCGCGAGCCAGAAATGCCAGCTCACGAGGCTCAGGCTGTAGAGCCGCTCGCGATGCCAGAGTTTCGGCACGAGGAAGTAGAGCGCGCCGAAAGTGATCATGCCGTTCCAGCCAAGCGCGCCGGAATGAACGTGACCGATGGTCCAGTCGGTGTAGTGCGACAGCGAGTTGACCGCGCGGATGGACATCATCGGGCCTTCGAAGGTGGACATGCCGTAGAAGCCGATCGAGATCACCATCATGCGGATCACCGGGTCGGTCCTGAGCTTGTCCCATGCCCCCGAAAGCGTCATGAGCCCGTTGATCATCCCGCCCCAGCTGGGCATCCAGAGAATGACCGAGAACACCATGCCCAGCGTCGACGCCCAGTCCGGCAGCGCCGTGTAATGCAGGTGGTGCGGACCCGCCCAGATATAGATGAAGATCAGCGCCCAGAAGTGAATGATGCTGAGCTTGTAGCTGTAGACCGGCCGCTCGGCCTGCTTGGGAACGAAGTAGTACATCATCCCCAGGAATCCGGCGGTAAGGAAGAAGCCAACCGCGTTGTGGCCATACCACCACTGCACCATTGCATCCTGAACGCCCGAGAAGACCTGCACGGATTTCGAGCCGAAGATCGAGACCGGGATCGTGATGTTGTTGACGATGTGAAGCATCGCCACGGTGATGATGAAGCTGAGGTAGAACCAGTTCGCCACGTAGATATGCGGCTCCTTGCGTTTCACGATCGTGCCGAGGAACACCGCGAGATAGGCCACCCAGACGATCGTCAGCCACCAGTCCACGTACCATTCCGGCTCGGCGTATTCCTTGGACTGCGTCGCGCCGAGAAGATAGCCGGTCGCTGCCAGCACGATGACGAGCTGGTAGCCCCAGAAGACGAACCAGGCGAGGTTGCCGCCCCACAGGCGCGCGGCGCTCGTGCGCTGCACGACGTAGAAGGACGTGCAGATCAGGGCATTGCCCCCGAACGCGAAGATCACCGCAGAGGTGTGCAGCGGACGAAGCCGCCCGAAATTGGCAAGGCCCTGCGCCCATTCGAAGTTGAGCTGTGGGAAGGCAAGCTGAAAGGCGATGAACGTGCCCACGAGAAAGCCGACCACGCCCCAGAGCGCCGTCGCGATCACGCCGGCGCGCACCACGCCGTCCATGTATTCGCCGGAAAGGTCCACCCTTCGAACGGGTTCATCCGTGCGGCGCAACACCCACAGGAAAAGCCCGCCCGCCACCAGCGCGATGGTCAACGCGTTGACCATGTAGGCCAGGTCGCGGGCGTAATTCGCGCCGATCAACGCGAAAAGCGTGATCAGGCCAAGCGCCAACAACTTCAGATAATTCGTCATGTATCTCGTCCCTTCGTCCTGTCCGCACGGCATAGGATTCGTCGCGCGGGCGCGTTCGACATCGCGGTAATGGTCGCTCGGTCCGGCAACCGCTTTGATCTGCATCAAGAAAGAGGCGCCGATTGTTTGATGCGCATCAACGACCGTCCCGATGCAGGATTCTAGCCTTCTGATCTGGATACCGATGCCGGAGGAGGCTCACAATGGCGTTCAAGACACTTTTTTCCGTTCTGACCGATACGGAGATGGGCGAGGACACGCTGCCCAGCGCCCTGGCGCTCGCGCAGACCTTCGATGCGCATCTCGACACGCTCTGTCTCGGGCTCGACCGCACGCAGGTCGCGAACTACTACGCGGGCGCCACCTCGCTTCTCATGCAGGAGGCCTATGATCGCGCCAAGGACGAAGCGAGCCGGATCGAGCAGGCGGCGCGCAAGGCGCTGTCGCGCAGCGATGCGCGATGGGGCTGCCAGGCCGAGGTCGCCCAGATGGCCGACCTGACCCGCATCGTGTCTCTGAATGCCCGGTTCGCCGATCTGGCCGTCATGCCCCAACCCTACGCCAAGGGTCGCGGCGCCGAGGTCGAAGCCGCACTCGAAGCCTGTCTCTTCGATGCGAGCGTCCCCGTCCTGGTTCTGCCCAAAGGCTCGCACCTGACAGAACGCCCGCGCCGCGTGCTGGTGGCATGGAACGAAAGCGCCGAGGCGCTCAGGGCCGTGAAATGCGCCCTTCCGCTCATCGAGGGCGCGGACCAGGTTCACGTGGTCCTGGTCGACCCGCCCGCGCATGGCCCCATGCGCTCGGACCCCGGCGGCCTACTGTCGCAATTCCTCGCCCGGCACGGGCACAAGGTCGAGGTCGAAGTCCTGTCTAAAACCCTGCCGCGCGTGGCCGATGTGATCGCCCGCCATGCCGGCGACATGGATGCGGACATGCTCGTGATGGGTGCCTACGGCCATTCGCGCTTCCGCGAGGCGATCTTCGGCGGTGCGACGCGCTACATGCTCGAACATGCGCCGCGCCCGGTGCTGATGGCCCGGTAGGCGCGGGCGTCACGCGACGTCGACCGCCGGGTCGATCGGATCCCGGCGGCGACCGGACGCAAGGCGCCGCATCAGACGAGGACGCCACCATCGGCATCGTCGCCCGCTTCGTCCATGAGGGCGTGGAAGTCGGGAACGGTCACATGCCGCTTGCCCTGAAGCTCGATCAACCCGTCGCGCCTCAGCGCGCTGATTTGCCGGCTGACCGTTTCGAGCGTCAGGCCGAGGTAATCGGCCATCGCCTCGCGGGTGAGAGGCAGGTCGAAGACGATCCGGCCCTTCGGCATCTCCTGGTGAAGCGATGCCGTCCGCCGCGCGATGATCGCCAGCAGCGACGCGATCTTCTCGCGGGCCGTCTTGCGGCCCAGCACCACCATCCATTCCCTCGCCGCATCCAGCTCGTCGAGCGTCATTTCCAGAAGCCGCTCGGCGATTTGCGGCGTCCGACGCATCATTTCCTCGAAGGGCTTGCGGCGGAAACAGCACATCACGAGGTCCGTCGTCGCCACCGCGTTATAGCTGGCAAGCTCGCGGCCGGGTCGCCCGATGAAATCGCTGGGCAGCAGAAGCCCCACCATCTGCGTGCGCCCATCTTCGAGCGTCTGGGTCAGCGTCGCGACCCCCTTGACCACCGAACCCACGAAATCCATCCGGTCCCCGGCCCAGGTCACGGTCTGCCCGGCCTCGAAGCTGCGATAGAACTTCATCTGGTCGAGCACCGCGAGCTCTTCGGATTCGCAGCGCGCGCAGACGGCACGGTGCCGGATCGGGCAATCGCCGCAATCGCGGGGGAAGGCTAGTGCGTCTGTGTTGAGCATGGTCTCGGGCCCCGCTTCATAGGTTGATCTGCATCAAGGATCGGCCGTGCAGACCTGCCGTAGAGCTAATCGCATGGACAGGAAATCACAACTGGCGGACCTGGGTCTCTTTGACGCAAAGGTGCCGCGTTATACAAGTTACCCGACCGCGCCCCATTTCTCGCGCGACGTCGGGGCCGACACGTTCGCCTCGTGGATATCATCTGTCGCGCCGGAATCAAACATCTCGCTTTACGTGCATGTGCCGTTTTGCCGCCGCTTGTGCTGGTTCTGCGCGTGTCGCACGCAGGGCACGCAGAGCGATGCGCCGGTGCGGGCCTATCTCGAGACGCTGCGCACCGAGCTCACCCTGCTGCGCAATGCTCTGCCCGAAGGCGTCCGCCTGTCGCGCCTGCACTGGGGCGGCGGCACGCCGACGCTTCTGTCACCCTCGATGATCGCCGACCTCGCGGGCGAGATCGCAGCGATCGTCCCGTTCGCCCCCGACTCGGAATTCTCGGTCGAGATCGACCCCAACGAGATCGACGGTGCGCGCCTCGACGCGCTGGCTGAGGCGGGGATGAACCGCGCCTCCATCGGCGTGCAAGACTTCGACCCCGAGATCCAGGAAAGCATCGGGCGCCGGCAGAGCTTCGAGTTGACCCGCGATGCGGTGGTCGAACTTCGCGCACGCCGCATCCATAGCCTCAACGCCGATATTCTCTACGGGCTTCCGCACCAGACCCCCGCGCGGATCACAGAAAGCGTGCAGAAGCTTCTCTCGCTGGCGCCCGACCGTGTCGCGCTCTACGGATACGCGCATGTTCCATGGATGTCCAAGCGACAGCAACTCATCCCGTCCGACACGCTCCCCACCCCGCCGGAGCGTCTCGACCTCTTCGAGACCGCGCGGCGGCTCTTCGTGTGGGATCACTACGCCGAGATCGGCATCGACCACTTCGCGCTACCCGACGACGGGCTCACGGTGGCGGCTCGGGCCGGACGGCTGCGGCGCAACTTCCAGGGATATACCGACGATCCCGCCGAGGTGCTCATCGGCATCGGCGCCTCTTCGATCTCGCGGTTTCCCCAGGGCTATGCCCAGAATGCCCCCGCGACCGGCGCCCATACCGCCGCCATCCGGGAGGGCCGGTTCTCGACCGCCCGCGGCCATGTCTTTTCACCCGATGATCGGCTTCGCGGCCGGCTGATCGAATGGCTTATGTGCGACTTCCGGATTGATCTCGACCGCGTCGAAGAGGAGTTCCCGGGCCAGCGCGCGCAGGTCGAGCGGATGCTCGCGCGCACCGATGCCGATTTCGCCGGTCATCTGAACCTCACCCGCAACGGGCTTGCCATCCCCGAGGACGCGCGCCCGCTGACCCGGATGATCGCGCGCAGCCTCGACGCCTACGACCTGAGCAAGGCCGGTCACAGCAGCGCCGTCTGACGCGGCGATCCGCGGTCACGCCGCGGTGCTGTCTTCCAGCGCGGCTTTCAGAAGCGTGCGCGCGTATTCCGTCTGCGGTCGCTCGAAGAGATCTTCGGCAAGCCCCGCCTCGACGATGTCGCCCTCTTTCATCACGACGATCTTGTGGCTCATGGCGCGCACCACGTTGAGGTCGTGGCTGATGAAAAGATAGGCCAGCCCGTGCTTGCGCTGCAACCGGCGCAGAAGCTCGACGATCTGCACCTGAACCGTCATGTCGAGCGCTGATGTCGGCTCGTCCAGGACGAGGAGCTTCGGCCGCAGGACCATCGCCCGCGCGATCGCGATACGTTGCCGCTGCCCGCCCGAAAACTCGTGTGGAAAACGGTCCATGGCGTCGACCGGCAATTCCACCTCGCGCAGCACCTCGGCCACCAGTTCGCGCGCCGTCCGGCCATCGGGCGTGCCATGCACGCCAAGCCCCTCGGCCACGATCTGTGCGCAGGTCATCCGCGGGCTGAGGCTTCCGAACGGATCCTGGAAAACGATCTGCATGTCCTTCCGATGCCGCCGCATCTCGCGCGTGGACCACCGCCGCACGTCCTCGCCACAGAAGGTGATCCCGCCCTCGGATCCAATGAGACGCATGGCGGCAAGCGCGAGCGTGGTCTTGCCGGACCCGCTTTCCCCCACGATACCCAGCGTCTCGCCCGCGCGCACTTCGACCGTGGCGTCCTTGACGGCTTTCACGTAGCCGACCTTGCGTTTGAAAAGCCCCTTCTCGATTGGAAACCAGACGCGAAGATTGTCGGTCCGCACGATGACGGGTGCGTTTTCGGCGACGCGCTCCGGCTCGCCCGATGGCCGCGCGGCCAGCAGCTTGCGCGTGTAGTCGTGCTGCGGCGCATCGAAAACCTCCCGCACCGGCCCGCTCTCGACGATCTCGCCGTCCTTCATCACGCAAACCCGGTCGGCGATCCGGCTGACGATCGCGAGATCGTGCGTGATGAAGAGCAGCCCCATGTCCTCCTCGCGCTTCAATTCGGCCAGAAGCTCGAGGATTCGCGCCTGGATCGTCACGTCGAGCGCGGTGGTCGGCTCGTCGGCGATCAGGATATCGGGCTTGTTGGCAAGCGCCATGGCGATCATCACCCGCTGCCGTTGCCCGCCCGAAAGCTGGTGCGGATAGGCGCCGAGCCGCGTTTCGGGGTCGCGCACCCCCACCCGGTCAAGAAGTTCGATGATCCTCTGCCGCGCCGCCTCTCCCGTGATGCCCTGGTGCAGTTCGAGGCTTTCGCTGATCTGGCGCTCGAGCGTATGCAGCGGGTTGAGCGAGGTCATCGGCTCCTGGAAGATGAAGCTGATGTCGTTGCCGCGCACGTCGCGCAACCGCTTCTTCGAGGCGCCGATCATCTCTTGCCCGTCATAGGTCACGGACCCTTCGACGATTGCCGATGGCCCGAGGAGCGAGACGGTGCTGAGCGCCGTTACCGACTTTCCCGATCCGCTCTCGCCCACCAACGCCACGGTTTCGCCCCGGTCCACGTCGAAGGATACGCCCCGCACGGCCGGCTTGATCTTGCCGTCCTGGCGGAAACTGACCTTCAGGTCGCGTATCTTCAGAATGCTCATTGGAACGTCTTTCTGGGGTCGAACGCGTCGCGCACACCCTCGAAGATGAAGACCAGAAGCGATAGCATGATCGCGAATGTGAAGAAGGCCGTGAAGGCGAGCCACGGTGCCTGGAGGTTCTGCTTGGCCTGCCGCGAGAGTTCCCCGAGGCTCGGCGCCGAGGACGGAAGCCCGTAGCCTAGGAAGTCGAGCCCCGCGAGCGTCGCGATCGTGCCCGTCACGATGAAGGGAAGGAAGGTTACCGTGGCCACCATCGCGTTGGGCAGCATGTGGCGGAACATGATCGTCATGTTGCCCACGCCCAGCGCCTTGGCCGCGCGCACGTATTCCAGGTTTCGAGCGCGCAGGAACTCTGCCCGCACGAGGCCGACAAGGGCCATCCAGCCAAAGAACACCATCACCCCGATCAACAACCAGAAGTTCCGGGGCAACACCGCGAAGAGGATGATGATGACGTATAGCTGGGGCGTCGATTCCCAGATTTCGATGATCCGCTGCATCACCAGGTCCACCCAACCCCCGAAATAGCCCTGCACGGCGCCGGCCGCGACGCCGATGATCGTGGTCAGCACGGTCACGATGATCGTGAAAAGCACCGACAGGCGGAACCCGTAGATGACCCGCGCCATCACGTCGCGCTTCGTGTCATCGGTGCCAAGCCAGTTCTGTTCGTTGGGCGGCAGCGGCGCTGCGCCGGGGCGGTCGACAGCGGTGTCATAGGAATAGGGAATGATCGGCCAGAGCGTCCAGCCCTTCTCGATTTCCTCGCCGTCGACCACGCCGTCCTGCGCATCCTCGATCACGCCCTCGGGGTCGTCGAAACAGCTCTCCAGCCCCCCCGAGACGATCAGGCATTCGACCTCCGGGTCGCGATAGATCGCCTCGGTCAGGAAATCGCCGCCGAATTCGGTCTCGGGATAGAACTTGAAAACCGGCGTGTAATACTCTCCGCGATACTGCACGAGGATCGGCTTGTCGTTGGCGATGAACTCCGCCGGCATGGTGATGACCATCAGCACGCTGAAAAGGATCAGCGACCAGAACGCCCGGCCGTTCTTCCGGAAATTGTACCACCTGCGACGCGCAAGACCGGACAGCGCCATTCCCTCAGCCCTCGCGCTTTTCGAAGTCGATGCGCGGATCGACCAGGACATAGGTGAGATCGGTCACGAGCTTCATCACAAGCCCAATCAGCCCGAATAGGTAAAGTGTGGCAAACATCACCGGATAATCGCGCGTAACCGCCGCCTCGAAGCCCAAACGTCCAAGACCGTCGAGCGAGAAGATCGTCTCGATGAGAACGCTACCGCCGAAAAACACCCCGATGAAGACCGCCGGAAACCCCGCGATGACGATCAGCATCGCATTGCGGAAGACGTGGCCGTAAAGCACCTTGCGCTCGCTCAGGCCCTTCGCCCGCGCGGTCATCACGTATTGCTTGCCGATCTCGTCCAGAAAGCTGTTTTTCGTCAGGAGCGTCAGCGTCGCAAAGCCACCGATGGACATGGCGACGACCGGCAGGGTGATGTGCCAGAGGTAATCGAGCGCCTTTCCGGCGAGGCTCAGTTGATCGAAATTGTCCGAGGTAAGCCCCCTGAGCGGGAATATCTGGTAGTAGCTCCCGCCCGCGAAGAGGACCAGAAGCAGCACCGCGAACAGGAATGACGGGATCGCGTAGGCCGCGATGATCACGCCGCTCGTCCAGGTGTCGAAGCGCGACCCGTCTTTCACGGCCTTGCGGATGCCCAGCGGGATCGAGACGAGATAGGCCAGCAGCGTCGACCACAGGCCAAGCGTGAACGAAACCGGCAGCTTTTCCAGCACGAGGTCGATCACCGTGATCTTGCGGAAGTAGCTCTCGCCGAAATCGAACCGGGCGTAGTTCCACAGCATGTTGACGAACCGCTCCAGCGGCGGCTTGTCGAGACCGAATTGCGCCTCGAGTTCCTTGATGAACTCGGGCGGCAGGCCCCGCGCGCCGAGATAGCCCTCGTTCTCGAAATCGCTCGCCTCGGTCGTCACGTCCCCGCCGCCGCCGGCGAAGCCCGAGAACGCATCGCCCTCGCCTTGCATGTTGGCGATGATCTGTTCGACCGGCCCGCCCGGCACGAACTGCACGAGGACGAAATTGATGGTCATGATCCCCAGAAGCGTGGGGATGATGAGCAGCAGCCTGCGCAGGATATAGGCGCCCATGTCGCGCTTACCTCACCGGGGCGCCGGCAGCCCTGAGCCGCTCCGCCTTCTCCGCGTCATACCACCAGAAATCGAGCGCGCCCAACGCGAATGGCGGAACGGGATCGGGATGGTCGTAGATGTCCCAGTAGGCCACCCAGTGATCGGGCGCGTATCCGTCCGGCAGCACGAAGAACTCGTAACGCAAGGCCCGGTCGAGCGCGCGGATGGTCATGTGCTCCTCCGCCTCGCTTTCGGTCATGAGCGATTCCTCGATGATCCGGTCCACCATCGGGCTCGCAAGGCCGGCGGGGTTGAAAAGACTGTATTCCGCCGCCTCGGAACCGAAGCGCTGCGCAAGCCCCGTGCCGGTGCCCAGCAGCGCCGGATACCCGTCGAAGATGAGATCATAGTCGCGGTCACGCTCGCGCTTGGTGTATTGCGCGGCATCGACGCTTTCGAAACGTGCGTCGATACCCATCTTCTGAAGGTTAGACACGAAATTCTCGGCGGTCGCGCGGGACGACGCCGATGCGTTGGCGCTGAACAGGAAATCGAGCCTCAGCGGCTCGCCGGCCTCGTTACGGCGCACGCCGCCCGCCCCCACGGGCCATCCGGCCTCGTCGAGAAGTTTCATGGCCTTCCGCAGGTTCTTGCGCGAGACGAGCCGGTCGGGATCGGACTCGTGCGGGGTCCAGGGCTCGGTGGTGAACATCTCCTCGGGCACGATGTCGCCGAGCGACTTCAGGAAATCGAGTTCGTCGCCCTCGGGAAGGCCGCTGGCCGCGAGCGGCGTGCCGGTCGAAAAGGAATCCTGTTGCTCGTAAAGCCCGTAGAGCAGCGACTTGTTCGTCCATTCGAAATTGAACCCCAGCGCCACGGCCTGCCTGACCTTGCGGTCCTTCAGCGTGTCGGACCCGAGGTTGAAAACGATCCCCGTCATGTTGGGCGGGAACCCGTCGGGGATCTCCTCGCGCTTCACCCATCCCTTCTCGATGGCCGGGAAATCGTAGAAGCTCGCCCATTGTTTCGGGTCGTTCTCCGTGCGGAATGTCACCTCGCCTGCCTTGAACGCCTCGAAAGCACCCGTCGAATCCGCGAAATACTCAAGCCGGATGGTATCGAAATTGTGCCGCCCCCGGTTGATCGGCAGATCCCATCCCCAATAGTCGGGATTGCGCCTGAACGTGACGCGGCGGGGCGGGTCCACCTCTTCGAGGATGTAGGGCCCCGATCCCGGCGAGACCTCCATGCGCGGTTCATCGAGCCGCGCGCCCGTCTCTTCGTACCAGTCCTTCGACCAGACCGGCACCGTGCCCACCTGGTCGATGAGGCTCCGGCGCGAGATACCCTCGGTGAAGTAGAACTTGACCGTATGATCGTCGATCACCTCGACCTTGGGGATCCTCTTGCGTACCGCGTCCGCATAGGATTTCAGCCCCTGGTCGAGAAGCAGATTGTGACTGAAAGCCACGTCATGCGCGGTCACGGGGGTGCCGTTGGAAAACCGCGCCTCGGGCCGCATGTAGAAGATGACCCAGGATTTGTCCTCGGGGTATTCGATCCGCTCGGCCAGAAGGCCGTAATACTCGTCGTAATGATCGGCGGGCAATGATCCCGACCCGGCAAGAACCTGGCCCAGAAGGCTCTCGTACATCACCGTCGACAGCGCAGAGGCGCGACCGAGCCGCGAGTAGGGGTTCATCGAATCGAACGTGCCGCTCAGGGCAAGCGAGATCTCACCGCCCTTCGGCGCATCGGGATTGACGTAATCGAAATGCTCGAAATCGGCGGGATAGGACAGGTTTCCGAAATACGAATAGCCGTGGCTCTCGATGATATCGTCCTGCGCGACTGCCGCTTGGCTGAGGGCGAAAGCCGCCACCGCCGCACAGCCGAGCCGCCGGAACGTGGCTCCGAGCCCGCGCAACGGGGCGCTGTGGCCACGGCAATCTTTCATCCTGTCGTTTTCCCGGATCATCAGGCGAAACCCCTCCACTTCACGCCGCAGGCTAAAACCTTTCCGACCTGTGCCGCAACCGGGCATTTCGCGTCACGCTGCTGCCGTCGCGCCCCCCGGCAGCAGAAAGCCGCCATCCCGCATCCGGGTGGCGGCCTTGAGTCGGCAGATCGCCCCGCTCAGTCGCCGATGCTGTCGAGATAGGCGATCAGGTTGGCGCGGTCGCTCGCCTTGTTCAGGCCGGCAAAGCTCATGGTCGTGCCCGGCGCATAACCGCGAGGGTCCTCGAGGAAAGCATCGAGATTCTCCGGCGACCAGACATCCGCGGCCTCGCTCAGCGCGCCGGAATAGCCATACCCCGAAACCGAGCCGACGTCGCGGCCCACGACGCCATAGAGATGTGGGCCGGTCGAATTGGCGCCATCCTCCAGCTTGTGACAGGCGCGGCACTTGCCGAAGACCTTCTCGCCCTTGCCCGGATCGGCCGCCGCGTAGAGTTCCTCGAACGACTGGCCTTCCTCGGCCGCGCCGCCGTCATCGTCGCCTTCGCCACCGCCTGCCTCGATGGCATAGCCCATCGCGTGCTCTTCACCGCCATGACCGCCACCGGTGTGATAGATCGTCTCGGCCGCCCACTTCCCCATCAGGAAGATGAGAAATGCGCCGCAGAAACCGCCTAGGATCTTGGTGAATGTCATCGTGTCGAACATAGATGCGTTTCCATTCCGTGTCTCTTGGCGGGTATCTATCCGCTTCCCTTGCTCGGGTGCAAGGTATAGTTTGCGCGACGAAACGCCCTCCCCCGGGCGCCCCGCGACAACGAGACGCCGATGACCGGAACCATAGCTTTTCAGGGCGAGCCGGGGGCCTATTCCCACCAGGCCTGCCGCGATACCTATCCCGACATGGACGTGCTGCCCTGCCGCACCTTCGAGGACGCCATCGCCGCTGTCCGCTCGGGCGAGGCGGACCTCGCGATGCTGCCGGTCGAGAACTCGACCTTCGGGCGTGTCGCCGACATCCATCACCTTTTGCCCGAATCCGGTCTCCACATCATCGGCGAAGCCTTCGTGCGGGTGCGGATCGCGCTGATGGCCCTGCCGGGCGTGACCCTCGACCGCGTGACCGAGGCGATGAGCCACACGATGTTGCTGGGCCAATGCCGGAGCTTCCTGGGCAGGCACGGCATCGCGCGCGTGACCGGGGCCGACACAGCCGGCTCTGCGCGGCACGTGGCCGAGGCGGGCCAGCCTCATCTCGGCGCCTTGGCCAGCGAGCTTGCCGGCGAGATCTACGGCCTCGAGGTCCTCGCGCGCGACATCGAGGACGAAGGAAACAACACCACGCGCTTTCTCGTCATGGCGCGCGAGCCCGACTTCTCGCGGCGCGGTGATCACGGCATGATGACGACCTTCGTCTTCCAGGTGCGCAACATACCCGCCGCGCTCTACAAGGCGATGGGTGGCTTCGCCACCAACGGCGTCAACATGACCAAGCTCGAAAGCTACATGGTCGGTGGGTCGTTCTCGGCGACACAATTCTACGCCGACATTGAAGGGCATCCCGACGATCCTCCTGTCGCCCGCGCGCTCGAAGAGCTCGATTACTTCACCTCCCACGTGAAGATTCTCGGCGTCTATCCCGCATCGGCCGAACGGGACTAGGTTTCCGTTCCCCCAAACCTATCGCGTGACCGCCGCTCCTTGGTGTGTGGCGATCACGCCGCCGCGCGCCCATCCGCACGTTATGTCACGTGGCGGAGAGGATCGCTTACAAATCGTGCCGCACCGCCCAAATGACACTCATGGCCTGGCCAAAGACGCACTGATCCCGATCGCGTCTCCAGCGTCGCTCGGCCCTTACTGTCGGGCCGAAACACGTCACGGAGCATCACGTAAACGCGAGAGGGGTTTCATTTCGGACCATTTGGTCACAAATATAATTCATCACCGCGGCCATACCCGCAAACTTCAATCTCTGTCTCGAAAGGACTTCACAATGCGTATCATCAAAATTGCCGCCTTCGTCGCTGCCACGGCCACCCCCGCCCTCGCCACGACGACCGCCCTTCAGACAGCCACCCCGTTGCCCACGATCGAGATCTCGGAACTCAGCGACGCCGAACGCAACGGTCTCTTTGCCGAGCTGAGTGGCCCCGAGCGCACGGAGCTTTTCGCCGAACTGAGCGGTCCCGAACGGACCGAGCTTTTCGCCGAACTGAGCGACGCCGAACGCAACTCGCTGTTCGCGGAACTGAGTGGCCCCGAGCGCAACGACCTCTTTGCCGAACTGAGCGGCGATGAACGCAACGGCCTCTTCGCCTGATCAAGTCAAGACTGCCGAGATCGGCCACCATCGGAGAAAGCGTCGGGTCATCCGGCGCTTTCCCGTCATGACACGGGCAGGTCAGGCGACCCGGTGATACCTCTCCTCGATATCGCGCGCATACCCGCCCAAACGCTTGTCGAACTTCCGCAAGAGCGATGAGCGCGCGAGCTTCAGCGATTGCACCAGAAGACGCGCCGAAAGGTTGCGCGGCGTCAAATCGATCGTCAGCACGAGGCGCGTCCGTGTGCGCGAGAGAGCCACGAGCTCCACGTCGAGCCTGCCCTCGAGAGCCTTCGACTGCGACACGAAGGCCATCGCCGTGGGCGGATCGTATTCCACCAACTCTATCGTCGTGCGTCGCGTCTTGCCACGAAACTGGAAACTTGCCTTCCACGTCATGCCGACGTCGATGGAGCTTCGCGTATCCACGCGCTGGACCTCCGCCCCGCGCCTGAGCGCGGACCGTTCAAGTCCGGCGAAGTCGGAAACCTGCGCGAAAACAAACTCGATCGGTGCCTCTATATCGTCCTTCGACGAGAATTTCATTGCTCTGCCCCACGCTTCGAACGCGTTATATCATGTCACCCGACACTCTCGCGTCAATCGAGGGTATCCGCAAGCCAGTTGCTCAGCAGGAAATGCGCGATGGCCCCCGCCCGCGCGGGTTTGATCGACGGATGTGCACCGGCCATCGCCTCGGTCAGATCCTCGCGCGAAACCCACAGCGCCGCCTCGATCTCGACCGGGTCGACGATGATGTCGGTGCTTGTGGCCCGTCCCGCGCATCCTATCATGAGCGAGGCCGGAAACGGCCATGGCTGGCTCGACAGGTATTCGACCTCGCCCACCTCGATCCGGGTTTCCTCCCGCACCTCCCGGCGCACGGCCGCCTCGACCGTCTCCCCGGGCTCCACGAACCCTGCGAGAAGCGAATACATCCCGTCTGGCCAGCCCGGCGAACGCCCGAGCAGCACATCGTTTCCATGTGTGATGAGCATGATGACGACCGGGTCGGTACGGGGAAAATGATGCGCCCGGCAGGCGGGGCAGGTCCGCTGCCACCCGGCCTGGCTGATTTCGCTGGGCATGCCGCACGCGGCGCAGAAGCGGTGGCTGTGATGCCAGGCATGAAGCGCCTTCGCCGTCGCCGCCAACTCCGCGTCGCGCGTATCGAGCCGGGTCAGAAGCCGCCGCAATTCCCAGAAGGCCTGGCTGTCGGGAAGCCGTGGATGGCGCTGCACGGTCTCGTCGAGAAACCCGCCGCCGGTCTGCGCGGTCTCGCCCTCCGGCTCCCAGTCGGAAAGGTCGCACGCGAAGACGAGGCGCCCTGTCGCCTCGCGCCCCAGGAGGAACCTCGGCATCTCGGGTGTCAGGACGGGATGATCCGGTCCAAGGCGAACCAGCCGCGCGCCGCCGCCGGGCGCCTCGGGTTCAACCAGCGGCTTTCCCCGCCAAAGCACGATCATCTCGGCGCCATGCGCCGCGACCTCGCGCCTGAGCGCGTCATCCCGCCCCCTCAGTTCCGCCGCCCGGTCGAGGCGCGATCCCCCGAATGTCACCGTTTCCGCCAGCCGCATGCACGCGCTCCCTCTCTCGGTCTCTGACTGGCACGGCGCGCGTCGGTGCTCAAGTGACATGAGGTCCACAGTTTTCAATCAACGCGAAGCCGTCTGCACAACTTTGAATTGATCGTCGCGGCGATATTGCTACGTTCGCAAGTATGAGCACGATACGCGGAAACCGGCGCGAGAAGATCTGCGCGAGATGAAGATCGACACGTCCCCTGATATGCAGGCCACCCCTGCGACCGGACAGGGCAGCACGCTACATCTGCGCATCCTTGCCACGTCGGACGTTCATGCCAACCTCATGCCCTACGACTATTTCCTCGACCGCGACGAACGGCCGTTCGGGCTGGCCCGTCTTGCCACGCTCATCCGCGCCGCGCGGAACGAGGCTCCGAATTGCCTGCTTCTCGACAATGGCGACATGCTGCAGGGCACGCCGATTTCCGACATGCTCGAAGATGCCGATGACGCCATCCACCCCGTCATCTCCGCGATGAACCACCTGCAATACGACGCGGCGGGGCTTGGCAATCACGAATTCAATTTCGGTCTCGACTGGCTTCGGCGAAAGGTGCGCGACGCGCGGTTTCCCTATGTCTGCGCCAATCTCTCGCCGCGCGAGGGCGCCCCCGCCAGCGCGGCGGCCTTCTGGTCGCCCTCGCACCTCCTTGACCGCACGTTCACCGCGATCGACGGAGGCCGCCATGCTCTTCGCATCGGCATCGTGAGCGTCATGCCGCCGCAGGTGACGACCTGGGACCGGACCCACCTCGAAGGCCGGATCGAAAGCGCCGACATGGTCGAGGCGACGCGCCGCGAAGCCGCGAAACTGCGCGCGGGCGGTGCGGATCTCGTGATCCTGCTTGCGCACACGGGGATCGAGGAGGGCGCACCGCATCCGGGTATGGAGAACGCCGCGATTCCCCTTGCGCGGCTTGGCGATATCGACGCCATGGTCATGGGCCATGTCCACTCCGTCTTCCCGTCCTCCGACTTCGCGGGCCTGCACGAGGTCGATCTCGAGAGGGGCACCATCGCCGGCACACCGGCCGTGATGCCGGGCTATCGCGGCTCGCATCTGGGCCTCTTGGACCTTGACCTTGTGCTCCGCGGGGAGCGCTGGGAGGTTCTGGCCGGACGTGGATCGGCGTGGCCGGTCGCGGCGGGCAATCGGGCCACCGTCGAAAGCGACAGCGCCCTGCGCAAACACCTCGCCCCCGCCCACAACGCCACCTTGCGCCGCACCCGCGCCAGCCTGGGCGAAGCCGACGGTCCGCTGCACACCTATCTCTCGCTCATCGGGTACAATCCCGCCGAACGGCTGATCGCCAGGGTTCAGCGCGCGGCCCTCTCGCGCGAACTGGCGGGAGGGCCGTTCGACGGCGTGCCGATCCTGTCCTCGGTCGCCCCCTTCCGCGCCGGCGGACGCAGCGGACCGGGCGCCTTTACCGACGTCCCGGCCGGCCCCCTGGCCCTTCGCCACGCGGCCGACCTCTACGCGTTTCCCAACACGCTCGTGGGCCTCGCGATCTCGGGCGCCGACCTGCGCGAATGGCTCGAAAGCGCGGCCATTCTCTTCAATACCGTGCAACCGGGCGCGCAGGATGCGCCGCTTCGGGCGCCGGACATTCCGCCCCATGTCTTCGAGATCGTCGACGGCGTCACCTACGAGATCGACCTGTCGCAACCTCCCCGCCGGTCCCTTTCGGGGCAGCTCGTCGATGCGCGCGCTCACCGGATCGCGAACCTGCGCCATGAAGGGCGCCCCGTGCGCGACGCGGACCGGTTCATCCTGGCCACCAACAACTACCGCGCCGCCGGTAGCGGGCCCTTCGCGGCGGCCCACCCCGCCGAAGTCGTGCACGAGGGCCAGACGTGGATACGCGACCTCCTGGCGCAACACCTGAGCGCCCATCGGCCCGTCACCCCCGACACGAGCCGCATCTGGCGCTTCCTGCCGATGCCGGGCACGACGGCGATCCTGTCCACCGGACCCGGTTTCGCCCAGGTGTGCCCGCGTCCCGACACGCCGCCCATCGAACCGCTCGGCATCGACCAGGACGGTTTTCTCCGCCTGCGGCTGGCACTTTGATACGCGGACGGTTGCATGGACCGGGACAAGGCCCTATGTGATGCGTCGAGAGGTTGGCGCGGGCAAGCGCCTCGCCAACCCGGTCAGGTCCGGAAGGAAGCAGCCGTAACGAGCCCCGCTTGGGTCGTTGTCCAGCCTCTCACCTCTTTCTCCTCCCCTTTCCACAGCTTGACCCCCGCGCACCCTACACGCGCGGCGCCTTCTGGTGCATAAGGCAACGCCAGAACGACTCACCAGACCAAGGATCCCGACCGATGCATGACATCCGTGCCATCCGCGAAAACCCCGAGGCCTTCGACGCCGCCCTCGCACGCAGGGGCGATGCACCCGCCTCGGCCGAGATCCTGAAGCTCGACGAAGCGCGCCGTGCCCGCATTCATGCCGCCGAAACCGCCCAGGCCGAACAGAACAAGGCCAGCAAGGAGGTCGGCGCCGCCAAGGGCCGCGGCGACGAAGCCGAGTTCGAGCGCCTGCGCGCCCTCGTGAGCGAGAAGAAGGCAGAGGTGGCCGAAATGCAGGCCGAGGCCAAGACGCTCGACCAGCAGATGACCGAGCTTCTCATGAGCCTGCCCAATGTGCCGATGGAGGATGTGCCGGACGGCTCGGACGAGGACGACAATGTCGAGATCCACCGCTGGGGCACGCCGCGCGAGTTTTTCTTCACACCCGTGGAGCACTACGAACTGTCGGGCGTCGCGCCGGGCATGGATTTCGAGACGGCCGCCAAGCTCTCGGGCGCGCGTTTCGTCGTGCTTTCGGGCGCCGTGGCCCGCATCCACCGCGCGCTCGCGCAGTTCATGCTCGACACCCATATCGACGAGAACGGCCTGACCGAGACCTGGACGCCCGTGCTCGTGCGCCCCGAGATGATGTATGGCACCGGCCAGTTGCCGAAATTCGGCGAGGACAGCTATGAGACGACGAATGGCTGGTGGCTCGTGCCCACCGCCGAGGTGACGCTCACCAACATCGTCAACGGCCTCACGGTGGACGAGGACTACCTCCCGCGCCGCTACGTCGCCCACACGCAATGTTTCCGCTCCGAGGCCGGCAGCGCGGGTCGTGATACCGCAGGCATGCTCCGCCAGCACCAGTTCGAGAAGGTCGAGATGGTCTCGATCACCCATCCCGACCGCTCGCGCGAGGAACTCGACCGCATGACCAGCTGCGCGCAGGGCATCCTCGAGAAGCTCGGCCTGCCCTATCGCACCGTCGTGCTTTGCACCGGCGACATGGGTTTCGGCGCGCGCCGCACACACGATATCGAGGTCTGGCTGCCCGGTCAGAACACCTATCGCGAGATATCGTCGGTGTCGGTCTGCGGCGATTTCCAGGCGCGGCGCATGAACGCGCGGTTCAAGCCCTCGGACGGCGGCAAGCCGCAATTCGTCCACACCTTGAACGGCTCCGGTCTCGCCGTCGGTCGCTGTCTCATCGCGGTGCTTGAAAACGGCCAGCAGGAGGACGGCTCGGTCACCCTCCCCGAGGTGCTCCACCCCTATCTTGGCGGCAAGACCACGCTTTCCTCGGACGGCACCCTCGCTTGACCCGCGGGGTGGGCGACCCGCCCACCCTCCTTCAGGCTAGCGCAGGCTTCCCGGCCGATACTCCGCCCGGCCTTCGAGCCTCTGGCGCACGCTCGGATGCACGTCCCTCTCGCGCGACGGTCCCTTTCGCCAGCGTCGAAACAGCCCCTGCCGACCACCCAGTCCCGGTGCGTCGGCCAGTGGATCGACCACCGCGCGCGGAAGCCGCGAACCCTCGCGCAACGCAAGCTCGGGCGCACCTTCCAGCATCCATTCCATGGTGATCGCGCTCAGGCCGCGCGCACCGCCGCTGCCGCCGACAATGCCGTGATTGCCGACGAACCACAGCTGCTGATAGGGCCGCGTCGCACTCACGTCGCCGCCGTTCAGACCGGGCTTTCCCGCTTGATCGTCGAGGTTGTCCCAGAGCGCGGGCCGGTAGAAAACCCGCATCTCGTCCAGCGCCACGGCGTGCCGCGCGCGCCGCACGAGCCGCGACAGCGCCATATCGTGGAAGCCGTATCGCCGGTTCCAGAGCGCCGCGACCGGGCCAAGGACAGCGGATGGGATACCCTTCGCGCCGACCGTATCCCAGACGCCGACAAAGGCGATCTGCACCAGCGACGCCCGCGCCCCCCGCGCCTCCAGGTCCTGGGGCGAGGTGGCGAACCCCGGCGACATCGCCGCGCGCTCGCGTTGGATATGCTCTTTGTCCGGCGCGTTCTCCGGACCGGCCTTTCGGTAAAGCGCATAGGCACGGTTGATCCCTTCGGGGCTGGTATCGGCCACGATGCCGCATTTGCGGATCATCCCGGCCACCGATCGCGCGGTATAGGCCCCCCGCGAGAACCCCAGCAGATAGATCTCATCCCCCTCGCGATATACCTTCGCGATGAACTCGTAGGCCTGCTTGACCTTGGTATCGAGGCCCCAGCCGAAGGCCCCGCCACCCCACTTGTTGACGAACCGGGCAACCGGGCCGTCATACCGCCGGTCAGTGCCGATACCGGGAAAATACCCCACCACCTGCCCTTGCTCCGGATCGCTCAGAAATGCGCGGCTCATCCGCACCACATGCGTGGGCTCAAGAGTATCGGGCGAATTCCAGGTGCCGTCACACAGTACCACGATACGGGTCATGACTTTCCTCCTTGACCGCCGCCCCGGCGCGCTAGGTTCAGGGTGCATGAAGGGTAAACGCCCACGAAACTCAGTAAATGGTGGAAAACCATGCCCTATCTCGTCCTGATCGCCGCCCTCCTCTTCGCTGCGGCGCCGCTGTTCTCGCCCGGATTCGGCGGCTACACGCCGGATCAATACCCGATCCCCCAGGTCTCGCCCCCGGCGCTTCCGGCCACCTATGCCTTCTCGATCTGGGGCCTCATCTATCTCTGGCTGGTCATCAGCGCCGGGTTCGGCGCGTTCAAACGGCGCGACGCCGCCGACTGGGCGCCGATGCGCCCGCCGCTCCTCCTGTCGCTTGCCGTCGGGGTGCCGTGGCTCACGGTCGCGACGATGAGCCCGGTCTGGGCCACCGTGATGATCTGGATCATGTGGGCCGGTGCGGCCCTCGCCCTCTGGCAGGCCCCCGCCCGCGATATGTGGCTCGCAAGCTTTCCGACCGGGCTCTACGCGGGCTGGCTCACCGCCGCGTCATCGGTGTCGACCGCGCTGCTGCTGGGCGGCTATGGCCTTTTGTCGCCGGCCAACGCGGCGCTGGCGGGACTGGCGCTCGCACTTGTACTGTCGCTTGCGATCATGGGCACGCGCGCCCGCCCCTACGGCTTCGCGGTGGCGGTGGTCTGGGCGCTCATCGCGCTCATGATCGGCAACTGGTCGGACGGGTCGACGCTCGTCGCCTGGGCCTCTGCCGGGGGCGCGGTGATCGTGGCGACCTCGGCGCTCCTCCAGCTCCGCAAACCGGTCTGAACCGGGCCGCGCGCGTCAGCGGCCGCCCGCCGGCCCCTTGCCCAGATGCTTGCGCAGGCGTGACGGCGTCGATTTCTTCCGGCCCTTGTAGGGGTTCTTGTCCGACTGGCTCCGCATGTAAAGGCGGATGGGTGTGCCCGGCATGTCGAAATCCTCCCGCAAGCCGTTCACGAGATAGCGGGTATAACTTTCGGGCATCTTGTCCGGCAGGCTGCACATCACCACGAACCCCGGCGGGCGCGTCTTGGCCTGCGTCATGTAGCGCAGCTTGATCCGCCGCCCGCCCGGCGCGGGTGGCGGATGCTGTTCGAGCATCCCTGCCAGCCAGCGGTTCAGATGCGCGGTGCTTATCCGGCGGTTCCACACGTCATGCGCCCGCATGATCGCGTCATGCAGCCGGTCGAGACCCTTGCCCGTCTTGGCCGAAACCGTCACCAGCGGCGCCCCGCGCAATTGCGGCAAGAGGCGCTCGAAGGCCTCGCGCAGGTCGCGCATCTTCTGGCTCTTCTCCGGCTCCACGTCCCACTTGTTCACCGCCACGACCACCGCGCGTCCCTCGCGCTCGGCCAGATCGGCGATGCGCAGGTCCTGCTGTTCGAACGGGATCGCGGCATCCAGAAGGACGACCACGACTTCCGCGAACTTCACCGCCCGCAGCCCGTCTCCCACGCTCAGCTTCTCGAGCTTCTCCTGAACCTTCGCCTTCTTGCGCATGCCCGCCGTGTCGAAGATGCGCATCGGCACCCCGTTCCAGTCAATGCTGAGCGAGATGGCATCGCGCGTGATCCCCGCCTCCGGCCCGGTCAGAAGCCGCTCTTCCCCCAGAATGCGGTTGATGAGCGTCGACTTGCCCGCATTGGGCCGGCCCACCACGGCCACCTGAAGCGGCCGGGCCGGGGTGGGCGCATGATCGGGCAGGTTCGTCTCGCCCTCCTCGTCCACCTCCACATCCACGACCGGCGCGGTTTCCTCGGCCTTCGCGGCGTGGGCGTCGGCCAGCGGCATGAGCTGCGCGTAGAGATCGTTGAGCCCCTCGCCATGCTCCGCCGAGAGGCGGATCGGCTCCCCAAGGCCCAGCGAATACGCCTCGAGCACGCCCGCATCCGCGGCCGACCCCTCGGCCTTGTTCGCGGCAAGGATCACATGGGCGGACCGCTTGCGCAGGATTTCGGCGAAGATCTCGTCGGTCGGCGTGACGCCGGTGCGTGCGTCGATGACGAAAAGGCATGCGTCCGCCATCTCGACCGCGCGCTCGGTCAGGCGCCGCATCCGGCCTTCGAGCGAATCGTCCGTGGCGGTCTCGAGCCCCGCCGTGTCGATCACCGTGAAGCGCAGGTCGGCAAGCCGCGCCTCACCTTCGCGCAGGTCACGCGTCACGCCGGGCTGGTCATCGACCAGCGCAAGGCGCTTGCCAACCAGCCGGTTGAACAGGGTGGACTTGCCCACGTTGGGGCGTCCGACGATGGCCAGCGTAAAACTCATCTCTTGGGCTCCGACCCTTGCGGCAAGGTCGCTCCTCTAGCGCATCACGCGCTCAACGGAAAGCGTGCAGTCGCCCGTTCGTCGAGACGACGTAAAGCGTGCCCCCCGCCACCACCGGGTTGGCCGTCGCTCCGCCCGGCACCTCGACGGTGCGGCGCAACGCGCCCGATGCGGGGTCGAAGAAGCGGATCAAACCGTCATTCGAGGCCACGACAAGCTGCCCGCCGGCCAGTACCGGGCCGTAATGGGCATAGATCTCGGCCTTCTTGCGCGGCCGGTCCTTCGTGAAGAACGGAAGCTTGTGCGACCAGATGCGCGTGCCGTCCTCGGCGTTGATCCGCACGAGCTCGTTGCGGTCCGAGATGATGAAGAGCGAGCCGCCCGCGGGCCAGATCGGGCTCAGCGGCCCCTCCTTCGCGGTCCAGATCCGCTCGCCGTTCCCGAGCTTGAGCGCCACGAGACGTCCCGAATGCGTGCCCACGTAGATCCGGTCGCCCACAATAAGCGGATCGCCCGTCACGTCGGTGACGAGTGCCTGCGACAGGCCCGAACGACGCCCGGCCACCTGCGCATCCCAAAGCCGCAATCCGCCCTTGCGGAACGCCCCCTGCAACTCGCCCGCGCCAAAGGCGAAGACGGCGTATTTGTCCGAAAGCGCCGGCGCGGGGCCGCCGAGAATGTTGTTGGCATCGGGCGCCGCGCTCAACCGCCATTGCACGCGGCCGGTGTCGGTGTCGATCGCCCAGGCTTCGTCATCGCCGGCCACCAGGTAGACCATCTCGCCCAGAACGGTGGGACTGCCGCTGCCGGTGCCGCGAAGCTGCTGCTCCCAGATCACCGCGCCCGACGCGGGATCGAGCGCCGTCAGCTTGCCGAATCCCGAGGTCACGAAAAGCTTGCCGTCGCCATGGGCAAGACCGCCCCCGCTCGCATCGTTTGCACTGTCGTTGAGCGGCACGAGGTTGCGCGACCACAATACCTTGCCGCCCGTGCTCACCGCCGTGACGGTCGCCGCGGAATCGAGCGTGAAGACACGCCCGTTCGCGACTACCGGATCGGCGGTGATGCGCGCCTTGCTGCCATCGCCCGACCCGATATTGGCCGACCAGATGCGGCGCGGGGCGGGGGAAAGCGCGGGATGATCGGCGCGTGTCGCGGGCGTGCCGCTGCGCTGCGTCCAGTTGGCGTTCACGCGCGCCGGACCCGTGGGCACCGGCGCGGTGCGATTCGGACGGCCCGCATTGTCGACAAGCCCGAAGCCCTCGTCGGCATCGGGGCGGATCTCCTCGCGCGGTCCCGGCAGGATCGGATCGTTCTTCGCGCAGGCGGCAAGGGTGCCAAGCACCACCAGCGCCGCCAAAATCGTCTTGCTGCTCACCACCATGTGCCCCCCGGCTTTCACACGTTGTCCCGCCGTCACCCGGCATCCTGCGCGGGCGCGACATCGCCGCCCAACGCCACGATCACCTGAGACACGCGGCGGCGCAAGCCTTGCGATGCCTCCGCGTCGGCCGCGATCTGCTCCAGCCGCTCGAGCGCGGCATCGGTCTCCCCTGCCTCGATGTCGAGATAGGCCAGTTGTTCCTCGGCCAGAAGCCGGACGATCCCCCCGCCCAGTGCCAGCCCGTCCAGGCGCTCGCGCCGTTCCTCGGGGCTCAACCCCGCCTCCGAGATGGCCGTGGCCTTGAGCGTCGCGATCTGGCGATAGACGAGCGGCACGTCGCCGCGATCGGCCAGCGTCAGAAGCATCTCGGCCGTCTCGGCCGGGCTTTCGCCGATCGCCTCGCCAGCGGCCAGAAGCGTCACCACCGCATCCGCACCCGGTGTCGGCGCGTCGATCGCGGCCAGGGCATCGGCCCGCGCCGCGCGGTCATCGGCTTCGAGCGCGGCAAGGATGTCGTCCCCCAGCGCTTCGGCCGCCGCGCGCTCCGATGCCTTCTTCCATTCGTTGTAGGCCGCGCCACCGACGATCAGGAGGACCAACAGCACCGCGATCCAGCCATATCGGCGCATCTGCGCGAAAAGCTTGTCGCGCCGAACCTCTTCGGTCACCTCGTCGATGAAACTGTCGGTATTACTCACGGATAGCTCGCTTGCCTCGAATGGTCTTCCGTCCCGTCTTAGCGCGTCACTCAAGTGGTGCCAAGGCCCGCGAAGGGCGGCACCCCGCCGCCGCTTGAAACGGATCGGCGAAAAGTTTAATCTGAACTGGATAGTTCAGCGTATTGAGTGTATGTGTCGCGCGGCGCCATGATGCGGTGGTTCGCAGGCTTGGTAGCTCGAACACGCAAAGGTCTTGTAATGCGTCTCTTTCCCATCCTGGCCGCCATCGCGGTTTCGGCGCTCATCTACGTCTTCGTGCTCGAACGCGACCTGCTCACCGGGGGCGCGGCGGACGAGGACGATGCGACCGCCGCGGTCTCGGACGCGCCCGAGGTGAACGCCGACGCGCCGGAGGACGGCTCACCCTCCCTCCCCGGTGTCGTGGTTCAGCGATCCACCGCGCGCGAGATCGACAGCGCGGTCATCCTGCGCGGCCAGACCGAGGCCGACCGCCAGGTCGAGGTGCGCGCCGAAACCTCCGGACAGGTCATCTCCGAGCCGCTGCGCAAGGGGACGTTCGTCGAAGCCGGGCAAGAGCTTTGCCGTCTCGACCCCGGCACCCGCGCGGCAAGCCAGGCCGAGGCCCGCGCGCGGCTGGCCGAGGCGCTGTCCCGCCTTCCCGAGGCCCGCGCCAAGGTACCCGAAGCCAAGGCCCGCGTATCCGAAGCCATGGCCCGCGTGGAAGAGGCCAAGTCCCGCCTCAACGAGGCCCGCATCAACCAGAACGCCGCCCAGAAGCTCAGCGAGGACGGGTTCGCCTCCGAAACCCGCGTCGCCGCCACCGAGGCCGCGGTGCGCGGCGCCGAGGCGGCGCTGGTCAGCGCCGAGGCCGGGCTGGAGACCGCGCGCGCAGGGGTCGAAGGCGCGGCCGCGGGGATCGAGGCCGCCAAGTCCGGCGTCGAAAGCGCCCGCGCCGCCGTTGCCGCCGCCGACAGGGAAGTGGAACGTCTGACCATGACGGCGCCCTTCGCAGGCCTTCTCGAATCCGACACCGCCGAATTGGGCGCGCTTCTGCAACCCGGGGCGCTCTGCGCCACGGTGATACAGCTCGACCCGATCATCCTGGTCGGCTTCGTCCCGGAAACCGCCGTCGCGCGTGTCGAACTCGGCGCCCGCGCCGGGGCGCGGCTGGCCTCGGGTCAGCGGACCGAGGGCACCGTCACCTTCCTGTCGCGCGCCGCCGACAGCACGACCCGCACCTTCCGCGTCGAGATCGAGGTGCCGAATCCCGATCTCGCCATCCGCGACGGCCAGACCGCCGAGATCATCATCGAGGCCGAGGGGCAGATGGCCCATCTCCTCCCGCAATCCGTGCTGACCCTCGATGACGAGGGCGATCTCGGCGTGCGCGTCGTGACCGAGGCCGAGGAGGCCCGGTTCATCCCCGTCACGCTTCTGCGCGATACGCCTGAAGGCGTGTGGCTGGCCGGTCTGCCCGACACGGCGAACGTGATCGTCGTCGGACAGGAATACGTGACCGACGGCGTGCGCGTTCAGGCCGCCTTCGCGGAGGCGGCCGAATGACCGGCATCGTCGATTGGGCCGCGGCTCGCGCCCGCATGGTGCTGGCCTTCATCGTGCTTTCGGTGATCGCGGGCACGCTGGCCTATGTGAGCCTTCCCAAGGAGGGCGAGCCCGACATCGAGATCCCGGCGCTTTTCGTCTCGGTCCCCTTCCCCGGCATTTCCGCCGAGGACAGCGAGACCCTGCTCGTCAAGGTCATGGAAACCGAGCTGTCCGATCTCGACGGCCTCAAGGAAATGTCGGGCACCGCCGCCGAAGGCTATGCCGGCGTCGCGCTCGAATTCGAGTTCGGCTGGGACAAGACCCGTATCATGGCCGATGTCCGCGACGCGATGAGCACGGCGGAGTCGAAATTCCCCGATGGCTACGAGAAATACTCGATCAACGAGATCAATTTCTCGGAATTCCCGATCCTCGTCGTCAATCTCTCCGGCGCCGTGCCGGAACGCACCATGGCGCGCATCGCGAGGGATCTTCAGGACCGGCTCGAGGCGCTGGAGCCGGTTCTCGAGGCCGGAATCGCCGGCAATCGCGACGAGATGGTCGAGGTCGTGATCGACCCCCTGCGCCTCGAGGCCTACAACGTCACCGCAGGCGAGCTGATAAGCGTTGTGCAGAACAACAATCAGCTCATCGCGGCGGGCGAGATCGAAAGCGATACCGGCGCCTTCGCGGTCAAGATCCCCTCCTCCTTCGACGAGACCCGCGACATCTACGACCTGCCGGTCAAGACCAACGGCGACCGCGTGGTGACGTTGGGCGATCTCGCACGGATCAACCTGACTTTCGAAGATCGGACAGGCACCGCGCGCTTCAACGGCTCCGACACGGTCGCGCTCCAGGTCGTGAAGCGCAAGGGTTTCAACATCATCGACACCGCTGCGCTGGTGCGCGAAACGGTCGAAGAGGCGCGCGCGGCCTGGCCCGAGCAGATGCGGGCGACCGTCTCGGTCGGCACCTCGGGGGATCAGTCGCGCACCGTGGAATCCATGGTGAAACAGCTCGAAGGATCGGTCCTCACCGCCATCGCGCTCGTGATGATCGTCATGCTGGCCGCGCTCGGCATCCGCCCTTCCCTGCTCGTGGGCTTCGCGATCCCGACCTCCTTCCTGCTCTGCTTCGCGCTTCTGGCGGTGATGGGGGTCACGGTTTCGAACATGGTGATGTTCGGCCTCATCCTCGCGGTGGGGATGCTGGTGGACGGGGCCATCGTCGTTGTCGAATACGCCGACAAACGCATTTCCGAAGGCTCGGGCCCCATGCACGCCTATGTCGAGGCCGCCAAGCGCATGTTCTGGCCGGTGGTCAGTTCCACAGCGACCACGCTCTGCGCCTTCCTGCCGATGCTCTTCTGGCCCGGCGTGCCGGGCGAGTTCATGGGGATGCTGCCCGTCACGCTCATCTTCGTGCTGTCGGCCTCGCTTCTCGTGGCGCTCGTCTATCTTCCGGTGGTCGGCGGCGTGACCGGTCGGCTCGAACGCTGGTTGAGCGAGCGCACCGAGGTGATCGCGTCGGGCTACTGGCTCTGGCACCTGCTCCTCTTCCCGCTCGCGGCCGTGGCGGTGGCGGTTTCGGCCCGCGCGGTTCCGGCGCTCATGGCGCTTGTCGCATCGCTCTTCACTTCGATGGAGATGAGCGCCATCCTGGTCTCGGTCATTCCCACGCTGCTCGGTGCGTTCGTCACGCTCCTCGCTGTCCTCGTCTTCGCCGCGATGGGTCTCGGCGGGGCCCTTGCGCTGCTGCTGGGGCTCGGCGCCGTCTTCACCCGCCTTCGCCGGGCACTGGCACGGCTTCGCCAGTGGCTTTTCCCGCCGCGCCCCGACCGCGTGACCACCGGACCGCAACGCACTCCCTTCGGGCGCTTCATCCACCTCATCGCCGGCAATCCCGTGGGGCCGCTCGTGGCCTTCGCGGCCGTCTTCGTGATCGTCGGCACGACGCTCATCTTCTACATGGGCAACAATCGCGGGGTCGAGTTCTTCGTGGAATCCGAACCCGAGAACGCCATCGTCTATGTCCGCGCGCGGGGCAATCTCTCGCTCGAGCAGAAGGACGACCTCGTCGCGCAGGTCGAGGACATCGTCATCCAGCACCCCAACGTGAAAAGCGCCTTCGCCTTCGCGGGCGACGGCGGGCTCGACAACAACACTGGCGGCGCGCAGCCGCCACGCGACACCATCGGGCAGGTCCAGCTCGAGCTTCTGCCCTGGGAGGATCGGCCGACCACGCGCGAGACGTGGTTCACCATTCCGCTCCTCGACATCGACGTCACGCGCGAGATCTCGGCGCCGGAAACCGATGGCGACCGAACCATCGCCGAACTGACGGCCGAGCTGTCGCGCCTTCCCGGCATCCGCATCGAGATCCTCGCGCTCGAGCGCGGTCCGGCCTCGGCCAAGCCCGTCCACCTGCGTCTCAAGGGCGACGACTGGAACGCGCTCGTCGCCGCGACCGAAATGGCGCGCGCCAGGTTCGACGAGACCCGCGGTCTCACCCTCGTCGAGGATACGCTGCCCCTCCCGGCCATCGACTGGCAGATCGACGTCGATGTCGAGAAGGCCGGCCGCTTCGGCGCCGACGTGGCGACCGTGGGCGCGATGGTGCAGCTCGTCACGCGCGGCATCCTGCTCGACACGATGCGGGTCGACACCAGCGACGAGGAAATCGACATCCGCGTCCGCCTCCCCGAGAAGGATCGCGTGCTCTCGACGCTCGACACGCTCAAGGTGCGCACCGCCGACGGGCTCATTCCCCTGTCGAATTTCATCACCCGCAAGCCCGTCGCCGGCCTCGCCCAGATCGACCGCGTCGATCAGACCCGCTATTTCGACGTCAAGGCCGGCGTGACCGACGGGCTGACCCGAACCGCGATCGACGCCAAGGGCAACGAGGCCACCGTGCCAATCAACCCCAACGAACGGATCGAACACCTGACCGAGTGGCTCGAGTCGGGCGTGCTTCCGCCCGGCATCTCCTACGAGTGGACCGGCGATCAGGAGGATCAGGCTGAATCCGGCGCCTTCCTCCAAAAGGCGTTCATGGGCGCGCTCGGCCTCATGTTCATCATCCTGCTTGCGCAGTTCAACTCGATCTTCAACTCCGTGCTGGTGCTTCTGGCGGTCGTGCTTTCGACCACGGGCGTTCTGATCGGCATGATGGTCATGAACCAGCCCTTCTCCATCATCATGACCGGCACGGGGATCGTGGCCCTGGCCGGGATCGTGGTGAACAACAACATCGTGCTGATCGACACCTACCAGGATTACGCGCGCTACATGCCCCGGACCGAGGCCATCACCCGCACGGCGCAGGACCGTATCCGCCCCGTCCTCCTGACCACCGTGACCACGATGGCGGGTCTCGCGCCCATGATGTTCGGCCTCAGCCTCGACTTCATCGGCGGCGGCTACACGTTCAATTCGCCCACCTCGCTCTGGTGGAAGCAACTTGCCACGGCGGTCGTGTTCGGGCTCGGGATCGCGACCATGCTCACGCTCATCTTCACGCCCTCCATGCTGGCGCTGAGGGCCTGGACGACGACCTACCTGATGTGGTTCTCGCACCTCTTGGCCGCGCTCTCGATGGGCCGCAGCAGCCGCGCCGCGCGGGATCTCGCCTTGTCGCGCACCGCCCGTCGCGCCACGCTGACCGAGGTTATCTGGGACATCGAGGCACCCGGCCGGGACACGGCCCGCACCGAGCCTGCCGGAAAACCGCTCCGCGCCGCGGAATAAGTCGGAACCACGCGCGCGATTCGGTCGCAAATGTGGCAGCTTTGTGGCCCGCCTGCGCGCGATTGCCTCCGGCTTTCGAAACAATGCGTTCTGCCGGGCGTGTCTTGTTTCCTGATTCCTGCCAAATCTGGCCTAAATTCGACAAATGCTTGGCGAACGCCGCGCGCTGGCGTATTCAGGTATCAACCAACAAGACGTTGAAGTTACCGGACCCTCCAGACCGGATCCAACGGCCCGCGCCTCTCTCGCGGGTCGTTTTCGTTTGCGCCGTGCGATCTTCCCGCTCACCGGTTCCCGGCCTCACCCCGCGCGCGCGCCTCCGGATCGAGCGCCTCCCAACACGCGGCATAGCTGCTGTTCTTCGGGTGTTTCCCGCCCTCGTCGGGCGCGCCGTCCTTCCACCAGACCGGACCGCGCTCGCCCAGCCTCCGTTTCGCCTCGTCCACGCGGGCGCGCGCCTCGCGCTCCTCGGTCGCAGTCGTCGCCTGCCCCACCGCGCGCCGCGCCTGCATCAAGGCCTTCACCGCGGCCCGGCGCTCGCTGTCGTCAAGGCGCGGATCGGTCCTGCGCCACAGCCGTCCCCGCGCCACGAAATAGCGTCCGTCGGGCGTTTCGGGGTAATCCTTGCGGCTCACGCCGCGCGCTCCGCCGCCTGCGTCCGCCAGAGCGCGGCGTATGGCCCACCGCGCGCGAGAAGCTGGGCATGCGTGCCGTCCTCGACGATGCGCCCCTCCTCCAGCACGATGATCCGGTCCGCATCGGCGATGGTCGACAGGCGATGCGCGATGGTGATTGCCGTGCGTCCCTCGGTCGCGCGTCTCAGCGCGTCCTGGATGTCACGCTCCGTTTCGCTGTCAAGCGCGCTCGTCGCCTCGTCCAGAAGCAGGATCGGCGGATCCTTGAGCAGGGTCCGCGCGATCCCAACCCGCTGCTTCTCCCCGCCCGAGAGCTTCAGACCGCGTTCGCCGACCTGCGTGTCATAGCCTTCGGGAAGGCCGAGGATGAAATCGTGGATCTGCGCATCCTTCGCCGCCGCCACGATCTCCTCGTCGCTGGCGCCCACGCGGCCGTACCCGATGTTGTAACCTATCGTGTCGTTGAAAAGGACCGTGTCCTGTGGCACCACGCCCACGGCCTCGTGCACGCTCTCCTGCGTCACCTCGCGCAGATCCTGCCCGTCGATCCGGATCGCGCCCGATTGCACGTCATAGAACCGGAACAGAAGCCGCCCGATGGTCGACTTGCCCGATCCCGACGGCCCCACGATCGCCACGGTCTGACCGGCACCGACCTCGAAGCTCACGCCCTTGAGGATCTCGCGCTCCGGATCATACCCGAAGTGCACGTCCTCGAACCGCACGACCCCGTCGCGCACCTCGAGCGGCCGGGCATCCCGGCGGTCGGTCACGTCAGGCGGCTGATCCAGCAGGCCGAACATCTCGCCCATGTCGACGAGGCTCTGGCGTATCTCGCGATAGACGGTGCCGAGGAAATTGAGCGGCATGGTGATCTGGACCATGTAGGCGTTGACCATGACGAAATCACCCACCGTCAGATCGCCCGCCTGCACGCCCAGCGCCGCCATCACCATGACCGCCACCAGGCCCGACGTGATGAGGACGGATTGCCCGAAATTCAGGAAGGAGAGGGAATAGGCCGTCTGGAGCGCCGCTCGCTGATAGCCCGCCATCGCGCGATCGTACCGTTCGGCCTCCCAGCCCTCGGCACCGAAATACTTCACCGTCTCATAGTTGAGCAGGCTGTCGATCGCCTTCTGGTTGGCGTCGGTGTCCTGGTCGTTCATTTCGCGCCGCAACCGCACGCGCCATTCCGTCACCTTGAACGTGAACGCCACGTAGGCCGCGATGACCACCGCCACGACGACCAGGTACCAGACGTCGAAGGCCAGCCAAAGCACCACGCTGATCATCAGCAGTTCCAGGATGAGCGGCCCGACCGAGAAAAGCAGGAAGCGGAGCAGGAACTCGACCCCCTTCACGCCCCGTTCGATGATCCGGCTGAGACCGCCCGTCTTGCGCGTGATGTGATAGCGCATCGACATGGCGTGGATATGGGTAAAGGTCCGAAGCGCAAGCTTGCGAAGCGCCCGTTGCGCGACCTTGGCGAATACCGCGTCGCGCAACTGCTGGAAACCCACGTTCATCAGCCGCGCCACCCCGTAGGCCACGGTCAGGCCCACGGCCCCCGCTCCCAGCATCCACGCGGCGCTCTGCCCCTCGCCCGAAAGGCTGTCGACGGCGGCCTTGTAGAAGAACGGCGTCGCCACCGCGATGAGCTTGGCGACGACCAGCGTGATCAGCGCGAAGATCACGCGCGCCTTGATCCCCGGCTCCCCCTCCGGCCAGAGATAGGGGGCGACACGCCGGATCACGCGCCATCCTCCGGCGGGCAATTCGGGCTCGGGCGCTTCGGTCTGGCTCATCGGTGTCGCTTCCTCGGGGCGTCAAACCCCCGAGATAGTCCGCTCCGCCCCGCTTGGCCAGAGCGCCGGGCGTTCCCCGTCAGGATCACCTCATTCGGGCAGGCTGAACACCTGGCCGGGATAGATCAGGTCGGGGTCGCGGATGCGGTCGCGATTGGCCTCGAAGACGCGCACGTAAAGAATGCCCTCGCCATAGCGGTCCCGCGAAATCGCCCAGAGCGTCGATCCCGGTTGCACGGTCACGACGTCGACGCGGGTTCCGCCCGGCTCAACTCCGGCGGCCTCGGCGCGGGCTTCGGCCTCGGCGATCACCGCCTCGTCCTCGCGTTTGAACGGCGTCTCCACGCGGGAGGTCACGCGCCCTTCGTCCGTCACCTCGTCGATCCGCAGGGTATAGACGCCCGTATCGACCTCGGGCAGGTCCGAGCGCCAGCGTCCATCCGCCGCGATGCGCGACGTGGTGATCGGCGTGTTGTCGAGATAGACGCGCACGAAGGCGCCGCCTTGCCCCCGTCCGGCCAACTGAACCTCGCCTTGCGCGTCATAGGTGATCGCGTCGAGTGCCACCTGGCTCAGGACCTGCGGCGCGCCCGCCGGCTGAAGAACCTCCACACCGTCCTCGTCGGCCATCAGAACCGTCTGCCCGGCGCGCTTCGTGGCGTCGGTCACGAGCTCGGCCTCCCCCTCCGCCTCGTCTTCCACCGTCCCGGTTCCGACCTCGGCCGCTTGCACCTCGGCGGCTTCGCTCTCTTCGCCCGCGATGTCATGCGCGCCCGGCTCGGCCCGATCGCGCGGCGGCGCCTCTTCCTCCGATGCCACCGGCTCGATCTCGGGCGGGGTCGGCGCGACGATCACCTCCTCGCGCGACAGGATCTCGCTCTCCTCGCCCTCGCGGCTCATGCGCAGCGCAAGAATTCGCGGCGTGTCCGACGGGGCAAGCGTCACGAACTCGGCAAACTCGCCCCCCGCGCCAAGCGTCGCATCGGCAAGCTCGGCGCCATCGAGCATGATCGTGGTGCGCCACCCCTCCGTGGCACGCCCGGCCACAAGCGCGCTGCCGTCGGGCTCCAGGCGGAAAAGGCTGATCTCAGGTGGCGCGGGCATGTCGGGTGTCGCCACGGCGTCGGTCCCCGACGTTTGCGCGGCCTCGCCACTCTCGCCGCTCTCGTCTGTCTGGATCGCGGTCTCGGACGGAACCGACGGCACCGCCGCCTCCTGATCGCCGCCGTCGGGCCGCAGATCCGGCACCACACCGCTCAGTACGAGACCGGCCGCGATGACCACCGCGACGGCCACGCCCCCCAGCGCCGCCATTGCCCGTCCACCGGCCGTCCCTGCGATCTTGCTCATCTCTTTCCCGCTCCCGATTGGGCGAGACTACCAATCGCGGAAACGCCGGTCAAAAGCCGGCGAGGAAGAGGAGCGGCGATCATCGACGTATGATGTAAAAAAGCCCGGCCAAAATGCTCGGCCGGGCCCCTCTCACCCTCTCGGAATGTCGCAGGACATGCGCCTACATGCGGCTGGCGACATTCTCCCAGTTGACCAGATTGTCGAGGAAGTTCTCGAGATAGGCCGGGCGCTTGTTGCGGAAGTCGATGTAGTAGGAATGCTCCCACACGTCGCAGCCCAGAAGCGCGGTCTGCCCGAAACATACCGGGTTCACGCCGTTCTCGGTGTTCGTCACCTTGAGGCTGCCATCACTGTCCTTCACCAACCACGCCCAGCCGCTGCCGAACTGGCCGCCGCCGGCGGACTTGAACTCGTCCTTGAACTTGTCGACCGAACCGAAGGCCTCCGTGATCGCCTTTTCAAGCTCGCCCGGCATCTTGCTGTCCTTGGGCGTCATCATCTCCCAGAACTGGTTGTGGTTCCAAAGCTGGCTGATGTTGTTGAAGATGCCGCTCTGGGCGACCGCGTTCTTGTCATAGGTGCCCTTGATGATCTCCTCGAGCGACTTGCCCTCCCACTCGGTGCCCTTGATGGCCTTGTTGCCATTGTCGACATAGGCCTTGTGGTGGATGTCGTGGTGATACTCCAGCGTCTCGGCCGACATGCCTTTGCCGGCCAGCGCGTCGTGAGCGTAGGGAAGATCGGGAAGTTCGAATGCCATGGGAGCCCCCTTTGATTGGTATGTCAAATCTCTATTGCATCACATGGTAGCTCGCGTCCTCCGACGTCAAGGGTCGAGATGCAATTCGCTCTGATAACCGGTGCGCCCTGCCGAATGTTCCGCGCCCTGACCGAAAATCCGCTCAGGCGGCGAGAACCCGCACCCGCCGATCCTCGATGCAGGGCCGCGCCGCCGAAATGAGCCGCCCGGGTATCGCGAGTTGCGGGAAAAGGCGCATGACTTCCCGCTCCGTCGGGTTCGAGCGCGGCGCGTCCGGGTCGGGCAGGTAGCTCTCGGTCGGCAGTCCGTTCGAAAGGACGATCTCGTGGCGATCGAACAGGAGATGATAATAGGTCACGTCCCCCGTCACGGCCTCGAGCAGGATGGTCCGGTCGTTCACCAGCTTCCGCGCCGCGACGAGGATCTCGGCATGTCCGAACATCACCTCGGCCCGCCAGTCGCCGATCAGGACGCGATGCTGCTGCGACAGGTGCAGATCTTGTGCCGGCCGTCCCTCGCCCAGCGCGTCCTGTCGGATCACCACCGGCCGGAAGGCCGGCTCCCGCGCGATGAGTGCCGCGGGAATGCGCGCGCAGCCGACCCAGCGCAGCGGCTGCGCCCCGTGATCGGCCGTCACCACCATGTCGCCCGCGGCCAGGGCCTCGACCGCCACGGGCCCCCGCGGCGTCTCGATCAGGGTGCCTGCCACGAAACAGGGTGGCGTCGCGAGGTCCGCATAGGGCTCGCTCGGTCCCTCGCGCGCGCTCACGACGGTAAGAGGCACTCCCGTCGGCGGGAAGCCTCCGACCCCGCCGGTAAAACTCAGCCCCTCGACCGTCGCGTAGGACGCGCCGCCGCCGGGCTCGCGGATGTTGAAGCCTTGATCCGTGTAGGTATTGCCGTCCGGGTCGCGCAGGGTCAGCTCGTATTCCGCCTCCACGATCCGGCCCGACGCGTAGGATACCCCGTCGAAGCTCTGCGCGCCGTTCAACGTCTGCCCGGTATCGTTGTCGTCGAAATCACTGTCATTGTCATCGATGCTGACCGCTTCCCACAGGTTCGAGTTCAGCGTGATCGTCTCGCCGACAAGGTGCGAGCCATCGCCTTGCGTGATCCCCGAAAGCTGCTCGCCGCCCGAAACGGAGATCTGCGACGCGCCAAGCGCATAGACTGTGAAAACGGGCATGACGGTCCTTCGGATCGAAAGAATATGCCACCGCCATTATCGCCGGATTCAGGTCACGTCATGGCACAAAAGCGGCGGCGCGCCGGCCGAACATGGCGCTTCGATGACCGGGCGCGGCCGTCCTCAGCGCCGCCAGGCCCCAAGCGCCGCATCCAGCGCCCCGGCCAGAAGCTCCGCCTCGTCCTCGCCCATCACGAGCGGCGGCCTGATCTTGAGACAATGCCCCTTCGGCCCCGTCGCACTGATGAGGACGCCGTTGCGGCGCATGTGGTTGACGACGAACGCGGCCATCTCCGCATCGGGCGCTCCGCCCGCCACGCAGTCGAGCGCCAGGTAAAGGCCCGCCCCTCGTACTGCGACCGTGTCGTCCCGGCCCTCGCAGATCCGGCCGATCGCCTCCTTCAGCATCCCGCCGATACGCCGCGAATTGTCCATAAGGCCCTCGCCCTCGATCACATCCATGACGGCCATGCCCGCCGCCACCGCCACCGGGTTGCCGCCGAAGGTGTTGAAATACCGCGCCTTCGCACCGAACTCGGCCACCACCTCGGGCCGCAACGCGACGCCCGCCACGGGAAACCCGTTGCCCATGGGCTTGCCCATGGTGATCATGTCCGGCGCGACCCCGTGCCGTGCGACACCCCACCACGCCTCTCCGCTCCGCGCGAACCCCGCCTGCACCTCGTCGGCGATGAAAAGCCCGCCCTCGGCGCGGATCACTTCGACCGCCTGGCTCAGGAATCCCGCCGGGTCGGGGTAGAGCCCGTCGCTCGAGAAGAGCGTATCGCAGAGGAACGCCGCCGGCTCGATCCCGTCCGCGCGCATCCCCGAGATCGCCTGGGCCAGGTCGCGGGCCATCTTCGCGCCCTGCTCCTCGGGCGGGACATTGACCGGATCGGGCGCGTCGATGACCCTGACCCGCGCACCGCGCGGCACATGGGGCCCCAGCGACGGCGACAGTTCCGCCACCGCCTCCGTCACGCCATGATAGGCGTTGCGCGTCACGATGACGCCGTCCCGCCCCGTATGGCTCCGCGCGATCCTGAGCGCGAGGTCGTTGGCCTCCGATCCGGTGCAGGTGAACATCACGTGTCCCAGACCGTCGGGCATGGTCGCCAGAAGCCGCTCGGCATACGCGACCACGTCACCGTGCAGATAGCGCGTATGCGTGTTGAGTATCCCCGCCTGCCGCGCGATGGCCTCGATCACCTTCGGATGGCAATGCCCCAGCGACGCGACGTTGTTGTATCCGTCAAGAAACCTGCGCCCCGCGCTGTCCCAAAGCCACACGCCCTCGCCCCGCACGATATGCAGCGGCTCCTCGTAGAAGAGACGATAGGCCGGTCCCATCGCCCGCGCCCGGCGCTCGATGAGCGCGGCATCCTCGGGGTCGAGCGTCACGCCCTTCCCCGCGTCAAAGGCGTTCACCATCGTCATCCCGTGTTCTCCCTTGCTTCTGCCGCGCGCGCGAATGCGTCGATCGCGGCCTGCGTGCCCACCCGGTCGAGCGCGCCGAGCCCACGTCGGGCCGCACCCGTATTGCGCAGGATATAGGCGGCGTTGCCCGGATACCTCCGCGCCCGCCACCCCGCGATCACGAGAGTCGTGGCATGGCGCAAGCGGATCAGATCGGGCAGCTGCTCGATCTCCCGCCGCTCGAGCGGCATCTGCGCGGCGAACCCCTCGATCATCCCACAGACCCGCCTCAGCGGCTCCGGCCCCTCGCCAAGCTGGTATGAAAGCGCCACCGCCAGATCGCAGGCAAGACAGGTTCGAACCATGTCGCCAAAGTCGATCAGGCCCACGGGCCGCGTCCCCGTCCCGTCCAG
Source organism: Roseovarius sp. SCSIO 43702 (assembly GCF_019599045.1). NCBI lineage: Bacteria > Pseudomonadati > Pseudomonadota > Alphaproteobacteria > Rhodobacterales > Roseobacteraceae > Roseovarius > Roseovarius sp. SCSIO 43702. The sequence continues at coordinate 3,119,308 of NZ_CP080623.1, forward strand.
CAGAATATTGTGCGGGTTGAAATCGTTATGCACGACCTGCGCCCGGAGCCCGCCCAGGGCCGGCGCGATCTCATGGTCGAAACGGTCCAGAAGCGTCATGAGCCGCCCGCGTAGGCCATCCTCCGCCACCGCCTCCAGCATCGGTCGCAATGTGCCGGCCTGCCGCAGGTCCCATTGCAACCGATGATCCGCCGCCGGGTGGCTGAACCCCGCAAGCGCTCGGTTCAACCGCGCCAGGAACCCGCCCAGCCGCTTGAACACAGCCTCTCGCGGTGCCGCGTCGGCCATGATCCGCCCCTCGAGAAAACTCATGAGCCGCACCACATGAAGCTGCCCGCCCGCGCCCTCGATTTCCTCGATCGCACGGCCGCCCCGGCTCGGCACGATGCGCGGCACGGGCAGGCCGGGATCGACCCGCTCGAGATGCAGAAGCGCATTCGTCTGCATCTCCGTCACTCCGCGCGCCTCCGCCGCGTTCGTGATCTTCAGCAGAAGCGGCGGCCGCTCCGCCCGCTCGACACGGAAATTGGCATCCTTCTCGGCACCCAGCGGATGCAGCGTCCCATCGACCCCGTAAAGGGCGCGCAGCAACGCCGCCGCGCGCTCCGGTGCGACCATCGGCGCATCATGGCTCAGAAGATCCGGCCCCGGCGCGACATCGCGCCCGCCCTCCTTCGAAAGGCTCACCTCGCGTCTTCCACGCCGCACCACTCGGCGATGAAAAGCGCCATCGCCTGCGTGATCCGCTTGACCGACGGCAGGTTCACGCGCTCGTCGATGCCATGGATATTCTGCGAGATCGGACCGTAGCAGAGCGCGGGGATCTTGTTGTAGAGCGCATAGACCCGCGTATCGAGATACCCCGCCGTCACGAAACTCTCGAGCGGCGCGCCTATCGCCGCCTCGTGCGCCCGGCCCAGAACCGCCTCGGCCTCCGATCCGGGCTCCAGCACGTAGCCCTCCGCGAAGAACCCGTTGAACACGACCTCTGGCGGATTGTTCGACAGAAACGCATCCGTCTTGGCGAAATCGGCCACGCAGCTTTCGATCTCGCGCGCGGCATCCTCGGCGCTCCGGCCGGGGTAGATCGACACGCGCACGTCGATGGTGCACCAAGACGGCACGGACGACGCCCAGTCGCCACCGGCGATCTTGCCGATATTGAGGTTGATGGGATGCGGCTCCTCCTCGAAATGCGGATGCTCACCCTTCTCGTCGTTCCACCGGGCCTCCATCTCGCGCAGCGCACCCGCCACGCGATAGGCCGCGTCGATGGCATTGGCGCCTTCACCCATCTCACGCACATGCACGGGCACGCCGCGCAGTTTCACCTGGAACCACAGCACGCCGGTATTGGCGCGCACCAGTTTCTCGTCCTCCGGCTCGGGGATGAGAACCGCGTCGGCGGTATAGCCTTCGAGGAAGGTCTGAAGCGCGCCGTTGCCGGTCGATTCCTCCTCGACCACCGATTGCACGTAAACCGTCGCCGCCGGCCGCAACCCGATCCGCGCCAGCGCGTCGAACGCGAAGATATTCGCCGCCGCGCCCGCCTTCATGTCGCCCGCGCCGCGCCCGTACATCCAATCGCCCTTGATTGCCCCGGAAAACGGCGGATCGCTCCACATCTCCGGCAGGCCTTCGGGCACCACGTCCACATGCGATTGCAGGATGAGCGACCGGCCCTTTTCCTCGGCAGGGCGATGGATGCCCACCACGATGGGCGCCTCCGAGTGCTGGTCCGAGAATTTCGAACCCCCCGGATGCCGCTCGATCGCGTCCCGGTCCATGGCGAAGCGATCCATCGCCAGGCCGCGATCCTTCATCGCGGTGAAAAGGTAATCCTGCACCGCGTGCTCGCGCCCACGGAGCGACGGCATCCGCACGAGGTCCCGGGTAAAGGCAACCTGCTCGTCAAACCCGTCCTCGACGGCTTTCAGAATGCGGTCGCGCAGCTCCTTGTCGAGTGTCATGCCAGCCCCCTTCAGATCATGGCTTCGATGAGGAAGGGGCCCGGCTCCTTCACCGCCGATTCCAGCGCACGGACGAAATCCTCGACCGTTTCGACCCGCTGCCCCGGCACGCCCATCCCTTTCGCCAGCGACACGAAGTCAAGCTCTGGCCGGTCAAGGTTCAACATGCTGAGCGCGTCCTCCCCCGGCTGCGCGCCCACGTTACGCAATTCGCCCTTGAGGATTTCGTAGGCCCGGTTGGCAAGGATGATCGTGGTGACGTTCGACTGCTCGCGCGCCTGTGTCCAGAGACCCTGGATCGAATACATCGCCGATCCGTCCGCCTGAAGCGTCACGACGGGCCGGTCCGGCGCGGCGATAGCGGCCCCGGTGGCCAGCGGCACGCCGATGCCGATCGACCCTCCGGTCAGCGACAGCCACGAATTCGGCCGCGCGAGGTCGCCCGCGCCGTTCAGCTCCGCCCCGGACGAGACGGCCTCGTCCACCACGATGGCATTCTCCGGCAGCACATGCGCAAGCGCCGCGGCCATTGCCGGGAGCGTCAGCGTCCCCCCACCGGGCCGCCCGGGCATCTCGCGCGGCTGTGGCTCGGACGGCTGTGCGCCGACCCGGTCCGCCAGTGCCGCGATCGCCTCGGGCCCGTCCCCGTCGAGCCCCGCCAGCGTCACGGTCTCGCACGCCTCGGGCAAAAGCAGGCTCGGCCGCCCCGGATAGGCAAAGAACGCCACGGGCGGCATCGCCTCGATCAGGATCGCGCGGCGATAGGGTTTCAGCGTCTCGAGCGCCTTGTCGATCGGATACGGGATCTTCGCGATCTTCTCCCGGCCCTGTCCCCGCTCCGTCCGGCGGTTCGAGGTCGGCGCCAGCATCGTCGCCCCCGTCTTCTCGGCGATCCCGCGCAGACGCTTCAACGCGGCCTCGTCCTCGAGCACCGAGTTTCCCGCGATGATGACCGTGGGCTCGCCACTTTCAAGCGCGCGCACGGCGGCGGTCAGCGCGTCGTCGTCGAGCGGCTTCGGTCCCTCCGGCTCGACCACCGCGGCCATCTGCCCGCCCGCGTCCCAGCCGATATCCGCGGGCGCGATCAGCGTGGCGACCTGCGCGGGCCGGCCCTTCGCCGCCGCCAGCCCCTCCATCGCGTCACGCGCGAAACTGCCCGCGTCCGAGCCGGTGCGCACCCAGTTCGAGAAGGGCGCGACCGTCGCCTCCACGTCCGCGGTGAGCGGCGCGTCATACTTGCGATGGCGCAGCGCGTGATCGCCCACGAGGTTAAGGACGGGCGACCGCGCCTTCTTGGCGTTGTGCAGGTTGGCCGCCGAATTGGCGAAGCCCGGCGCAAGGTGCAGAAGCGTGACGGCGGGCTTGCCCGCCATCCGCGCATAACCGTCCGCCGCGCCCGTCACCACCCCTTCGAAAAGGCCCAGCACACAGCGCATGAGCCGCGTGCGGTCCAGCGCGTCGACGAATTGCATCTCCGACGTGCCGGGATTGGCGAAACAGACCTCGACGCCGCCGTCATGCAGGCTGCGCAGCACACTCTCGGCGCCGTTCATTTCGGTGGGATGGTCCTTCATGTGGTGGCCTCGCGGAAAGATGTCAGGAAAGCCCGCGCATTGTCGGCAAGAGACGGGCCGAGATAGCCCCCCTCCTGCACCAGCACGGTGGGAAGATCGAGCGCGGCAAGCCGCCGCGCCATCTCGGCAAAGCCCTTCGGATGAACCGCGACGGCGGCCAGCGGATCATCCGCCGCCATGTCGAACCCCAGCGACACGACCAGCGCCTCGGCGCCGAAATCCCGGATCGCGGCCAGACCCCGATCGAGAACCTCAAGCACCTCCGCCTCGCTCGCGCCCTGCTCGAGAATGAGGTTGAGCGTCGCGCCCTCCCCTTCGCCCGCGCCGGTCTCGTCGGCATGGCCCAGGAAGAAGGTGGGATAGGTCGCCGGATCGGGATGCAGCGAGCAGAAGAAGATGTCGCCGCGCTCGTAGAGGATATCCATGCTTCCGTTGCCGGTATGAACATCCACGTCAATGAGCGCCACGCGCCCGAATGTCGACCGCATGTGATGCGCGGCGATGCAGGCGTTGTTGAAAAAGCAGAACCCGTTCGAACAGTCGCGCATCGCGTGATGTCCCGGCGGACGACAAAGCGCATAGGCCACGCGCGCCCCGCCCATCACGTCCTCGGCCGCCGCGACGGCGCTCTGCGCCGACCAGTAGGCCGCGTCCCAGCTCCCCTCGGTCAACGGCGTCGAGGTATCCGTCATCCACCAGCCGAGCTGGCCGTGAATGTCCCGCGGCTCCTTGCCCCGCCGCACGCCGGGATGCATCGTCGGAATGGCAAGCGCGTCCTTGCCCGCGCTCTCCACGAAGCGCGCGTGGGCATCGGGCAGGAAATCGACATAGTCGGGATTGTGGACCGCCTTGATCGGCGCGACCCCCGCATCGTCGGGGGGCACGATCTCGAACCCTTCGCTTTTCAGCATGTCACGCAGGATGATGGCGCGCTGCGGCTGCTCCTGGTGCGGCATCGGTGCGCCGCGGCGGAAATAGATCTCGGGCGCGTGACCCAATTGGCGTTCATCGAAAAAGGCTTTCATCGCACCCCCTGGCTCTGCGTCGGGCGGGGCGCCTCGACCGCGTGGCGCGACATTCGCAGTTTCGCATTGCCGGTTCAACCGATTTGATGCATCATGCGTCAAAAACCGGCTTCGGACAGGCCCGCGCCGCAACGGGGAAACACCGCATCGGATGAAGGAAATCAGCCGCGATTCCATGGGTCAGGCGATCTATGACCGCATCAGCGCCGAGTTGATCGCGGGCCGGCTGCGTCCGAATCACAAGGTCACGATCCGCGGTCTTGCCGACACGCTCGGGACAAGCTCGACCCCCGTGCGCGACGCGGTGCAACGCCTGCTCCAGGACCGCGCGCTGGAACAGCGCTCGATGCGCGACGTGCGCGTGCCGGTGCCCACGGCGGCGGATTATCTCGAGATCGCCACGATTCGCACCGAGCTCGAAGGGCTGGCCGCCGCACGCGCCGCCGAGATCGCGGATGCGCGCGACACGGCCCGCCTCGGACGCCTGGTGCAGCGCAACGAGGAGGCGATGCTCGCCCGCCGCTGGCACAGCGCCGCCGAATTCAATCAGCAATTCCACTTCGCCCTGGCCGAGATCGCGGGAATGCCCGTGATGCTCGACATCCTGCACCGTCTCTGGCTGCGGATGGGTCCGCTCATCGCGGGCTATTACGCCAGCGCCGAGATCAGCCCGCTTCAGCGGCACGAGACGATCCTCGCCGCCTGCGAAGCCCGCGACCCTGCCCGCGCGCGCGCCGCGATGCGCGCCGATATCGAGGACGGGAAGGAAGGAATACTCGCCTATATCGCCTCCTTCACGGGGAAGGAGACCTGATGGCCCGGTGCAACGCCACCGGCCCGCGCGGGGTGTTCAACCGGTCACGATCGGTTAGGATTCCCCGCAACCGCAACCGCAAGACCGAAACAACGGGGAAATCAAAATGCTCAACAAACTGAGATTCGCGACCGCCGCGCTGGCGCTCGTCCTGGCGGGGCCATTGGCCGCTCAGGACGGCACACCGCAATCGGGCGGCACGCTCAACGTGGTGATCCAGCCCGAACCGCCGGGGCTGATGATCGGCCTGATCCAGAACGGCCCGACCCAGATGGTCGCGGGCGACATCTACGAAAGCCTCCTGCGCTACGACCACGAGCTTCAGCCGTCGCCGCAACTGGCCGAATCCTGGGAGGTTTCCGAGGATGGCAAGACCTACACCTTCAGGCTGCGCGAAGGGGTCAAGTTTCACGACGGCGAGGATTTCACCTCCGAGGACGTGAAATTCTCGGTCGACGAGTTTCTCCGCGAAAGCCACTCGCGCATGCGCACCTATCTCGAGCATGTCGAGAGCATCGAGACGCCCGACGATCACACCGTCGTCTTCAACCTCAAGCAGCCCTTTGGCCCCTTCATCGGCATCTTCGAGCCGGGCACAGCGCCGATGATCCCCAAGCATATCTACGAAGGCACGGATTTCGCCAACAACCCGGCGAACAACACGCCGATCGGCACCGGCCCCTTCAAGTTCGAGGAATGGGTGAAGGGCAGCTACATCCACCTCGTCAAGAACGAGGACTACTACATGGAGGGCAAGCCCTACGTGGACGAAGTCTATTACCATGTGATCCCCGATGCGGCCTCCCGCGCGGTGGCGTACGAGACGGGCAAGGTCGATGTGCTGCCCGGCGGCTCGATCGAGAATTTCGAGGTGCCGCGCATCCGCGAGATGGAAAACACCTGCATCACCGACAAGGGCTGGGAATTCTTCGGTCCGCTGTCGTGGATCTGGGTGAACAACAACAACGCCCCGCTCGACGACGTGAAGGTGCGCCAGGCGATGATGCACGCGCTCGACCGCGAATTCGCGAAATCGGCGCTCTGGAACGATCTCGGCAAGGTCGCAACGGGCCCCGTCTCGTCCTCGACGCGGTTCTACTCGCCCGACACGCCCGACATCTCCTTCGATCCCGAGAAGGCGAAGCAGCTTCTCGAGGAATCGAGCTATGACGGCGAGACCATCCGCCTCCTGGCGCTTCCCTACGGCGAGACGTGGCAACGCTGGGCCGAGGCGGTCAAGCAGAACCTCTCGGACATCGGCATGAATGTCGAGATCGTGCCGTCGGACGTCGCGGGCTGGAACCAGAAGATCTCGGACCGCGATTTCGACCTGGCCTTCACCTATCTCTACCAGTACGGCGATCCGGCTCTCGGCGTCTCGCGGACCTACATGGGCAACAATGCCGATCCCGGCTCGCCCTGGAACAACGTCGCCAACTACCAGAATCCCGAGGTCGACAAGATGTGGGAAGAGGCCGCGCTCATGGCCGATCCCGAGGATCGCAAGGCAGCCTATGCCAAGATCCAGAACCAGATCGTCTCGGACGTCCCGAACCTCTGGCTTCTGGAACTGGGCTTCCCGACGATCTATCGCTGCAACATCAAGAACCCGGTGAGCACGGCGCTCGGCGTCAATGACGGGTTCCGCGACGTCTGGATCGAACAGCAGTAACAGGGCACTCGCCCTCGAGGCCGGGGCGCCATCCGCGCGCCCCGGTCCAACCACAGGAAACCGCCGGAACAGGCGAACGACACGGGGACATCGGCGCGTGGCACGCTTCATACTCGGCAGGCTGGTCAAGGCGGTATTCATCCTGCTGGCCATCCTCGTCTTCAACTTCCTCCTCATACACGCGGCACCGGGCGACCCGGCCGCCGTCATGGCAGGCGAAGCGGGCGCAGCGGACGAGAAGTTCCTCGCCGACCTGCGCGCCCGCTTCGGCCTCGATCAGCCGCTCTACGTGCAGCTCTGGATCTACATCAAGGGCGCGATACAGCTCGACCTCGGCTTCTCCTTCCGTCAGCAGATGCCGGTCGCCGACCTGATCCTCGACCGCCTGCCCGCGACGCTTCTCCTCACGGGGGTGGCCTTCGTCTTCTCGCTCGTCTTCGGTGTGATCCTCGGCGTCGCCGCCTCGTCCCGTCAAGGCCAGTGGGGCGATACCGTGATCTCGTCCTTCGCGCTTCTCTTCTACGCCACGCCGCTCTTCTGGTTCGCGCTCATGGCGGTGGTGGTGTTCTCGGTCTGGCTCGACTGGCTCCCGGCCTTCGGCTACCAGACGGTCGGCGCGGGCTATACCGGCCTCGCGCACGCGCTCGACGTGGGCAAGCATCTCATCCTGCCCGCCACCACGCTCGGGCTTTTCTTCATGGCGATCTACATGCGCATGACCCGCGCCTCGATGCTCGAGGTGTCGCGCCTCGACTTCGTCAAGACCGCCCGCGCCAAGGGTCTGCGCCGCGGGCTGATCCAGCGGCGGCACATCCTGCGCAACGCGCTTCTGCCCGTCATCACGCTGGCGGGCCTGCAGGCGGGCCAGATCTTCGGCGGCGCGATCCTGACCGAGACGGTCTTCGCCTGGCCCGGCATCGGCCGGCTCATGTTCGAGGCCATCGCCCAGCGCGACTACAACGTCATCCTCGGGGTGTTCTACATCTCGGCCGCGATGGTGCTTCTGTTCAACCTCATCACCGATGTCGTCTACGTCATCATCGACCCGCGCATAAGGCTCACGAAATGAGAGAGTTCTGGAAACGCTTCCGCACCAATCGCGGCGCCGTCGCGGGGCTCGTCATCCTCGGCCTCGTCATCCTTGCCGCGATCCTCGCGCCCGTCCTCTTCCCGCAAAGCCCGTGGAAGATGGTGCAACGCCCCTTCCTGCCGCCCTTCGCGCAGGAGGGGCTCCTGCTCGGCACCGACGCGCTTGGCCGTGACGTGCTGGCCGGCCTCGCCCACGGCGCTTATGTGAGCCTGCTCGTGGGCCTCGTCTCGACCATCGTGGCGCTCGCCATCGGGGTCCCGGTGGGCGCGCTTGCGGGCTATTTCGCGGGCTGGGTCGACGACGCGCTCATGCGCTTCACCGAGTTCTTCCAGACCATCCCGTCCTTCGCGCTGGCCATCGTGCTGCTTGCCATCTTCCAGCCAAGCCTCACCTTCGTCATCATCGCCATCGCCATCGTCTCCTGGCCGCCCGTCGCCCGCCTCGTGCGCGGCGAGGTGCTGTCGCTCCGCACCCGCGAGTTCGTCGAGGCGGCCACGCTCTCGGGTCTCGGCAACACGCAGATCATCCTGCGCCATGTCCTGCCCAACGCGCTGCCGCCGATCATCGTGCTCGCCTCGCTCATGGTGGCCCAGGCGATCCTCCTGGAAAGCTCGCTGTCGTTCCTCGGCCTTGGCGACCCGAACGTCATGTCCTGGGGCTACATGATCGGCGCCGCGCGCACGGTGATCCGAACCGCGTGGTGGCTTTCGTTCCTGCCCGGCATGGCGATCCTTCTCACGGTTCTCGCGCTCAATCTCATCGGTGAGGGCCTGAACGACGCCCTCAACCCGCGCCTGTCGAGGAAATCGAAATGAGCCTGCTGAGCATCCGCGACCTCGCCATCGCCCTCCCCGAGGGGGCCGACCGCGACTATGCCGCCCGCGACATCGACTTCGATCTCGAGAAGGGCGAAATCCTCTGCATCGTGGGCGAATCCGGTTCGGGCAAGTCCATGTCGGCCAATGCGGTGATGGGCCTCCTTCCGCAGGGGGTGAAGCCGGTCAAGGGCTCGATCACCTTCGATGGGCGCGAGATCCTGGGGCTGTCCGAGAAAGAGATGCTCGACCTGCGCGGCCGCCGCATCTCGATGATCTTCCAGGAACCGCTCTCGGCGCTCAACCCGCTCATGCGCGTCGGCGCCCAGATCGCCGAGGTGTTCGAGGCCCACGGCGCGCTCTCCGGCGCCGAACGCCGCGCCCGCGCGCTCAAGCTTCTGGACGAGGTCGGCATCCCCGACCCCGAGGCCGCGATCCGCGCCTATCCGTTTCAGCTTTCGGGCGGTCAGCGTCAGCGCGTCATGATCGCCATGGCCCTCGCGCTCGAACCCGACATCCTCATCGCGGACGAGCCCACCACGGCGCTCGACGTGACGACCCAGGCCCAGATCCTCAAGCTCATCGAGGATCTGCGCCAGTCACACGGCATGGCCGTCATCTTCATCACCCATGATTTCGGCGTCGTGGCCGACATCGCCGACCGCGTGATCGTCATGCAGACGGGCAAGATCGTCGAGAGCGGCACCGCGCGCGAGGTGCTCCTGAATCCGCAGCACCCCTACACGCGCGCCCTGATCGACGCGATCCCCCGCCTCACCCGCCGCGAAGCGGGCGAGGCCGCGACGCGTGAACCCATCCTCAAGGTCGAGGGTCTCAACAAGACCTTCTCGACCGGCTCGGGCAAGCTCTTCGGCAAGCGGCGCGTGGTCAAGGCGGTGCAGGACGTCTCCTTCGACCTCTACGCGGGCGAGACCATCGGCATCGTGGGCGAAAGCGGATCGGGGAAATCCACCGTGGGGCGCTGCATAGTGCGCTTGCTCGATCCCGACTCGGGCCGGGTCCTCGTGGACGGCACCAATTTCGCCGACCTCTCGGGCGAGGCGCTCAAGGACAAGCGGCGCAAGCTCCAGATGATCTTTCAGGATCCCTATTCCTCGCTCAATCCGCGCGCCAAGGTTTCGCGCATCCTGACCGAGGGGCTCATCGCCTACGGCACGTCGCGCAAGGACGCGCGGGAGCGTGCGCGCGAACTCCTCTCACTGGTCGGGCTCGACCCATCGGCCATGGACCGTTTCCCGCACGAGTTTTCCGGCGGCCAGCGTCAGCGCATCGGCATCGCCCGCGCCCTCGCGCTCGATCCCTCGATCATCATCGCGGACGAGGCCGTCTCGGCGCTCGATGTCTCGATCCAGGCGCAGGTGCTCGACCTGCTGGCCGAGTTGAAAACGCGGCTCGACCTTTCGATGCTCTTCATCACCCACGACCTGCGCGTCGCCGCGCGGATCTGCGACCGCATCATCGTGATGCAGAAGGGCCGCATCGTCGAACAGGGACCGGCGGGCAAGGTGCTGCACGATCCCGACACCGACTACACAAGAAGCCTTCTCGACGCCATTCCGGGCCAGGAATACGAACGCGAACTCGAGGGCACCGCGTAGAACGCAAAACGCCCCGGCGAACCGGGGCGTTCCGTCGTTTCCGCAATCACGGCTCAGTGATAGCCGACTTCGCCGCCCGTTTCCGCCGCGGTCGAGAAGAGGTCGAACGCATATTGCGCCACCGAGCGGAAGCAGATCGCCTTCACCGTCTCGTCATCCGGCATCCAGAACGCGCCTGCGATCTGGGCCAGCCGCGTGCGGCGGAAATCGCCCGGTCCGAACGCGTCGCGGGCCATGTCCACCGGCGCGATCTTGGCCATCACGTCGCGGACCTGTGCTCCTTCGAGCACAAAGACCGCACGCGCGTCCGAAACGTTGACGGCGAGGAAATGCTCACCTTTCAGCGCCTTTTCCACCTTCGCCAGCGCGTCCTCGACCTTTGCATAGGGCACGAGGATCAGAAGCTCGTCAGGCGACATCCACGCGACCGCGGTCTCGCCCTCGCTCACGATCTTGCGCTGCGCCGGAACGTCCAGCCCGGCCGCGTCCTTGACCGCCGTCTTCACCTTCGCCGACCCGAGATCGCCGCGCAGCGTGATCATGCCGTGCAGCCCCGCCTCGCGGACGCGGACCATGCCCTCGCGGGACGCGCCCGCCAATGCGCTCTGAGCTTCAGACATTCTGCTTCTCCCCGTCCTTGTCGTAGAAGATTGGATCGACCACCTTCGCCTTCACGATCGACCCGTCGAGGCGCGGGAAGTCGATGACCTCGCCCATCCGGTCCGGCCCGTTATGCAGCAGGCCCATCGCGATCCCCTTGTCGAGCGTCGGCGAGTAGTAGGTCGACGTGACCCGCCCTTGCGTGTTGCGCTGACCGTTCTCGTTCTCGCCCTCGGCCACCGCGTAGGCACCCTCCGGCAGGACCGAACCGTCCAGCGTCTCGAGCCCCACGAGCTTCCAGCGGTTCGGATCGGCCATGTGGCTCCGCTCCTGCGCGCGCTTGCCCAGGTAGTCGTCCTTCTTCTTCGAGATCGCCCACTGCATGTTCAGGTCCTGCGGAATGACCGTGCCATCCGTCTCGTCCCCGATCATGATGAAACCCTTCTCGGCCCGCATCACGTGCAGCCCTTCGGTGCCGTATGGCATCACGTCGTGCTTCTTGCCGACCTCGAGGAGCTTCTTCCAGAGCTGCATGCCCCGGCTCGCCGGCACCGCGATCTCGTAGCTGAGTTCGCCCGAGAACGAGATGCGATAGGCCCGCGCCGGGATACCGTCGAGGGTTATGTCCTTCCACCCCATGAAGGTCAGGGCCTCGGCGCTGATGTCGTCGTCGGTCAGTTCCTCCAGCACCTCGCGCGCCTTCGGTCCGACCACGGCGATCTGCGCGTATTGCTCGGTCACGTTCGCGGTGTAGACCTTCCAGTCCCACCATTCGCATTGCAGCCAGTCTTCCATATGTCCATGGATGCTGTCCGCGCCGCCCGTGGTGGTGTGGCACAGGAACGTGTCCTCGTCGATCCGCGCCACCACGCCATCGTCCATCAGGAAGCCGTTCTCGTTGCACATCAGGCCATAGCGGCACCGCCCCGGCTTCAGCGTGCTCATCATGTTCGTGTAGAGCATGTCGAGGAATTTCCCCGCATCCGGCCCTTTCACGATGATCTTGCCCAGCGTCGACGCATCGAGCAGGCCCAGCCGCTCGCGCGTCTGGTTGATCTCGCGCTTGACGCTGTCGGCGTGGCTCTCCTCGCCCCGCGTGTAGCAATAGGGCCGCCGCCATTGGCCCACAGGCTCGAAGAACGCGCCGTTTTCCTCGTGCCACTGGTGCATCGGCGTGCGCCGCAGCGGCTGGAAGGTCGCGCCCCGCGCCTCGCCCGCGATCGAGCTGAGCGAGATTGGCGTGTAGGGCGGGCGGAAGGTGGTCGTGCCCGTCTGCGGGATCGGCTGGTTCAGCGCGTCCGACAGGATCGCCAGGCCGTTGATATTGCTCAGCTTCCCCTGGTCCGTCGCCATCCCCAGCGTCGTGTAGCGCTTCGCGTGCTCCACGCTCTCGAACCCCTCGCGCGCGGCGAGTTGCACGTCGCTGACCTTCACGTCGTTCTGGTAGTCGAGCCACGCTTTCATCCGCAGCTTGATCCCCGCACCCTGCGGCATGAGCCACACGGGCTCGATCGGGTTCTCGTCGTGGCTCTCGCCCTTCGGCGCGTCCTTGGCCTCCGCATCGAACCCGGCGGCCTTCGCGGCCTTCACACCCGCGGCCTGCGCGTCGGCCAGCGCAGCACCAAGGCCCATCTCGCCATTGGCCGCGCCCGCGACCACGACGAACGCCTCGCCATCCGCGCCGGTCGGCGCCTTATCCACATTGGGCCGGAAACACGCCTGTGCCTCGTCCCAGTCGAGCTTGCCGCCGCAATGCGACCACAGGTGCACCACCGGCGACCAGCCGCCCGACATCGCCACCGCGTCGCAGGCGATCTCCTCGAGAACCGCGCCCTCGCCCGCCTGGTTGCAGATCGCGACGCCCTCGACACGCTTGCCGCCCTTGACCTTGGCCACGCCCTTGCCGGTCTCGACCCGGATGCCGAGCGATTTCGCCTCGTCGCCCAACGCACCGGCGCCACCCGAGCGCGCGTCGATAATCGCGGGAACCTCGAGGCCCAGTTTCTTCAACGTAATTGCCGTAAGGTAAGCGTCATCGTTGTTCGTGACCACGACCGTGCGATCACCCACCGACACGCCGTAATCCACCACGTAGTCGCGCACCGCACTGGCCAGCATCACGCCCGGCACGTCGTTCCCGGCAAAGCTGAGCGGCCGCTCGAGCGCACCCGTCGCCGTCACCGTCTGCCGCGCGCGGATCCGCCACAGGCGGTGGCGGGGGCCCGGCGCGCCGGGGCGATGATCGTTCACCCGCTCGTAGCCGAGGACATAGCCATGGTCGTAGACACCCGCACCCATCGTGCGCAGGCGCATGGTCACGTTCTCCATCGCCTCGAGGTCCGAAACCAGTTTCTCCACGAACTTGTCCACAGGTTCGCCATCGACCTCGCCGCCATCCACGGGGGCACGTCCGCCCCAATGCGCGGTCTGCTCGATCAGCAGCACCTTGGCCCCGGCCTCGCCCGCGGTCTTCGCTGCAAGGAGACCCGCGATGCCGCCCCCGATGACCAGCACATCGACATAGGCATAGAAATGCTCGTAGCGATCCGGGTCACCCGCCTCGGGCGCCTTGCCGAGGCCGGCCGATTGCCGGATGAACGGCTCGTAGACATGTTTCCAGAACGGGCGGGGATGGATGAACATCTTGTAGTAGAACCCCGCCGGCAGGAACCGGCCCAGTTTCGAGTTGATCGCACCCACGTCGAAGTTGAGACTCGGCCAGTGGTTCTGGCTGATGCAGGTCAACCCGTCGTAAAGCTCGGTCGTCGTGGCGCGCTGGTTCGGCTCGAACCGCACCCCCTCGCCCAGCCCGACAAGCGCGTTCGGCTCCTCGCCGCCGCTCGCCACGATGCCGCGCGGGCGGTGATACTTGAACGACCGGCCCACCAGCATCTGGTCATTGGCCAGGAGCGCGCTCGCGATCGTGTCGCCCTCGAAGCCGCGCAACCGCTTGCCGTTGAATCGAAACTCGATCGCGCGGCCCTTGTCGAGAAGGCGACCACCCGTTGACAGGCGCGTGCTCATGAGAACTCCCTCCAGCTCCAGCCCGGCCGCTTGGCCGAGATCTTGTCCTTGATGTGCTTGGGCGGCTCGGTGGTCTGCGCGCTGTAGGTGCCGTAGACCTCCATCGTCACGGTGTCCCGCGCGGCCAGGAACCACTTGCCGCAGCCATTCGCGTGGCGCCAGCGTTCGAGGTGCGGACCCTTCGGGTTTTCCTTGGCGAAGAGATAGTCGTGAAACGCCTCGTCGCTCGACCCGGGGCCGTATCGCTTGAGATGCGCCTCGCCGCCCCCGGCGAATTCGGTTTCTTCACCTTTGACCCCGCAACAGGGACATTCGAGGATCAGCATGTGACACACTCCTCATGCGTTTGCGCACGACTAACACGGGCGCACCCCGAAAGGCGCGACCCGTGCGGTCGTTCGGTTTTCGTGAATTCAGCGGCCGCGTGCGCCGGTGCTTCAGTGGGTCGAACTGCCCTCGTCCACACCGTCCGTGGTAAGGGCGTCTTCAACGGCGTCGTCGGTCGCGGGGATCTCGATGTCATCGTCGTCTTGTCCCGCGACGACAAGGCCCACGGCAACCAGAAGGACGACAAGCAGCATGACGAGCCACTTGTAGCCCTTCTGGGGAGATACTTCGTGCGAGTCTTTCCGGTCGGACATGATCCACCTCCGGTCATTCGTATCCCGAAGGGAACGCCGAACGCCGTCGTGATGTTCCGCCGCGTCATCCTCGGCGGCGAGATATTCGCCGCCGGACGCCCCGCACGTGACGAATTACTGGTTGGTCGTGTCCTCGGCTGCGTCGCCTGCGTCGTCGGCTGCATCATCCACGCTGTCGGCTGCATCCTGCGCGGCGTCGCCCACGCTGTCGGCTGCATCCTGCGCGGCATCGCCGACGCTGTCGGCCGCGTCCTCGACGGCTTCGCTTCCGCCTTCGACCTCGACATTGATGTCGCCGTCATCCCCGGCATCGCCACCATACATGATCCACGCGATGACGGCGACGGCCACGACAAGGCCGCCCACGATGAAGGCCAGCGTGCTGTTGCTCGAACGTTCGTGCGGTTCTCTCGGATCTGACATGATCTATCTCCTGTGAAGTATGTCACAGGACATAACCGCGCCCCGCGCGGTTTGTTCCGGCAGGTGGCGGACATGCGCGAAAAACTGCGCTTCTCCGCTCCGTTGCCTTCCGGCAAGCCATATGCGCCGGGTGCCGCCATCAGTGTGCCACCCCCGCCGCGACGCTTTCGTCGATGAAACGGCCCTGGTGGAACCGGTCGAGGCCGAACTCGGCGCAGAGCGGCGAATGCCCCTTGGCCATCAGCTCCGCAAAGCCCCAGCCCGATCCCGGGATCGCCTTGAACCCGCCCGTGCCCCAGCCCGCGTTGATGAAGATGCCGTCCACGGGCGTCTTCGACAGGATGGGCGAGCGGTCGCCGGTCACGTCCACGATGCCGCCCCATTGGCGCAGCATCTTGAGCCGCGCGATCATCGGGAAGGTCTCGATCAGGGCGCGCACCGTTTCCTCGGCATGGTGGAAGCTGCCGCGCTGCGTGAAGGCGTTGTGCCCGTCCGTGCCGCCGCCGATGACCATCTCGCCCTTGTCCGACTGGCTCATGTAGCCATGCACCGTGTTGGCCATGACGACGCAGTCCATGCAGGGCTTGATCGGCTCGCTGACCAGCGCCTGGAGCGGCACGCTCTCGATCGGCAGGCGGAAGCCCGCCATGCCCGCCACGTCGCCCGAATGGCCCGCGACGACGATCCCGAGCTTGTCGCAATCGATGTCACCGCGATTGGTGGTGACGCCCTTGACCTTGCCGCCCTCGTTGCGGATGCCGGTCACTTCGCATTTCTGGATGACATGCATCCCCATGTCGCTGCACGCCCGCGCATAGCCCCAGGCGACCGCATCGTGCCGCGCCGTGCCGCCGCGCGCCTGCCACAGCCCGCCCAGGACCGGGTAACGCGGCCCGTCGAGGTTGATGATCGGCACGATCTCCTTGACGCGCGCGGGTGTGATGAATTCGGTCTTGACGCCCTGCAGCGCGTTGGCCTGAGCCGTCCGCTTGTAGCCGCGCACCTCGTGCTCGGTCTGGGCCAGCATGATGACGCCGCGCGGGCTGAACATCACGTTGTAGTTCAGATCCTGGCTCATCGTCTCGTAGAGCGAACGCGATTTCTCGTAGATCGCCGCCGAGGCGTCCTGGAGATAGTTCGAGCGGATGATCGTGGTGTTCCGCCCCGTGTTACCCCCGCCGAGCCAGCCCTTCTCGAGGATGGCGACATTGGTGATCCCGAAATTCTTGCCGAGGTAATAGGCGGTGGCCAGGCCATGCCCCCCCGCGCCGATGATGATCACGTCGTATTTCTTCTTCGGCTCGGGCGACGCCCAGGCCCGCTCCCATCCCATGTGATAGTTCAGGGCCTCGCGGGCGACAGCAAAAGCGGAATAGCGTTTCATGATCGGATCCGGGGTTATGGCAGAATCGGCCGCGGCGCGGCTGGAGTCGTGTCTACCAACCGGCCTCCGCCGCCCCGGCCATCCGTGCGACACCGACCGCCCACATTGCGACATCGCAACGGTTAATTTCGCGTCATCGCACCGTGCGCGCGCACCGACGTGATACCGACGTGGATACCGACATGGATACCGACGTCTCAATCAGGCCTTTTTTCCCGGGCGCCGGGTCGCTACATGGGGGGCGCAAGGAGGCCGCGACAGGCATGCTCTTCTGGATCGTCATTACTGCCCTGGCAGTTGGTGCTGCCCTCGTTCTCGCGCGGGGCCTGATCGCCGGCCGCATCGGGTCCGAGCCGCCCGCGGCCTATGATCTCAAGGTCTATCGCGACCAGTTGCGCGA
Source organism: Roseovarius sp. SCSIO 43702 (assembly GCF_019599045.1). Taxonomy (NCBI): domain Bacteria; kingdom Pseudomonadati; phylum Pseudomonadota; class Alphaproteobacteria; order Rhodobacterales; family Roseobacteraceae; genus Roseovarius; species Roseovarius sp. SCSIO 43702. The sequence goes on from NZ_CP080623.1 coordinate 3,136,359, forward strand.
CCTCGACCGGGATCTCGCACGCGGCGTCGTCAGCGCCGAGGAGGGTGCGCGCCTGCGCACCGAGATCTCGCGCCGCATCCTCGCCGCCGACGCCGCGTTGACCAAGCAAAACAAGGCGAAATCGACCACGCGGCCGGGTGGCCGGATCGCCGCGGCGGGGCTTGTCGTGCTGCTCGTCGCGGGCTCGCTGCTGCTCTATCTCCAGCTCGGCGCACCGGGATATCGTGACCTGCCCCTCTCCGCGCGACTGGCCGCGTCCGAGGCTGCCCGTACCAACCTTCCCGCGCAGGCCGACCTGATGGAAGGCGGCGCGGATCCCACCGCTCCCGCCCCCGAAGTGTCCTCCGATTTTCTCGCCCTCATGGAGCAGCTTCGCACGGCGGTCGAGAAAAAACCCGATGATCTACGGGGGCTTACCCTCCTCGCCCGGAACGAAGCCCGGCTCGGCAACACCCGCGCCGCGCTCGCCGCGCAACGCCGCATCGTCGAGATCAAGGGCGACGACGCCACCGCCGCCGACCACGCCCTGCTCGCCGACCTGCTCATCTCCTCCGCCGGCGGCACCGTCTCGCGGGAGGCCGAAGCAGCCCTGCGCGCCGCGCTCGAACGGGACCCGACGCAGCCCGAAGCGCGGTATTATCTCGGTTATCTCTTCCTCCAGATCGACCGTCCCGACTCGGCCCTGCGCACCTGGGACGCGCTCTTGCGCGACAGTCCCCCCAACGCCCCCTGGGTGCCCGCCATTCTCGAAACGATCCCCGAGGTCGCCGCCCGCGCAGGCCAGCCCCGCTATACCCCGCCCGAGACATCCGCGCTCCCCGGCCCGGATGCGGACGCTCTCGAGGCCGCGCGCGGGATGACGGGCCCCGAACGCGCCGAATTCATCGGGGCCATGGTCGAGCAACTTTCCAACCGCCTCGCGACCGAGGGCGGCTCACCGGACGAGTGGGCACGACTGATCACCGCCCATGGCGTGCTTGGAAACACCGAACAGGCGCGCGCGATATACGACGAAGCCCTTGAAAGGTTTGACGGAAATACCGAAGCGCTGGCCGCGCTTCGCGCCGCGGCGGATCGCGCGGGCGTCGCCGAATGATCCACGACGACATCACGGACTTCGCCGCGGCCATGCCGGCCATGGGAACGCTCCTCGGTCTCGATCTCGGCACGCAAACAATCGGCGTGGCCGTCTCCGACACATTCCGCGCGGTGGCCAGCCCGCTCGAGACGATCAGGCGGCGCAAGTTCGGGCTCGATGCCGACCGCCTTCTGGACCTCGCCACCGCCCGGGCGGCGACCGGCCTCGTCCTCGGCCTGCCGCGCAACATGGACGGAAGCGAGGGACCGCGCTGCCAATCGACCCGCGCTTTCGCGCGCAACCTCTCGGCACGCACCGACCTGCCGATCACCTTCTGGGATGAACGCCTTTCGACCGTCGCCGCCGAACGCGCGCTTCTCGAGGCGGATACGTCACGAAAACGTCGCGCAGAGGTCATAGATCACGTCGCCGCCGCCTATATCCTGCAAGGGGCGCTCGACCGTATGCGCCATCTGAGGACCGCACCATGACCGACGCGCCAGTCTGGACCCGCGACGAGATCGAAAGCCCCTGCGTGCGCATCTGCGTCGTCCATCCAGAAGCGCGCATCTGCACCGGCTGCCTGCGCACCCTCGACGAGATCCGCGACTGGTCCCGCATGACGCCTCAGACCCGGGCCGAGATCATGTCCGACCTGCCCTCTCGCGCGCCCATGCTGCGCAAGCGGCGGGGTGGGCGCGCCGCGAAACTGGCGCGCGGAACCTGACCGGATCGCGGGATTTTCCTGCCTCCGGCGGGGATATTTCCGGCAAGAAGAAGGGATCAGGGCGCGCTCAGCCAGGTGTCGTCATTACCTTCGAACTCGGGCCGGAAATAGGCGATCATCCGTCCGTCTCTTGCGGCCGTCGCTCCCTCGCCCCAGGGCGCCACGCCATGCAGCGCGAGGCGATGGACGAGATAGGCCTCGCCCGGCGCCGCCGCCAGCTCGACGCGCGCGCAGGTCTCGAACGCCTCGCGCCGCGCCGCCTGGTAAGGCTCGGTCAGGTCGACCTCCGCCCACCGCTCCGGCGGGATCCCGGCAAGAGCGTCGCGGAAGGCCGTCCGCATGATCTCGTGGCTGCCTTCCCAGACGACGAGCGGGCTGGCCCCCGGTGAGGCCGCACCAAGCGGCAGGCCCATGATCCACGCGTGCCGTTCGATCAACCTTCGCCGCCGCTCGGGACCCGTGGCATGCAGCCCATCCACATGCGCCGCATCGCGTCTCAGACGGTAGCGGAACGCGCCCTCCCCCTCGCCCTTCCGGGGGCGCGGGTAGCCGGGATAGACGACCGAGACCTGGCCGCGATGCAGCGGCAGATCGCCATAGATGTCGCGCGCCGCGTCGATCGCCGCGCCCGCAAGGGGCGGGCCGCCCGGCACGGCGCCCGCGGCGTCATTGGGAAGCGTATCGACCCCCACGAACCAGGTGCCCTCGCATTGCAGCCATTCCTCGCGATGCGCGGGATCGGCCATCCGGAGAAGCGCTGCCGCACGCGCCGCGTGCGCCCAGGTCTCGACCGCTGCCTCGGCAGGAAAGCGGACCCAGCCGCGCGCGAAAAGTCCCGCTACCATCCCGCCGCCTTGCGCAGCATGTTGAGCGCGATGAGCGTGAGAAAGACCGCGAAGACACGCTTGAGCGGCTTCGGGTCCATCGCATGCGCGAGCCGCACGCCCAGCGGCGCCGTGAGCAGCGTCATCGCGATCACCACCCCGAACGCCACGAGGTTCACCGCCCCGACCGTCAGCGGCGGCCGCGTCTCGGGCGCGATCTCGAGAAACAGGAACCCCGACACCGAGGGCACCGCGATCAGAAGGCCGAACCCAGCCGCCGTCGCCACCGCGCGGTGGATGGGCCGGCCGTAGAGGCTCATCAGCGGCACGCCGAAACTGCCCCCGCCGATCCCCATCAGCACTGACAGGAAGCCCAAAACCGGCGACAGCACGGCACGAACGAGGCCCCCCGGCATCTGGGGCGCGATCTGCCAATGGGCGCGGCCGAACCCCATGTAGAGGCCCACCACAATGCCCAGGATTCCGAAAATCGCGGTCAGCGTGTTCGAGCGGAGCCCCGCGGCCACGAGCATGCCGCCAACCGCGCCCAGCACGATTCCCGGCGCCCAGGCGCGCAGGATGTCCCAGTCGACCGCGCCCTTGCGGTGATGGCTGAGGACCGACCGGATCGAGGTCACGATGATCGTGGCGAGCGACGTGGCAAGGCACATCTGCATGAGCTGCGCCCCGTCATAGCCGAGGGTCTGGAAGGTGTAGTAGAAGGCCGGGACAAGGACGATCCCGCCGCCCACCCCCAGAAGCCCCGCCAGCACGCCGGCAAAGGCGCCAATCACCATCAAAAGCACAAGCATCTGCAACAGCAAAGCGGTCTCGGGCATGTCGGGCCTCCCCTCGGGTGTCGCCGAGGCTTACACCGCCCTGCCCGCCGGGAAAAGGCGCGGAATGTCAGGCGGCGTGCTCGGGCGCCACTTCGGCCAATGCCGCCCGCACCAACTCGGGTCCGGCCCCCGGTCGTGCCGCGCCCTCCGACAGCATCCTCCGCCATGCCCGCGCACCGGGGCGTCCGGCGAAAAGGCCCAGCATGTGCCGCGTCACCTGGTGAAGCCGCCCGCCCCTGGCCAGATGCGTCTCGATATAGGGCAACATGGCAAGCGCCGCGTCCTCGGGCGTCGTGTCCGGTCCGCGCTCGCCGAAGACGCGCCGGTCGACGGCACAGAGGATATCGGCGGGTTGATGATACGCCGCGCGGCCCAGCATCACACCGTCGAACCCCTCCTCGAGAAATGCGAGCGTCGCGTCGAGCGTGGAGATGCCGCCGTTGACCGACAGATGCAGCCCGGGAAAGACCGCCCGCATCCGGCGGACGAGATCGTAGTCGAGCGGCGGAATATAGCGGTTCTCCTTCGGGCTCAGCCCCTGGAGCCACGCCTTGCGCGCATGAATGGCGAAGCGGCGCACCCCTGCCGCACTCACCCGCGCGAGGAACTCGGGCAGCACCTCCTCGGGGTCCTGATCATCCACCCCTATGCGGCACTTGACCGTGACCTCCACATGCACCGCCTCACGCATCGCGGCACAGCATTCGGCCACCAGGCCCGGCTCCTTCATCAGCACCGCGCCGAACGTGCCCGACTGCACCCTGTCGCTGGGACAGCCCACGTTGAGGTTGATCTCGCCATACCCCGCCTCGGCCCCCATCCGCGCGGCTTGCGCAAGCTCGTCGGGGTCCGACCCGCCCAGTTGCAAAGCCACGGGATGCTCCTCCGGCGCGTGATCGAGAAGATGCAGCGCGCCGCCCCGCACCAACGCCGGCGCCGTCACCATCTCCGTGTAAAGCAGCGCGTGCCGGCTCAACTGCCGGTGCAGGAAGCGGCAGTGCCGATCCGTCCAGTCCATCATGGGTGCCACCGACAGGCGCGCGGCGCGCTGAACCTCCGAACCTCCTCGTTTTACTGCCTCTCCGTTCATCACCGCTTGATCCGTCTTGCGCAATTTGGGGCCTTTTGGCCCCGTTTTCGGGGGTGGTGCAACAGAATGTTGCACCGAGCCTGAAGTTGTTGCGAGCTCACGACCATCGGCAAGGGCGCGGCGCTCAATTGATCACGAGACGCGGTCGTCCTCCGGCAGGCCGACCTTCGTGGGTTCCGGCAGCGGCTCCTTGCCGGGAAACAGCCGGCGCAAGGGTGGCAGCACGCCGCCGACGACAAGAGCGGCCAGTCCGGCCCACCACAGCACGGGCGGCCCGCTCGTGGTCCCGATGCTGATCAGCGGAAAGGCGATGAGCAACAGCACCAGCGAGATGCTCAGGGTCAGAAGTCGGTTCATGATCGGATTACCTCTCGCCTCACGGTATCAGCCACACAAGCAGCATGGTTGCCGCCCCGGTCAGAACAACCGCTACAATGGTCCAGGGCAAGGTCTTGCGAATGATCGCGCCTTCCTGCCCGGCGATGCCGGCCGTGCTGGCGCCGAGCACCACGTTGGCGGGGGCGATGGCGTTGCCGATCGCGCCGCCTGACGATTGCGCGGCGATGATACCGGCTTCGGGCAGGCCCTTCAACTCGGCCACGGATTGCTGCAAATCCGAGAACAATACGTTGGACGAGGTGCTGCTCGAGGTCATGAATGCCCCCAGCGCCCCGATGCTGCCGGACAGGAAGGCAAAGGCCATGGCCGGTGCCACCGCCGCGATGCCCAGGGCCAGCACATCGTTCTGCCCCGAATGGTTCATGATCTGGGCCATCGCCAGGAACGCGATCACCGGGACCGACGCGGGGATGGCGTCCGCCAGAAGATCCCGCAGGACCGAACGGCTGGCGGGGTCCTCGCCTGCGGCGCGGGCCTGCGCCGCGTAATACCCCCCGCGCCCGGAAGACGGCCCATGTGATCGCGGCCGTGATCATCAGGAACGTGCCCGGATGGGTCAGCGGCGAGAAGGGCGAATAGGGGGCGACGGCCTCGCGCACGATGCCATAGCCCGTCGTGACCTCCGGGAAGGGCAGGCCGACGCTGAATGCGCCCAGCGCCCTGTTGAGCGGCTCGATCACCAGCGCGCCGATGGTCAGCACGGTCAGCAGGACATAGGGCACGAAAGACATGGCAAAGCCCATCGGGGCCTCGGTCTCGGCCTGCTCATCCTTGCGCTCGCCACGCATCGCGGGACGGTCGGTGATGGTGTCGGGCATCGTGGCATACCGCTTCCAGCGCGACAGCGGGTAGAGCGCCAGCAATGCCAAGGTGGCCGGAATGAAGGTCGACAGCACCGGATCGACCAGCGTGATGATCGCCTGCCCGCCCCCATGAATGGCCGAGATGATCAGGACAAGCGGCCAGGCGTGGCGCAGCGCGGGTCCGCGCCCGTACATCCAGACCACGGTGAATCCGCCCAGCACGACCGGAATGATCAGCAGCAGACCGGTCTGGAACGCCACCTCGGTCGGATCGGCGAGATCGACGACCTGAAGTGTCGCGAGCCAGCCGACCGCCAGGGTGCCGAAGAATTTCGCCCACACATGCGCGATGATCGGGATCGCCACCGCATAGACGGGCCGCACCCCGAGCGCGACGAGCAGCGGCGCGACCACGGCGATCGGCGTGCCGAAGCCCGCGATCCCCTGCAGAAAGGACGAGAACACCCAGCCGAGGGCCAGCACCACGAACAGCTCGTTGCGGCTGAACCGGGTGATCCCCTGACGCAGCGCCTCGTATCCGCCCGCCTGGTCCGTCACCTGGTAGAGCAGCAGCGCGGGCCAGACGACGTAGAGGATGAACAAGGCATCCCAAACTCCCTTGGCCCCGCCGACGGCCAGCGTCTCGAGCGGGGTCTGGAAGACAAGAAGCGACACCGCGGCCGCCGTGAACATTCCGAACATGCCCGCCTGCGGGGCGGTCCAGTTCAGCAGCACCATGAGGATCATCAGCACGAGGATCGGCAGCAGCGCAAAGCCCCAGTTCAGAAGATCAATCGGGATTTGTAGATCGGTCATGTGACACCATGTCCTTTGCTTTCTGGTCTGGCCCCGGGTCGACAGCCTCTGTGGCATGGGACGCGACGATCGGCATCCAAAGGCGGCATGACGCCGCCCGCGCGGCGGAACGGGGCGCGACGCCCGGTGTAAAGGCTTCGCTTGCGGCAATCACCGTATCACCAGCACCGGAACGGATGTCTTGACCAACACCTCCGAGGTCTGGCTTCCAAGCAGCAACTTCTGGACGCCGCGCCGCCCGTGCGACGACATCACGATCAGATCGCAGTCTTTCAGCCTGGCGGTCCGGACGATGGCCTCTGCCGGAGACTCGTCGATCTCATGAACGAGATTCACCTCGACCCCATGCGCCTCCGCGCGCTCCTGAACAAAAGCGAACCGTTCTTTCGCGGCGCGCTCGAGCTGCTGGTCATAGCGGAGGACCGCATCGTCGACCCCCGCCGTTTGTGCCGCGCGCACCGCTTCCTGGTGCATCGGTTCCGACACGGTGATGATCGTGACATCCGCGCCAAGCATCTTGGCGAGCGTCAAACCATGCTCGACCCCTTGAAGTGCAAGGTCGGAGCCGTCGCTTGCGACGAGAATATTCTTGTACATGATCTTTCCTTTCCGAATCCCTGGTTGCGTTCCCCGAGCCATCGGCAGTGGTTCGGGGAACGCGATGCGAAGGTCTAATAACCCAGGGCAGACCCGTCTCCGCGTGGGTCGGCCCCACCCTCGTAGAACCCCGTGTCCTCGTTCCAGCGGATCGCCTGCGCGTGACCCACAAGGCTGTCCCAGCGGCCCACCCGTCTTACCGGTTGGCCGCGCGCCGTCAGCGCGCGGAGGACGTTCTCGGGAACGTCCGATTCCATCCAGAGATCGCTGGAAGCCATGCCCCATGTGCGCCCGAAGAGCCAGCGGGGTGCCTCGATCGCCTGTTGCACGTCATAGCCGAAATCGACCATCCGCGTCAGCATCGCGGCCTGCGTCTGGGACTGACCTTCGCCGCCCATCGTGCCATAGGCAATCGCCGGCGTGCCATCCTTCATGGCCAGCGCCGGGATGATGGTGTGGAAGGTGTTCTTCCTCGGCTCCAGCCGGTTGGGGTGGTTCCTGTCCAGCGAGAAGAAGCTGCCGCGGTTCTGCATGATGATGCCGGTATCGCCGCCCATCACGCAGGCGCCGAAATCGTAATAGGGCGACTGGATCTTCGACACCATCAGCCCGTCGCTGTCGGTGACGCAGAAATAGACCGTCCCGCCCCTCGGCGCGGGCTTGTCGAACTCGGTGCCGTAGCGCAGGCCGGCCTCGATCTCGCCGGGCTGGATCGCGCGATCGGCACGGATCAGCTTGCGCCGCTCGTCGGCGTAGTCCTTGCTCAGCAGCCTCTCCAGTGGAATGTCGACGAAATCGGGGTCGGTCAGCCATTCGTCGCGGTCCGCCGCGGCCACTTTCAGCGCCTCGGCCATGTGGTGATAATAATCCACCGTATTGTCGCCCCAACCGGCCACGTCATACCCGTCGAGCAGGTTCAGCATCTGGATGGCCGTCATACCCTGCGTGCTGGGCGGCAACTGGTAGATGTCATAGCCACGATACGTCGTGGTGATGGGCTCCACCCACTCGGCGGTGTAATCGGCGAAATCATCGGGACGCAGGGGCGATCCCTCGGGTTCCAGGCCAGCGCAGATACGCTCGGCCAACTCGCCCTCGTAGAAGGCCTCGCGCACGCCCTTCTTGGCCATCAGCTCCAGCGTGTCGGCCAGTTTGGGCTGCGCGATGAAGCTGCCTTCGCGCATCGGCTTGCCATCCGGCAGAAAAGTTTCCGCCATGCCGGGGGTATTTGTTCAGCAGATGCTCGTCCGCGACCATCCAGTCGCCCAGCGACCGGGTAACTGCAAAGCCGTGGCGGGCGTAATGGATCGCATCCTCGAAGAGATCGGCCCAGTCGAGCTTGCCGTACCGCTCATGCGCGATGCGAAAGCCATCGAGCGCGCCGGGCACCGTCAGCGCGGCCAGCGGGCCACGATCCGGGATGCGGTCGGTGTGGCCGAGCTCCTTGTAATGCTCGATCGTGGCCTTGGCGGCGGACGGACCGCTCGCGCGGATCGCCTCGACCTCCTTGACCTTGCCCCCCGCAAGCAGCCAGAAACCGTCTCCTCCGATACCGGACATCTGCGAATACACCACCGCCATTGTCAGGTTCAGTGCGATGGAAGCATCCACCGCGCTTCCACCCTGGCGCAGTGCCTTCATGCCGGATTCCGACGCCAGGTAATGCGGTGAGGACACCATGCCCCGTGCGGCGTAAACCGGTGGGCGGCCGGTGCGTGGTCCATTGGGATTTGCCATTGTGTCGCTCCTTTTTCAGTTCAGTAGATGCGCGTTCCCATGTCAGGACGCGGCGGTGTCGGTATTCGGGGGCCCGAGAATGAGCCGCTGAAGCGGAGGGATGAGCCCCCCGCAGCAAAGCGAAAGCAGGCCAAGCCACCAGAGCACGTTGGGACCGGCGGTCATGCCGAGGCTGACCAGCGGAAAGGCGGCGATCAGCAGGACGAACGACAGGCTCAGATAGGCGAGGCGGTTCCTGAACAAGGCGGTCATGGCACTCTCCTCCTATGCGCCGAACATGACGATCAGGACGGTCGCGGCCCCGGTCAGCACGAATGCGGCCAGCGTCCATGGCAGCGTCTTGCGCAGGATGTCGCCCTCGCGCCCGCTGATCCCGGCGGTGCTGGCGCCCAGCACCACGTTGGCGGGGCCGATGGCGTTTCCGATGCAGCTGCCGGCGTTCTGCGCGGCGAGGATGGTCGAGACCGGCAGCCCCTTCAGTTTCGCCATCGTCACTTGCAGGTCGGAGAACATGGTGGTCGAGAACGTCGAGCTCGACGTGGCGAACGCGCCGATCACGCCGATCCCGTTGGCCATGAACGCATAGACATAGGCCGGCGCGATCGCCGATATGCCATAGGCCAGCGCTTCGTTCTGGCCCGAGTGGTCCATGATCCGGGCCATGACCAGGAATGCGACGATCGGCACCGATGCGGGGATCGCGCTGGCAAGCAGGCTCGGCACAAGGCCGGGCTGACCATCGGGATGGCTCGCGTTCCACGTCTTGTAATAGCCATGCAGGTTGAAGATGACCCATGTCAGCGCCGCCGTGATCAGCAGGCTGGTACCGGGGTTCAGCAGGGGCGCCATCGGCGAATAGGATGCCACGGCTGAATTGGCGATGCCGTAGCCAGTCGAGACTTCGGGGAACGGCAAACCGATGGTGAGACTGCCCAACGCCTCCGACACCCGCCCGATCAGTGACGAGCCAAGGGCGATCACGGTCAACACGCCATACGGCATGAAGGACAGGGCCAGACCCATCGGCGCCGTTTTCTCGGCGATGTCGCCGGTCATCTCGCCGCGCATCGCGGGACGTTCGGGCATATCCGTGAACGGCTCTGCATAGCGGCGCCAGCGTGACAGCGGATAAAGCGCCAGCATCGCCGCTGCCGCCAGGATGAAGGTGGCCAGAACCGGCTCGAACTGCACGACCAGCACCTGCCCCAGCCCCTGGATCGCCGAAATGATCAGGATCAGCGGCCAGCCATGACGCACCGCCGCCCAGCGGCCATACATCCATACAATGGTAAATCCACCCATCAGCACCTGGATCACCATGAGCCATGCAGATTGCGTGCCGGTGGCCGCCGCCGTGAGCGGATCGAGGTCCACCACCTGCACCGTGGCGATCCAGCCGAGGCCCAGCGTCCCGTAGTACTTGGCCCAGATATGCGCGATGATCGGAATCGCCACGGCATAGACGGGGCGCATACCTATCGCCACAAGCAGCGGCGCCACCACCACGATGGGCGTGCCGAAACCGTCGATACCTTGCAGGAAGGACGTGAACACCCAGCCGAGCGCCACCACGATGAACAGCTCGTTGCGGCTGAAACTGACGATGCCCTGGCGCAGCGCCTCGTACCCGCCGGCCTTGTTCATCACGTGATAGAGCAGCAAGGCCGTCCAGATGACGAACAGGATCGGCGCCGAATCCCACACCCCCTTGGCGCCCGCGGCCGCCAGCGTGTCGACCGGCGTGCGGAACAGCACCAAGGCGACCGCTGCCGCCACGAACATGCCCGTCGTACCGGCCTGCTGCGCCGTCCAGCGCAATTGCACCAACAGGAACGCCAGCACGATGATGGGCGCCGCCGCAGCCAGCCAGTGAAGAAGATCTATGGGGATCGAAATGTCTTGCATGGTGGTACGATACGTCCCGTCAATGGTCACGATTTTCGGAGATCAGAGAGAAAGGCCTGGTTGAACCAGTCAGTTGGACGCGAGAATGAGCCGCCTCACCAACGTCATCCCCGAAGGAGGCCGAGATTTTCGATTGGTTTTTTGAATGCACCCCGACGCCCGATCGAACCCACAGTGTTCCCAGCGTTGCCGGTTATGGGACCGAGCGCATTGATCTCGGTTAACATGGGCCGCGGAGTTTCCCCCGGCGCCGCCCGCTCCGGGAAGCTCCTTGCCTGCCTCCGGGCTCGTGGCCGGCGGTCGATCATTCCGCGCTTCTGCTCCCCGTCAAAGAACGCGGCCCGACGAGAGCATGTCGGGGTTTTACTGCCATTGGGGCGCGGTGGCGTCCTGCGCTGATGGCGGGTCAACCATCATGGCACCCGCCATGACAATCAGCGCTGCGGCGATCAGCTTTAGCAAAGGCTACTCGTGGCCGCCGCTCATCGCTTCCCTGTCAGGGTTTCACGAAACCGCCGGTTCCCGCAAATGCTGCGTCAGACCGCCGCCGCGTTCCAAACGCCTCACTGTGGAAAACTCCATTGGTCGTGCTCGATGCGAAAGATGCGGACCGGCGCGCTCGGCTGTTGCGGGTCGGGGCGCAGGCGAAAGACTGCGCGATCGGGCCTGCCGAAATTGGTGAAATCGACGTTGACCGTGATCATGCCGCGCAACATCGGCTGGTCGGGGTCGGGGGCGATGCGGATGATCCGGCCTTGGAAATCCTGCGCGTCATAAAGCAGGTCGGCACCGTGCCCGGCCAACTCGGGCGTCATGCCGACAAAGAAATATCTCGCCGCGTTTGCGCGCGTGAACGGATAATCCGCCCGGCCTGTCGAGGCCGCCTCGGCCACGTAGAGGTCGCGCACCAGCCGCGCCGCCCCGTCGATCTGCGGATCGCCGATCGACCGCGCCTCCGGCACAACGGCCGAACCTCCCCCGGGCTGCACGCCCGTCCCGCCGGTATCCTCCATGATGAAGCGCTGCGCGACCCAGCCGGCCTTGGCGAAATCGGCGGTCTGCATCAGGCACCAGCGCTGCGGAAGGTTCGCGCGCTGTGCCTCGGTCAAGCGGTGATAGATCGACGGGATCAGAAGCGGCACACAAGTGATCTGTTTCAGGCCCCGCGCATCGGGCGCGAGCCTGTCGATCACGAGATATTGCGTTCCCGGACCCATCCGCATGTTCAGCATGTCGTCGCTGGCCACACCCGTCACGCGCCAGGCATCCGGGCCGTGGCCGTCGATCTCGGCCCGCACTACTGTGGCCCCCAACGTCACGGCCAAGGCCGCGACGACCCCGATCAGCACGTTTCGCATCATCCTACCTCCATGACAGGGCGTCGGGGAAGCTCCCGATCACGCCGGGTGCGCCGCGGGGCTGGCGGTGGCCGGTCCCGGCGCGGCCCCCAGCGCGCGTTCCTTCAACTCGCGGAACTTGCCCGACATCTGTTCGAGCCGCGCGTCCCATTCGGGATTGGGCTGCTGACCCTCGGTGGTGCGGAAGAAGACCTGAATCATGCAGGCGATGGCGAAGGGTTCCAGCAGCGCGGCCTTCACGCTCCAGGCGAAGAGCAGCGCGAAGACGACACCCCCCGCGGCCCATGCCCCCGGCATCAGGTAGACCACCAGCGCGGCGGGGGCGAGCATGACCAGGAACACGAGGAAACCCAGGCCGTAGACGATGAGCGCAAGCCACGCCGCGTTCCTGAGCATGACCTTCCAGTTCTGCCCGTAGAGCACCAGCGCCTCGCGCGCCGACTCCCACGCGTTGTCGGACCGGCTGCGAATGGCATGGGCAAGGATCACCTCGTCGACGAACCCCACCGCGACCCGAAGGAAGGCCGACAGGATCGCGGCCAGTTGCTGCGCACCCGGCACGGGCAGGACGGTGAGGATGCCGCGCGCAAGGCCCGAAATGGCGCGGATCACGCCCAGGATCAGCCGATCCAGCAGGAAAAGCACGCTGGCTTGCGGGAACCGCGCCTTGACCACCGAGGTCGCGTGGCCGATCTGGCCGCGCCCCTCGGGAAGCGGCTGGCCGTCGATCAATTCGACCAGCACGGCAATGTGTCCCGCCTTGACGATGTAGAGGACGTATTCGCGCGCCCAGTACATGATCGCGCCGAAGATCCCGAAACCCGCGAAACCGCCCCACATGGTCGACCCGGCGCGGAATTCCTCGTCCCCGAAGCCGCCGATGCCCCAGCCGATCCCGGCCCCCGTGCCGGTCGCCAGGATGTAGCCCAGCGTGATGCCGAAATAAACGGCGATGCGCATGAGGATGAACGGAAAGGTCCGTCCCATCATCCCCAGCGCACCGCCTATGTTGAAATCCCACATTGAAAAATTGCTCCCTGAAAACCCGCTGTGCCGTGGACTGTCGTCACTTGCGGCGCATCAAATCTCGCATTGGCTGTTCCCGTACTTGGCCGCACAGGCCCTCGCGGCGCAGGCCTTGATCTGCGCATCGCGCTGCGTCTTGCGGATATCCACCGTCTCGATCGCCGTGTAAGGCACCGAGACCGTCTCCGTTACCGGCTGGCAGATGGTGCTCGTACCGACCATCTCGCAATTCACCTCCCCTGTCGGACGCCGTTCGCTGCGATATTTCGTTACCGGCTCCTGCCGGTGCACGGGCGGGATCTTCAGCATCCACTCTGCCTCGCATTGCGTGCGCTCGGCGCGGTATTCCGGCGTGCCGCACGAGGACAGAAGGATCAGACCCGAGACACAGGCCAGCATTCCGACCCTCGGGGCCCCGGCCGGTCCATTCACCCGCATCATCTTCCCTGATTCCGTATCCCGATCAGAAGAATGACAGGATCGGGGCGGCCGCGCCCCGTTCGTTTGCAGGGGGCGGCGTGGTTATTTGAAGGCTAGGCAGTTTACCGGTTAACCTCGCGGTGCGAGAACAGGGGCAGAGGCTGGAGATCGACATGCAGAACCCAGTAGCGATAGGCTTGGCGATGGTTTTTCTGGCCGCGCCGGTCGGTGCGCAGGAGACCGCGCCGGTTCTGCGCATCACCGGCAACGTGGCCGGAGGTGCCGTCGAACTCGACATGGACACCCTACGCGCCCTTCCCCAGGTCACGCTCGAGACGTCGACGGTCGTCACGGACGGCACGCACCGGTTCACGGGGGTCCTGATGCGCGATCTGCTGGACATGGTCGAGGCGGATGGCGATCAGGTCACGGCCACGGCCCTCAATGACTACGCGGTCGATATACCCGTCTCGGATTTCCGTGATTACGACGTGGTGGTGGCCCACGCCATGGACGACGAACCGCTGGACCGGGCGGACAAGGGGCCGCTCTGGATCGTCTATCCCCGAGACGACCACGCCGAGCTTCAGGATATCCGCTACGATTACCGCTGGGTCTGGCAACTATCCGGGCTCGACGTGCAATGACGCGCACCGGCGGCTCCGCGCTCTGGCTGGCCTTGCCGCTCTTCGCCGTGGCCGCCTTCGCGGTGCTGCTGACGTCGTCACTCGTCCGCATGACCCGGCTCGAGGCCGACATGCGCGTCGAGGCCGAACAGAACATGCTCTGGGTCATGCACCAGAGCGAGGCGGCGGCGAGGCGCCTGACCGAAACCGCGCTTCTGGCCGAATTGGGCGAGGCGGATGCCGAGGACCTCGCGCTGCGCTTCGACATCCTGCTGAGCCGCATCGCGCTTCTCAACGCGGGTCCGCAACGCCGCTTCGTCGAAGACATCGGGGTGGCCGACGAGCTTGACCGCTTGACAGGGCGGCTCGAGGGGATCGACCCGGCTTCGACGCCACCGGCCGAGTTGCGAGCTGCCCTGGCCTCCTTCCCCTCCTTCTTCGCGAGGGCCGCGAACGAGGCGATGATCGCCGAGTGGGACAAACTCGGCGGGCGGCTGGAAACCTACCGCGACCAGATGCGAAAGACGATCATCGCCCTGATCGGGATCATGGCGGCGGGTGCCGTGCTGACCATCGCGCTCGTCATCGCTTTGCGCAAGTCGCGTCAGCGCAACCGGATGCTCCGGCAGGCGCGGAATTTCTCGGAACTGCTGATCGCGTCAAGCGGCGAAGGCATCGCGGCGCTGAATCGCGCCGGGCGCTGCACGCTGTGGAACGAGGCGATGACCGGGCTCGTGGGCCGACCCGCCGAACAGGCGGTGGGCCGTCCGCTCACCGAGGTGGCCGGGTTCTTCGATGTCGCACTGGTCCGCGAGGCCCTGGCGCGCGCGCTCGCCGGCGAAAGCACGCAACACCGGCTTCAGCCTCTCTTCCGCGACGGTGAAGACACGCCGCTTCACGTCGATCTGCGGATCTTCCCGATGCGCAGCGAAACGGGGATCGTCGGTGCGATCGTGTTCCTTCAGGACGCCAGCGACCGTCATGCCGCCGCGCGCAGGAACGCCGAGACGCGCGAGCGGCTGGAATACCTCGTGGCCGAGCGCACGCGCGAGCTCAATGACGCCCTGCGACGGGAACGCTCGGCCGCCGATCTCTACCGCAATTTCGCGACCATGATGTCGCACCAGTTCCGCACACCGCTGGCGATCGCCGACTCGGCGCTGCAACGGCTGATACGGCGCGGCGACCGGGCGGACCCCGACGAGGTGGCCGACCGCGCCACCCGTGCACGCGGTGCCATCGCCGGTCTGACCCGGCTCGTCGACAGCACGCTCGACGCCGCCCGCATCGACGTCGGCCAGATGAGCGCCCGGCGGGAACGCTGCGACCTCCTCGCGCTGCTGCATTCGGTCTGCGATCAACAGCACGCGGCCTCTCCCGCTGCCCGGATCCGCGTCTGCACGCAGGGTGACGCGGTGGCGATCTGCGATCCCGCCCATGCCGAGCAGGTGCTGAAGAACCTGATTTCCAACGCCGTGACCTACGCCGCGCCGGGCTCGGAGGTGTCGGTGTGCCTCGACGGCGATGGCGAGCATGTCACCTGCGACGTGCGCAACACCGGAACGGACATCGACGAGACCGAGCGCGAGCGCATCTTCGAGCGCAATTTCCGCGGCGCCAACAGCACCGGCAAACCCGGCACCGGCGTCGGCCTTTTCATCGCGCGCACCCTGGCGCGCATGCAGGGCGGCGAGGTCGCGCTCCTGCCGGGCGGCAATGGCACCACCTTCCGGCTGTCATTGCCGCGTCCAGAGGGCGACGCGGCATGAGCAAGGCCCCGCCCCCGCTCATCCTCGTGGTCGAGGACGAAGCCGCCCTGCGCGGCGATATCGTCGAGGAGTTGCAGGAGGCCGGCTATCGCACCGCGGCCGCCCCCGACGGGCACGCGGCACTGGCGCTGCTGGCAGACGTGGCGCCCGATCTCGTGCTATGCGATATCACCATGCCGGGTCTCGACGGCTACGGTCTGCTCGCGACCCTGCGCGAAAGACACCCCGACCTGGCCGAGGTGCCCTTCGTGTTCCTCACCGCGCTTTCCGATCCGCGCGACGTCGTCGAGGGCAAGCTGATGGGCGCCGACGACTACCTCGTGAAACCCGTCGATTACGACCTCATGCTGGCGACCATCGCGGCGCGGCTGCGCCAGGTCGCCCGCATCCGCCAAAGCCACGGCGGCGAGGTCGCGCGCCTGCGCGACGCGCTGTCGGGTCTCTCGGGGGGCGGCGCCGAACGCGCGCTCGACCTCGTGGCGCTCGGGATCGTCCTGCTTGACGGGCGCGGCCGCGTGCTCCACGCCAACCGCGCCGCGCGCGCAATGGCCGGGGCAGGCGATTTCATTACCCTGCACGGCGGCAGGATAGGTGCTGCCGAGACCGCTTGCGATCACGGACTGCGGCAGGCGATGGAGGATGCCCGCGAGGCCGCGCAGACCGGCGCGGACCGGGTGATCGGCACGGTGCTCGAAAACGCCGACGACGCGCGCACGGTGTCCGCGCTGGTCTGCGCCCTTCCGCACGATCCGGCCTATCCCTCCGCAGAGCACCGGGTCGCGGTCTTCCTGTCCCCGCCCGCGCGAGAACGCAGGGTATCGGAGCCGCTCCTGATGGACCTCTTCGGCCTCACGCCGACCGAAACCCGCGTCGCCGCAGCCCTCGCGGCCGGGGCTCGCCCGGCGACCATCGCCGAGGAACTCGGCGTGTCGCAGACCACCATCGCCTTTCACATGCGCAACCTCTTCGAGAAGACGGGCACGAACCGACAGATCGACCTCGTGGCCCTCATCCTCGCCGGCCCGATGATGATCGACACGGTCTAGACGCCTGATACCCTTTGCCGCGCGGCGCAACCGCTGGTCAAGGAAACCCCTGCCTGCTAGGGTAGATCGTTGGCAGAATTTGTCTCGCCTCACGAGAGAGCGGGACAAAGGCCCAACGTTGGGAGGACCATGGCTATAGAAGCCCATGAGAACCTGTTGCACGTTCCCGACGGACGGCGCGATCCGACGCTGATCGGCACCTTTCTGCGTGTGCAGCCGAAGCCCCGCATCGACACCGCCCCCAAGGGCAAGACCCTCATCCAGGAGGATGATTTCGCCGACCATTCCATGCTCCTGCTGGAGGGCTGGATCGCCTTTTCCAAGATGCTGCCCGACGGCGGCGTTCAGATCATCGACGTCATGTTGCCCGGCGATTTCGCCCTGATCGGCGCCGCCAACGCACCCGTCGCCGCCTGCTCGGTCGAGGCGCTGAGCGACGTGCGGTACATCAACATCCGCGCCGTCCACGCCAACGGGCCGGAACCCGACATGGCGAGGCTTCGCGAATTGATGGCCGCCGAGGTCGTCAGGACACAGTCCCGCACGTCCGAGCTCCTGCTGCGCATGGGGCGCGGCAACGCTTCAAACCGCGTGGCCTACGCCCTGCTCGAATTCTACATCCGTCTCGAGGTGATCGGATTGACCAGGGGCAACACCTTCGACTTTCCCATGACGCAGCACAAGCTGGGCGAGTTCACGGGCCTCAGCAACGTGCATGTCTGCCGCACGCTGCGACGGCTCGAACGCGACGGGATCATCGCCTACCCCGCGCCACACGAGATCTCCCTTTGCGACCTCGACGCATTGTGCGAACTGTCGGGCATCGACCTCGACACCTTCCGGAACGAGATCCTCGCGCGGCGCACGCCATAGCGCTACCGCGCCTCGACGATCTCGCCCAGCGTCTGACCCGCAAGTTCCTCGCTCACGTCATTGGCGATGTCACCGACGGTCAGCATCCCGACGACCTCCTCCTCCCCGTTCAGAACCACCAGCCGCCTGACCTGCAGATCCGACATGAGATACGCCGCCTGCTCGACCGTCTGATCGGCCAGGCAGGTCGCCACGCGGGGTGTCATGATTTCTGAAACGGGGCGATCGCACACGACCTTCATCGCCCAGCGCACCACGATATCGCGATCCGTGACGATCCCGACCAGCCGGCCGTTCTCGCATATCGGCAACGCCCCCACCTCGAGCTTCGCCATCAACGCGGCCGCGGCCTGCACCGGCGTGTCAGGCGTGATGACCGTCACCGGCTTGCGCATGATACGGTTGACCAGCATACCCAAAACTCCCGCATCGAACATGCGCCAATCATTAGGTCATCCCCGGCGCGATCGTGTTGACCCTTGTTAACGACCTGCGAAAAGTTCCTCCGGTACCGCGATCTCCGAACCTCCGAAAGCCTCGCGGCGCCCCGCTGCCCCGACGCGATCGGACAAGCGGCAAGCCGCTCAATTCGCCCACTCTGTCACGAAAGCATTGATGGCGGTTAATGCGGCGGCGGGTGAGCATGGTATGAATGATCCATGACCCAGAGAAAGGATCATCCCATGGCCAAGTCGAACAAGGACACGTCAAAGAAGAAATCCGCCGTCCACGCGGCGGATGATGCGCTCAACGCCGCACAGGTTCTTTTCACCGCGAACCCGGGCTTTCAGCCGCCGGGCATGCGTTTCCTCGTGGCGCAGGGACCGATTCAGGAGAACCTGCGGGACGAGGCCGAGAAATTCTCGTCGGCCTGGTTCAAGCGCCGCGAAGACGCCGGTCGCGCATTGCTCGAGACCGCCGTCAGGATGTCGACCGAGGGCCTGCGGAATCCCGTTGCCGCGATGAAGATCATGATGGACTGGCAGGTCGGGGCGATGGAGCGGGTCGCCGAGGATGCGAGGGATTGCACCCAGATGATGACCCGCTGCGCCGAAACCCTGATCGATCAGGAAATCGAGGCCGTGGACGACATGGCGAAGGGCACCGAGACCTTCGAGAACCCCCACCAATCCACGCCTGTCTGATAGGTTTCTCTCTCCAACCGGGGGCAGGTTGCCCCGCCGGCGCGCTCAGCGCTGGAAAACATAGGTCCCCGGCGCGTCACCCAACACGCCCGCCGGGGTCTCGGCCCCACCCATCGGCGGCGGTGTTCCGGTTCCCTTCGACTGGGCGCGCAGCCATTTGACGAATTCGGGCCACCATGACCCCTCCTTCAGCTCCGTCTGCGCACGCCAGTCCTCGGGCGCCACGTAATTGGCCGCGTGGGGTGTCTCGGTGATCTGGTAGGTCCGGCCCGCATGGCCCGGCTCACTGACGATCCCCGCATTATGTCCGCCCGACGTCAGCACGAAGGTGATATCCGTGTCCGACAGCAGGTGCAGCTTGTAGACCGACTGCCACGGCGCCACGTGATCGCCGGTGGTCGAGACGCAGAACACGGGCGCGGAGATATCCGTGATCGCGACAGGCTTTCCGTCCACCTCGTATTGGCCCTGCGACAGCGCGTTGTCCAGATACAGACGGCGCAGGTATTCGCTGTGCATCCTGTAGGGCATCCGTGTCGCATCGGCGTTCCACGCCATCAGGTCGAACATCTCCTGCCGCTCGCCCATCAGGTAGTCATGCACGTAGCGCGACCAGATCAGGTCTTTCGAGCGCAGTAGCTGGAACGCACCCGCCATCTGCTTGGTATCGAGATAGCCCTGGTCCCACATCATGTGCTCCAGGAACGATACCTGGCTTTCCCCGGTGAAAAGCTGCAACTCGCCCGGATCCTCGAAATCGACCTGCGTCGCCAGCAGGGACATGGATTTCAGCCGGTCATCGTGATCGCGCGCCATCTGCGCCGCCTTGATCGAGAGGAGCGTGCCGCCAAGACAATAGCCCACCGCGTGAATGCCCGTGTCCGGCACGATGCCACCCACCACGTCCAGCGCCTCGCCCACCGCATCGAGATAGTCGTCCATGCCCAGATCGCGGTCGTCCGCATCGGGATTGCGCCAGGAAACCATGAATACGGTGAAGCCCTGCTCGACCAGGTAGCGCACCAGGGAATTGTGCGGTGACAGGTCGAGAATGTAGTATTTCATGATCCACGCCGGCACGATAAGGATCGGCTCGGACGTAACGGTCTCGGTCTGCGGCGCGTACTGGATCAGTTCCAGCAGATGCGAGCGGAAGACGACCTTGCCGGGCGTCATCGCCACGTCACGGCCCGGCAGGAAGTCCTCGGCGCCGACCGGCGGCTTCCCGGTAATCGCGCGATCCCAGTCCTCGGCCATGTTCTCCGCGCCGCGAACGAGGTTGGCCCCGCCCTCCTCGATCGTCCTCGCGATGACCTGCGGGTTGGTCCACAGCATGTTGGACGGGGACATCATGTCGAGGATCTGGCGCGTGGCAAAGGACACCGCCTGTTCGTCTCGGCGTGACAGGCCGTCCACGTCATTGGTCGCGTTGTACCACCATTGCTGCGTCAGCAGGAAATTCTGGTAGAACAGGTTGTAGGGCCATTTCTGCCATTCCGGGGCCTTGAACCGCTTGTCATGTTCCAGCGGCAGGATGCAGGGCTCCGCGTCCTGTCCCTGGGCCTGACGGCTGGCCGCGAGCGCGAGGCGCGCGGCCTTCTGCGCCGCCTTCTCGACAAGCTGCGCCTGTTTTCCCGGCGATCCGGCAAGGTGCACGCCCCAGTTGAAGAAAAGCGACGACAGGCCGAAAGGCGTCAGACCCATCGTGAACCGCGCCAGGTAGGCCTTGATCGCGTGATCCATGCTCCGCTTGGTGTAATTGTCCGGCGTGACCCGGTCACATCGCAGACCCAGCTCCGGCGCGATCCGGTCCTTGGAGGGGTTGGCGCCTCGGGTGTCGGCCGTCGACGCGCGGCGCTGGGCCGGCTTTTCGGCCACCGGGTGCATCGGTGTCACGTTGTCGGTCTTCGCTCCCGATTTCTTGCTGACTTTCGCCATACCTTTTCCTTTCGCCGTCAGGCTGCGAACCGGCGGGCCCACACGCCGGTCGAAGCCTCATGGCGTACATCTCACCATGAACAGGACGCGTCGTCATTATCCTCGATCAACATCATCCGCAGGCCGGTCGCCGCGGAACCCGCCTGAGAAGATCGCGGCGAGCGGAACCCGCGTCGATCGCTCAAAGGGTGTTGATCGGCACCTTGAGCATCGGTCTGCCGTCCTTGTCGGTCGGCACCTCGCCGGCGCGCATGTTCACCTGCAACGAGGGGATGATGAGCCGTGGCATGGCAAGCTGCGCGTCCCGCTCGGTCCGGAACCTGACGAATTCCTCTTTCGTCCGGCCACCGCCCACGTGGATGTTATGCGCCTTCTCCTCGCCCACGGTCGTTTCCCAGGCGATATCCCGGCCATTCGGCCCGTAATCGTGACACATGAAAAGCCGCATCTCGTCGGGCAGTGCCAGGACCTTCTGGATACTGTCATAGAGCGTGCCCGCATCGCCGCCGGGGAAGTCCGCCCGCGCCGAGCCCCCATCGGGCATGAAGAGCGTGTCGCCGACAAAGGCCGCGTCACCCATCACATGCACCATGCAGGCGGGCGTATGGCCCGGCGTATAGATCGCGAAGGCCGGCATGTTGCCCACCATGTAGGTGTCGCCGTCCTCGAAAAGCCGGTCGAATTGCGAACCGTCGCGCTGGAACTCCGTGCCTTCGTTGAAGATCTTGCCGAACGTGTCCTGCACGACCATGATCTTCGATCCGATGCCGATCTTGCCGCCCAGCTTCTGCTGGATGTAGGGCGCCGCGCTCAGGTGATCGGCGTGGACATGGGTCTCGATGATCCACTCCAGCTTCAGGCCCTGCGTCTCGACCTGGCGGATCAGTTCGTCGGCATGGTCATGCGTGATCCGGCCTGCCGCATAGTCGATGTCCATCACGCTGTCGACGATGGCGCAGGCGTCCGAGGAGGGATCCTTGACGATGTAGCTTATCGTGTTCGTCGCCTCGTCGAAGAAGGCCTGGACCTCGGGCTTGATCTCCATGTTGACGGGATAGGTGGTCATGGTCGTGTCTCCTTCGGTATCGGGATCAATTCGCGGCCGTGGCGCGGCGCGCCGTGACGGATTGGGCGAACCGGGCCAGGAATATACCTGCCACGAGCGCGGCGGTATAGGCAAAGACCTCCCACCGGCCAGTCCCGAGGGCCGGCAACGCCCCGCCCGGACAGAACCCCGCGATGCCCCAGCCGATGCCGAACACGGCAGAGCCACCGACGAGCTTCAGGTCGATCGCCCGTGACGTGGGCAGCTTGAAGCCACCGTCGAAAATCGGTGCCGCGCGGCCGAAGACGAGCCTGTAGCCGATGAAGGTCGTCACGAACGCACCGCCCATCACGAAGATGAGCGACGGATCCCAGCTTCCGGCGATATCGAAGAAATTCAGCACCTTGGCAGGGTTCGCCATGCCGGAAATCGAGATGCCCACCCCGAAGATCAGGCCGATCAGATAGGTTGCGATCAGTTTCATGGGGTCAACCTCCGAGAACGTGTCGAACGACGAAGACGGTGGCGAAGGCGCAGACCATGAAGGTGAGCGTCGCCACGATGGACCGTGGGCTGAGCCGGGCCATGCCGCACACGCCATGCCCCGAGGTGCAGCCCGACCCGTAGGTCACGCCGACCCCCACGATCAGCCCCCCGATGACAAGCGCGGCGGTCGAACCCGGAACCTCCACGGCGGGCATCTCGCCCGAGATCAGCCACACGAGGGCCGGCCCCGTGACCATCCCGGCCAGCAACGCCGCGCGCCAGGCGAAATCCTGCCCCGACGAAGGCTGAAACAGCCCCGCCAGAATGCCGGTCGCACCCAGGACGCGCCCGAGAAACAACATCAGCAGGCTTGCGGCCACTCCGATCAGGACACCGCCCGCAAGAGATGCCCACGGCGTGAAAACGGTCTCGATCATCAGCAATCCCCACAGGTCTTGAGGCCCGCGATACGGTAAAGCGGGCAAGTCCCGACCAGCGCCGTCAGGATGAACACGCCCGCGACGATCAGGGCGAGCCAGTAAAGGATGCCGGAGCCGAGCATTGTCGTTCCGAACGCCGCGACCAGCAGCGCAACCGCGATGACGAGCCGCAAGCCGCGGTCGATACTTCCCATGTTCCTGCTCATGTCTCTCTCCTCTCGAGAATCGGTGAACGATCCATCGCACGAGATTCCGTGAACCGTCTGTGACTTCGTCACCAAACATCGCGACGCCGCGCTCGGACCTTGTATCACCCTTGTCCACCCGAAGATTTCACCAGCCGCGCAAGTCCTTCCTTGCCCACGAGACGAACCTCGCCGCGCGATTGCTCGACCCATCCCCGCCGCTGGAATTCCGACAAGGTGCGCGACACGACCTCGCGCGCCGTTCCCAGTTCGGTGCCCAGCATCGCGTGCGTGGCGCGCACGACACCGTCCTCATCCGCGAGTTCCAGCAATCGCGAGGCAAGCCGCACGTCCATCCGCTGAAAGACGATGTCGTCGATCAGGGTAAAGAGATCGGTGATCCGGCGCGAATAGGCGGCAAAAACGAACTCCCGAAAGATCGGCGACTTCGCGACAAGCGCGTCGAACGTCTCCCGCGGGATCGCAACGGCGGTCACGTCCGTCTCCGCGGTCCCTTCCGCCGAATAATCCTCGTAAGCCAGCATGCTCGCCGTCGTCAGCACGCAGCTTTCGCCGGCATGGACGCGATAGAGAAAAACCTCGCGCCCGGTGTCGGAGTTCTGATGCACCTTGACCGTGCCATCGAGGAGCAACAGCAGCTTGTCCGCCGCGTGTCCGGGGGCGAAGATCTGGGTTCCGGCCGGGACCGAGATGATCTGGCTTCCCGCCTCGAGCTCTTCCCGGATGTCCTTCGGCAGACGGGCAAGCCCCGCGAACCTGTCGATCCATGGCTCATCCATATTCCGGCACTCCCGCATTCGATCCAACGAGCACACACGGCGCACCGCTCATCCGGTCGCGCCGCCCGTTCTCTCCGTTGATCAAAGCGATCTGGCCGGGAAATACCAGCCCCCCGCGGCGAGGGGCAGTTACCGTCATGTCGGTGATAGGAGTGTTTCGCCCGTGTTTCGCGGGCGATGTCTCGAACAACGCCTCGCGATTTAGGCCAACGGCGCATCGGATTTGCGGGTCGCGATGCGCCGTTGAGCGATCTATTCCTCGCGGAAGGCGCGCTCGAACTGGTCGATCAGCGGCCGTGCGAAATAGGCGGCGGCGGTCTGTTCCTGCGTCGCGAGGTAGATCTCGGCCGGCATCCCCGGCATCAGCGCCAGCCCGTTCAACCGTTCGAGCTCCTCCGGCGAGAACGCCACATGTCCGATATAGAACGCCTCCCCCGTGGTCGGGGAGACCGAGGTCGCGGGCGAGATATGCGAGATTCGCCCGATGATCTCCGGCGTGGTGCGGTGATTGAACGCCGAGAACCGGACGCGAGCCTCCTGGTCGAGATAGACCTGGTCGATCGACGTGGTCGGAAGCTGCACTTCGACGCGCAGATCAGCCGATGACGGCACGATGGTCGCGAGAACTTCGGCGGGCGTGATGACGCCGCCTTCCGTGAAGACGGTCAGCTCGTTGATACGGCCAGAGATGGGGGCGCGGATCTCGGTGCGCGAAAGGCGGTCCTGGACCGCCGCGATCCGGTCCGACAGCTCGAGGATGCGCGTCTCCACCACGGCGAGCTCGCGCTGCGCCTCGGTGCGCGCCACCTCGTCGACGGCCAGCACGCGCATCTCGATCTCGCTGATCCTCGAGCGGGACCGCGCGATATTGGCGTCAAGCTCACCCAGCTTGCCCCGGAACTGCACGAGCTCGCGCTTGGCCTCGTCGACGCGCGGCGTCTCGATCAGGCCCTTTTCAAGCAAGGTGAGAAGGCGGGCATGTGTTTCTTCCACCAGGCCCAGCTCGTCCATCAACGCCGAGCGCTGCGAGACGAGCGCCGCGATTTCCTCGTTGACCTGCGCGACCCCGAGACGGAGCTGCTCGCGCTGGTTGGCGCGGTTGGCGATGTTCCCGGCGTGAAGGCGCATCTCCCCGGCGATCAGCTCGCCGTGCTTCGGATCGGACGTCATCAGATGCGCGGGAAAGACGACCTCCTCGACCCCGTCGCGATCCGCGACGAGCCTCGCGCGCCTGACCTCGGCTTCGTCGAGCTGCGTCGACAGGATCGACAGTTCGGCACGGGACTGCGCATCGTCGAGGCGGAACATCATCTGCCCGGCCTCGACCGTATCACCCTCGCGCACCGTGATCTTGGCCACGATTCCCCCGTCGCGATGCTGCACCTGCTTGAGATTCTGATCGACCTTGACGGTGCCCATCGCGATGACCGCGCCGGTCAGGTTCGCGGTGAAGGCCCAGGCCCCCACGCCGCCGACGAGCCCCACGAAAAGGACGGCCCCGAGAATGATGCGGCCCCGAAGCCGGTCCACCGCCTTTCCGCGTTTCGGTGCGGTCTTTGCCGATGCTGGTCTGGACATGGTTACGGTCTCCCCTACTCGTTCCTTACGCCTGCTCGATCACGAAGACATGCTCGCCATCGACGAACACCTCGAGATCGATGGTCGTGTCGCGGTCGAAATCCACCTCGATGACGGTCCGGCGATAGGTGTCGGTCCAGTCATAGCGATACTCGAGCCTCGGCTCGTTCGCGCCGATATTCTCGGCGTAGTTCTCGAGATCGTCCTCGATCCGCTCCTCGAAGCTCTCCTGCGCCTTGCGGAGCTCGCGGTGACTGGATCCCGATCCGAAGGAGATCCTGTCATCGAAATCGAAGTCGGTGATACGGAAGATCGAATGGATCACGTCGACCGTATCGCCCTGCACGAAGTTGAACAGGTCCTCACCGCCGTTTCCGGTCAGCGTGCCCTCGCCCGAACCGGCCAGGAAGCGGTCATCGCCCGTGCTGCCGACGAGGTGCTCGAAGTTCTCGAAACTGTCCTCGCCAACGCTGTCGCCCGAGACCATCTGCGTGATGAGGTCGATATCCACGGCTTCGCTCGCGCCGGAGTAATCGAGACGATCTTCGCCCTCGCCGCCGTCGAAATGATCGGATTCGTGGTCATCGTCGGCCACGACCACGTCGTCACCCGCTCCGCCCTCGACCCTGTCCGAGCCCTCGCCGCCGGTCAGCACATCATTGCCCGCGCCGCCCGAGAGCATGTCGTCGCCCGCCTCGCCCGAGACGATATCGTCGCCCTCGTTACCCTCCAGCAGGTCGTCGCCCTCTCCCCCGAACACGACATCGTTCCCCGTGCCGCCCTCGACCGTGTCGTTCCCCGCGTCACCGTGGATCACGTCATCGCCCGCCTCGCCGTAGAGCCGGTCATGTCCCGCACCCCCAGAGATCCAGTCGTCACCGTCGCCGCCGGCGATCATGTCGTCGCCATTGCCGCCCGACAGGCTGTCATTTCCGTCGCCGCCCGTGATGTTGTCGTCGCCCTCTCCCCCGAAGATCCGGTCGCGCCCGCCCAGCCCGGCGAGGTTGTCATCTCCCTCGTGGCCGTAGATGGCATCCCGTCCGCGCGTGCCGACCAGCAGATCGGCAAATTCGGTGCCGTCGAAGAGGTTCTCGACGACCGTGAGGATCGCGGATTGCACCAGGCTGATTGCGCCATCGGTGATCGTGTATTCGATCAGCACCTCGCCCAGGAAATCCGTATCCGCGACATAGCGCCACCCCTCGCCGCGCTGCTCCAGTTCGCCCGAGGTCAACGTGTCGATCGTGATGGCCGGCTCGTCGCTCGCCATGTGTTCCGTCCGCGACAGGAAGTAGGCCATCGACATCGCGAGGACCGCACCGCTCCCGACATCGCCAAGCTGCACCGGCCCGGTATTGCGCGGCATCCGGTCACGCTCTTCCTCGGCGGTCTCGTCGTCGGTGTCCTCTTCCTCGTCCGAAACCGCCTCCATGTCGTCGCTGCCGCCCGAGCCCTGGACAGCGCTCGCGCCGCCTGCGGCCGAGAATGAGGGACGTGCGGGATCCTCGTAGAGCCCATCGAAGGTCGTGAAGGGCGGCATGAAAGCGTTGGCCGCGCCCTCTGCCCCGTGCGCCGTGAACGACACCGGGTCGACAAAGATGCTCTGGAACCGGCCCAGCACGACCGGAAGCCACGCGGGCGCGTCCGACCCCTCCGCCTCCGGCGCCTCATCGGCCGCCTGGTCGAACTCGTGCGGCTCGCTCTTGGTGCGGCTCGGCGTCAGGGAGCCGGTCTTCGGCGGCGACGGCGCCTCGTCCTCACCCGTCGGCGCGGGCTCCTCCTCCGCGGCGGTCAGCACCGTTCTGGGCTCCGCCCAGAGGAAGGATTTCAGGTAAAGCCCCAGGCCCAGAAGCCCCACGGCCCAGCCGCTGAAGAACTTCGTGCCGTCTCGCTCCAGTTCGCGGAGGCTTAGCGGGTCGGTCGGGTCCGATGTCGCGGAGTCGCCCGAGCGTATGCTCTTGATATCGATCATGCGCGGCTTTCCTTCTTCTCGACCTGGCGTGCAGGCCGGGCCGTCGCCGCATCGGGCTTGGCCTCGGGTTTCGGCGCCTGCGTGTTCGCCACGGGTTTCGGGTTGAGGATTTCCTCGCGCGGTCCATATGCCGTGAGCTTGCCCGACTGAACGACGCCGATCATGTCACAGGCCTGAAGCGCCGAGGGACGGTGCGCGATCAGGATCACGATGCCGCCCCGCGCCTTCACGCCCTCGATCGCACGCGTCAGCGCGGCCTCGCCCTCGGGGTCGAGATGCGCGTTCGGCTCGTCCAGGACCACGAGGAACGGATCGCCGTAAAGCGCGCGGGCAAGGCCAAGGCGCTGTCTCTGGCCGCCCGAAACGGCGGTGCCCATCGGGCCGAGATAGGTCTTGTAGCCCTCCGGCAGCCGCACGATCATCTCGTGCACCGAGGCCGCCTTGGCCGCCGCGATGATGCTTTCCGGATCGGGCGCATCCGCAAGCCGCGCGATGTTCTCGTCCACCGTCGCGTCAAGCAGCGCGACATCCTGCGGCATGTAGCCGACATAGGCGCCGAGCGCGTCGTCACTCCATTGCGACAAGTCCGCGCAATCGATCCGCACGGAGCCCCGCAGCGGCGGCCAGATGCCGGTGAGGGCGCGGGCGAGCGTCGTTTTGCCCCCGCCGCTCGGCCCGATGATGCCGACGGCCTGCCCGGCCTTCGCCTCGAAGCTCACATCGCTCAGCAGGACCTGCCCCGTCGCGGGGGCCGCGACCGTGACATTTTCCATCCGGATCGACGATTTCGGCCGCGGCAGTTCCATCGGCGTCGGCTTGTTGTCGAGCACGTCCACCGTGTTGCGCAGCCGGCGCCACGCGGTCCGCGCGGCTTCCATGTTCTTGGCATTTCCGATGGCAAGGTCGATGGGCGCCATGGCCCGCGCCGACGCGATGGTCGCCGCGATGATCGCACCCGCCGAAAGCTGGCCCATGATCGTGAGATAGGCCGCAAGCCCCAGGATCGAGGATTGCAGCAGCATCCGCAGCACACGTGACACCGCCCCGTAGGTGCCGGAGATGTCGCTCGTGTGGGTCTGCAACTCGAGATGCCGCTCGTTCGCGGCGGCAAAGCGCGACACCGCCCGCGAGGCAAAGCCCATGGCCTTGAGCACCTCGGCGTTGCGGGCGTTCGAATCCGCGATCGCGTTGCGTTCTATGGTGGCCGCCACGGTCGAACTGCTCCAGCCGCGCGTGCGCAATTCCGTGACGATGGCGAGCGACGCGAGGACGAAGGCCCCCGCGATGGTCAGTGCCCCGAGCATCGGGTGCAGGAAATAGACGAAGGCGAGAAAGACGGGCATCCATGGCAGATCGAAGATCGCGATGGGCCCCTGCGAGCCGAAGAAGCCGCGCAGCGTGTCCACGTCGCGACCCCGCTCCAGCGCTTCGGAGGTGGAGTATCCGAGCCTCGGCATGTCCACCACCAGCTGGTGCGCCACGGGCGCGAGCCGCCGGTCGAGCCGCGCCCCCACCCGGACCAGGACCTGCGAGCGGATGATGTCGAAGACCCCCTGGAACATGTAGAGCCCGATCGCCAGGACCGAGATCGCGGCCAGCGTCGGGATACTGCCGCTCACAAGCGCGCGGTCATAGATCTGGAGCATGTAGAACGCCCCGGTGAGCGCCAGTATGTTGATGACGCCCGAAAGGAGCAGCAGGAACACCGCCAGCCCCTTCACGCTGCCCAGGATCTTCGCGGCGGCGTTCCCCGGCTTCTTGTCACGTTTCCCCATCTCTTCCTCCTGCATCTCAATCGTCTACGAGAACCGAACCGGTCGGTCCGGGCGGGGGAAATCCCGCCCGGACGGATGTCGCGTGAGCGACCTCACATCTGGAAATCGTCCTGGGTCAGGTCGTGATGACCCCGGATCGAGATGCTGAAGTCCGGTGCATCGCCGCCGTCGATGTTGCCCTGGACGACGGTCACATCGCCGTCGGCCCCGCTTTCGTGGCTGACGAGAAGCTGACCGGCCCCGGTGAAGGCGCCCGACACCAGCGTGAAGCTGCCGTTGCCGGCCATCCCCGCGCCGTCGGCGTCGATTGCCGAGAGGTCGATCTTGTCGCCCGGCTCGAAGGACTTGATGGTGTCGCCATCGGCATCCTCCGCCGAGAGGAACTTGTAGGTATCGTTCCCCCCGCCGCCATCCATCTCGTTGATGGCACGGCCGGCCGTGATCATGTCGTCACCGGCACCGCCGATGAAGTTCTCGACACTCCACAGGACATCGTTGCCCGTTTCGGTGCTCGAGGCGTGGCCCCGATCTCCCGGTCCGCTGCCCAGGTCGACTGTGACGTCCTCGATGATCCGCGACATGTCGAGCGTGTCGGTCCCCGTTCCGCCCGAGACATCGTCGCCGTAGTAGACGTCGTCGCCATCGCCCGAGGTCGCGGCGAAGAGATCGTCTCCGGCCCCGCCGACCACGAAGTCGTTGCCGGCCCCGCCCTCGATGAAGTCGTCGCCGCCCTCACCGAAGAGCCGGTCGTTGCCGCCGTCGCCGAAGACCATGTCACGTCCGCCGCCGGCAAGGACATTGTCGTCACCGTCACCGGCGAAGATCATGTCACGGCCGCCCATCGCCAGGATCGCGTCGCCTTCCGCATCTCCGAAGAGCACGTCGGCACCCGCCGTCCCGATGGTGGGACCATCCGCCGCCATCGGAGGCATCACGTTCCCGTCGTCGTCGTCATCGTCGTCGTCACCGGCCTGATCATCATCACCGGCGCCATCGTCGTCGTCACCGGCCTGATCATCATCACCGGCGCCATCGTCGTCGCCTCCGGCCTGGTCATCGTCACCAGCGCCATCGTCGTCGCCTGCATCGTCTCCGGCATCATCCTCGTCCGCCACTTCATCGGTCGCATCGAAGATGTTCTTGTCGAGATCCGTGAGGCTCGTGGTCCGGCTGACGATATCGGCGAAGGTCGTGTCCTCTCCGATCGCTTCGTAGAAGTCGAAGTTTTCGAACCGATCGAGATAGTAGAACCGGTCGCCCTCCTGGAGACGGTCGAGCTGCTCGTGAAGCACGACCCAGAAGGTCTGCCCGACCATGCCGCCATTGACCTTCTGTTCGACAAGACCACCAGTCCAGAGATCGACCCGGTCGATGCCCTTGACGATCATCGCGTCGCCCGTGCCCGGCTCGAGCGTGATATCCGGATTGGCCGCCTCGAAGGCCGCGATGTCCTCCGGTGTCTCGAGGACGAGATCGGAATAGGCCGCCTTGAGCTGTGCCATCACCTCGTCGCTGACGCCGTTGCGTGCCTGGAAGTCATCCCAGCTCGTGTAGGGCGACATGTCTCCGGCAAGGCCCACGGCCTCGGCGACATATTGATCGGTCGACGCGGCGAGCTGCGCCCGCACCTGGTTCATCGTGCCAAGCCCGACATCCCAGCCCCGCGCCACGTTGAACGCGAAGAGATCGGCGTTGATGCGGACAAGGTCGGACCGGATCGCATCGACGATCTTGAGATCGACCTCCTCGGCCGGTTGCGTCGCCGTGCCCCCGATGACGGGTGCGACACCATGCTGCGCGTAACCCGGTGCCGGGACGTAGCCGTCCGGCAGCGGCCCCGTGAACACGTCCGGATCGTTGGACGGGTTGAGGAAGGCATCGAAGAGCGGCACGTCAATCGGTGTGCCGTCAGGCCCCTCCAGCCGCACCGTTTGGCTGACCAGCGAATGACCGAAGCGATAGGCCGCCGCGCCGAACTCGTGGCTGATCCGCGCATCCACGTCGGGGTTGTATCCGCCCCAGCCGTGATTGTCGGTGCTGCCGTCGGGATTGCGCAGCCCGCCGAGAAGCTTGTCGGCGAACTCCTGGAAGACCACCCGCTGATAGTCGCTCTCGTTGAGCATCTTCGCGGCCTGGAATACCTCCTCGTCGGTGCCTTCGAACCCCTGTTGGAGCAGATTCTCGACGTGGAAGTTGTGGTTCCGCGCCCAGATCGTGTGGACCGAGGTCAGCGCGAAGTTCTCGTTCGCACGGCCATCGCCCGCAATCCGGTGATCCAGCAGGTTGATGAAGGGATTGGTGTCGAGCAGAAGCGGCTGACCCGATCCCAGGAAGTCCGAGGCAAGCGCCGCCACCATGGCGCCGTCGATCTCGCCCGTGACGTCATCGACCAGTCCCGGCATCATGTCCGCGAGCGTCGCGGCACCGCCGGGCAGCCCGGCATCCTCGAAGACGGTCTCCGCCTCCCAGTGATGCTCGATCAGGTCGCGCAGCGTCGGCAGGAGCTTGAATGCCGGGTCCGACGGATCGGCCTCTCCCGACAGAAGGCGCATGCCGACCCCCTGTGCCCCGTCGCTCTCGCGCAGGAACTGACCGACCAGTTCATGGCTGCCATAGGCCTGGTTCTGATCGACGAAGGGCGAGGTCATGTTCACATGCTGCGGCACGCCCTCGTCGTCGATATAGGCCACCTCCGCCCGCGACAGGTCGGCGGGATTGTCCGTGCCGATCCCGCGCTCCGCACCCGGCCCGCCGATCTCGACGGTGCCGAAGGCGCTATTCTTCGGGATGAAGTCGAGCCCGTGGTCGAAATACTGAGCGAAGGCCGTGAAGAGCTGGCTCGCGTTCAGCGCGTTCGGCGCGACACTGTCGTCCTGGTCACCCAGGAGGTTCGACAAAGCGCGCGGATCGAGACCGTCGAAGATCGGGTTGATCGCCCGGTTCCCGTTGCCGTCCGGCTCGCCATAGCGCGCCTCGGTCAGCCGGATAAACGTCTCGCCCGCGGTTCCGTAAAGCGGGTTGGCTTCGTTGTTATCCTCCCCGCTGAGGGTCCGCACGCCGGCCGCTTCCTCGGTGTCGTCGTCACCCTCGAAGGCGGGACGCCCCTGAACGAGGTTCTTCAGCCCCGCCAGATCGCTGTCACTGAGCGTGAAGCCACTGTTGGGCACATCGTCGTCGCCACCCACGACCTCGCCGATCGTTGGTATTCCACCCGACCCGTCGAAGGTCACGCTGGCGCCGCCACGGCTGACCGTGACCATGCCGTTCGCGTCCTCGCTGACCGTGGGATCGCCCAGGCCCGGAAGCTCGATGACGTCCTGCGGCCGCAGGTTGCCGACGATCGTGTCGTTCCCGCCCTCGCCGCGGAACACGATCCGGTGCGCCGAGTCCAGGGCCGAGATGTCGACCGTGTCGTCGCCGGACGTGCCGTTTATCGTGATCGTGTTGAGGTTGAGGCTCGTGGTCGAGAAATCACCGAAGACCTGGATGGTATCGCCGCCTGCCGTTCCGTTGGCCGGCGGGGTCGCATCCGTGCCGTTGATGATGATCTCCTCGATATTGTCGAGCTCGGCGATGATCCGGTTGTTGGCCACGCCGTTGCGCGTGATCACGATCTCGGTCGCGGCGGCCAGCCCGGTCAGGCCGGCGGCAAGCGCCGCGTCGCGGGTATAGATGCGGAAGGTCTCCGCACTCGCGTTCCCCGTGACCTCCACGGTGTCCACGTCCGCGCCGCCATCCACGATGTCACGTCCACCCGCACCAGTGGTGAAGTTCATGAGGATGGTGTCGTTGCCTGCGCCGCCGTTGATCACGTCATCGCCGCTCCGGCCGTCGATGATATCGGCGCCGCCATTGCCGTTGATGACGTCATCGCCCTGGACGATCGTGACCGGACCGATGAAGGGAAAGATGATCACCTGCTCGCTGTGGCCGGTCGCGATATCATCGCCCTCCGTGCCGACGAAATCGGGATCGAGGGCCGAGCCGGTCCAGACGTCTCCCACCTCGCTGGTCGGGGCCGAGACCACGGTCTCGAGCGCACCCAGCCCATCGGTGAAGCTTGCGGACACACGAAGCGTGCTGCCCACCTGTGCCTCGCCCGGCGTGAGGCTCGTGCCGGTCGCGCCCGGAATGTCGACCCAGTTCGTGCCGTCGAACGACTGCCACTGAACCGAGATCGGACCGGCGATGCCGTTGGCGTCCGCGATCGCCGAAAGATCCACGGTAAGAGGCTGGCCCTCGGTCGGTGTCGGATCGCTGATCGCGGGTGCACCGGTGGCGGGCTGCTGCACACCCGGTACCGGCGGCTCCGGCGGTGTGGGCGGCTGAATGTTGTCAACCGAGACGTCCCCATCGCGGAAGCGCAGTGTCTCCATGTTGTGCACCGTGTCGGTGCCGTCATTGACCACCACGTCCTCGTTGGTGCCGAACCCGGTATGCGCAACCCTGACGCTGCCGTTACCAAGCTCGGTGATCGTGTATTGGTCGAAATCGTCGTTGAAGACGGCCACGTCCACGTCACCCGCCTGTCCGCCGTCGAGGATCTCGCGCACGATGTTCATCTGCGCGGGCACGATCGTGCGCTCGACCAGAAGCTCGAAGAGGCTCTTGCCCACCCAGCTCGGATCGGCCGCGTCGTCGGCGGAGAAGACGTGCTTGAGCGTCGTTACCGTGGCAATCTCGTTCGCCGCGGTATTCTCGTCCGTGGGATCGCCCGTAATACGGATCCGCACGTTGAGCCAGCGGTCGCCGTCGATGATGTCGTCACCGCCGTTGCCGGTGATGACGTCCGATCCACCGCCGCCGAGAAGGATGTTGCCCTCTTCCCAGAACTCCTGGCCCGCGACGATCGAGACCAGGTCGGAAAGACCGTCGATCCGGTCGATACCCTCCTGGTTCAGGCCGTCGTTGAAGAACACGCCCTCGTTGCCGCCGACCGTGTCGCCCTGGATCTCGTCGCCGAGAGCCGGCGCCACGCGGTTATCGCCGATCAGCGTATCGTTCATGTCCCAGCCGGAAAGCGCCTCGACCTTGTCGAACCGGTTGCGCAGGATGTCCTGCTCGTCGGTCGTAAAGATCTTGATGCGCATGTCGGCATAGGCATCGTTCGCCATGCCCTGGAAGGTCGACCAGTCGAAGCCGAACATCCCCTCGTTGCGCATGACGCTGGCGCCCTGCACCATGATGTCGTCGCCCGATTCCGCATCGAAATCATGCTCGTCGGACCCTGCGAACATCACGTCATGACCAAGGATCTTGCTGTTGAAGAACAGCTCCGAGTTGTCGCCGGCGGTGGTGTCGAACCCACCCTGCGCCTCGATCCAGTCGTCGCCCTCGTTGCCGAGCAGGAAGTCGGCGCCATCGCCGCCGAGGATGAAGTCGTCACCCTCGCCACCGAAGACTTCGGAGGCATCGACCCCGAGCGAGATGGCGTCCTTGCCTTCGCCACCCATGAGGACGTCGGCGCCGTTCGCGCTCATCATCACGTCGTCGCCTTCCTCGCCCTTGAGGAAGTCGCCCTCGTCGCCCGCGTCGATGATGATGTCGTTGCCGCCACCGGCGTTGACCAGGTCCACGCCGAAGCCCGACTCGATGTAGTCGTCGCCGGCATCGCCCCAGATCCCGTCATCGCCGTCACTGGTGATGATCGTGTCGTTGCCGCTCGTGCCGCCGACGGAGACGTGCTCGCCGCCCGTCACGCGGATGTAGTTCGTCTCGACCGCTGCGGTGGTCGGATCGTCACGCACGACCTTGCCCATGCCCATCGCCTCGAGCACCGGGTCGTTGCCGACCGGATCGGGATCGAACTGATTGGCCTGGTCGACCTCGAGCGCGAAGTCGTAGGCCGCGAAGGGGTCGGCGCCGATATGGTGCCGCACCACGTCATCGGACGTGCCGCGAATGCCGTCGGGTCCGGGATCGGCAAGGTTCGTGTTGGCCAGGATCATCTTCGAGAAGGAGTTCTCTTCCAGCTCGTTGAGGAAGTTCTGCCCCTGCGTCCGCGTGAGATAGTAGAAGCGGTCGCCGTCCTGAAGCGCCTCCATCTGTGCCTCGAACACCGCCGTGAAGGTCGATCCCAGCATCCCGCCGAAGGGCATGATCCGCTCCGACAGGCCGCCGACCCAGAGGTCGATCGAGTTCAGGCCGCTCGATTCCGGCGTCCAGCCGTTCCGGCCCATCAGGAAGTCGAGCCGCTCGTTCTCGGACACCGCGCCGCCGCCGAACACGAGGTCCATCGCGGCTTCGCGCCGACCCTCCAGCGTCGTGGCCGCCTCGATCGTCGCATGTGTGCCATAGGCGGCGATCAGGTTGACGATCGTCATAGGCGTCTTGAGGTTCGCGGCAAGATCCGCCCAGCTTTCATAGGGTTTGAGCCAGGGCGAGTTCGTCTGCTGATAGAGCTCGGCGCGCGCTTCGTTGAAGGTCGGCATGCCCGTGTCCCGGCCCCGCGCGATGTTGATCGCGGCAAGGTCGAGCGGCAGGCCCAGAAGGTTGCTGCGCAGCGAGGAGACCACGAATTCGTCCATCGCGCTGCCGCGTTCCGTGGTCATGCCACGGATCACCGCCGCCGCTGCCTCGTCCGCACTCATCGCGCCGTCATTGTCGAAGGCCACCGGGTTCAGGAACGCGGCGATAAGCCCCATGTCGTCGGTGCTCACATCGCCCGTCGCCTCGTCGACCATGACACGCGGCATGTTGTCGGTCAGCATCGAGTGCCCGAAGCGATAGACCACGTTGGCAAACTCGGCAAAGATCGCCGGGTTGATATCCGTCACCGCGTTGAACACGAACGGGTCGATGTTGGGATGGATCTTGCGCCCGAACTCCTCAAAGACGAGGTGCTGATACTGCATCTCGGTCGCAAACCGGGCCCCCTGGAACAGGCGTTCGCCATCCCAGGTCAGCGTCGAGGGATCGGTCGGAACCGCATCGCCCGGCGCGAGATCGACCAGCAGCCATTCGTTGATGAAGTCGATATCGCCCGATTCCAGGATCGTCTTCTTCTGAAGCTCGATCTGCCGGTTATGCTCCGAGTGGAACACGTGGTGCACCGAGGTCAGGCCGATATTCTCGTTCCCGCGCCCGTCGCCGGTGATGAAATGCCGGTCCAGAAGCTCGTTGTCATAGGTGCCGCTCGCCTGCGGGTCGCCGGCGCTCGAGATGTCGGTGTCGGAATCGGCCGTCTTGAGCATGCCGGTCTGACCGTCGAACGGATTCGCGTTGTGAGCGATGTCATCGAGGAACGCGTGTCCGATCCGCACCGCGCCCGCGTCGAACGTGTTGACCGGCGTGGCAAGGTTGCCCTCGACCACCACATCATCGGCGGTGTTCGGGATGCCGTCCGGCCCGAGCCCCACCACGATCTGCGGCAGGCCGTTGGGTCCGCGCACGAATTCGCCATAGTCATCGGTTCGCAGCAGCGGAATGTTCAGCACGTCGCCATCGGTAAGCTCGATGCCCAGCATGTCGCGCGCTTGCGCCTTCACGTCGGCCCAGGTGGCCAGACCGCCATTCGGGCTGTCCAGCAGTCTGCCGGTCGAGACCGGGTTGCCGCTCGCGTCGAACTCGTATTCGCGCAGGAACACCTGGTGGGACGCGTGCGAAGTGTAGGTCTGGTTCTGATCGACGAAGGGCGTGGTCGTGTTCTGGCCCTCGTGCTGCGTATCGTCCGCCGTGCCCATGATACCGTCGGCACCGGGCCCGTCGACCGAGGTCGAGCGCGTGACCGCCATGAAGCGCAGGTGGTTCGGCAGGTCGTCCGCCGTGCCCGCGATGCCATCGGCGCCCAGGACAATCGGATCATCCGCCTCGAGCGGGATGTAGATCGTGCCGTTGTTGCCCTTCGTGATCAGGTCGAGACCGTGATCGAAGAACTGGCCGAAGAAGGTCATCCAACCGTTGAACGGCGCCGAGATACCGTCATCCGGCGCGATGTTCGGCAGCGCGGCCATGTCCACATTGTCGATCTCGATCTTGTTGCCGTTCGACACCGACAGGGCGACATTGTCCACGAGGACCTGCCCACCGCCGGTCTGCTGCACCTCGATGCGCAGCGTCTGGCCGTCGAGGCCGGCCGCGATCGGTCCGGAATTGAGCGTCACGTCCGCCCATTGCCCGTCCACCGGCTCCGGCAGCGCCGCGGTCGCGATGACCGTGGTCGCACCGAGCCCGTCAACCGCCACCAGCCGCGCGGTTCCGCCCGTCCAGGCCTGGTCGGTCCGGTCGCCCACGCTCAGGCTCAGCTCGTAGCTCGCGCCGGCGGTCAGCGGTCCGTTCTCCTGCGAAAGCGTCGCGCCCCCGACGAGCCAGGTCACGTTCGGTCCCAGGTGTCCCGCGGATGCCGAAATGCTGTCGATCGGCGCGAAAAGGCCGCCCAAGCCGCCCGTGATCGTCCAATCCGAGGGTGCGGTCGTCGTGTAATTTCCAAGCGGATTGGTAATGACACCGGGCGTTCCCGAGGTCAGCGGATCGCTCTCGAAGCTCGCATTCGCCACCATCACGTCGGCCGGCCCCTCACCGGGACGGATCGGAATCGCATCCTCGCCATA
The DNA here is from genome assembly GCF_019599045.1 of Roseovarius sp. SCSIO 43702. Lineage (NCBI taxonomy): Bacteria > Pseudomonadati > Pseudomonadota > Alphaproteobacteria > Rhodobacterales > Roseobacteraceae > Roseovarius > Roseovarius sp. SCSIO 43702. The sequence goes on from NZ_CP080623.1 coordinate 3,174,205, forward strand.
GCGCTCGTGGAACGCGGCAATGGCGGCATCGTTGGCGAACCACGCCTCGACGGCCGCCGGGTTGGCGACGCTCTGATCCACCACCAGGTTCGAGATGATCCGCGGGTCCGCATCGGCCACGTTGCCGGAATGCCCGCCATTGGTGCCCGAGGGCGTGCCGACGACGCTGTAATCGGTGTTCGTCACCACCGGGCCGCCCGGCGCTCCAAGCGGCATGACGTCGCCATCCGCGTCATCGCGGAAATTCGGGGTGAGCATCCGGGGCATCGCCTCGTCCGCCGCACCCCAGGTCTCGCGACCGGGAAGAAGGTTGTTGAGACTGCCATCCACCGTCCGAAGGCCGTAGGGCACGAGGGGGCTCGACAGCGCGGGTACCGCGCCCGGCGTGCCTTCGGGCACGACATTGCCATCGGCGTCGACATAGACCTCGGTCAGAGGTGTTCCAGCGGCATGCGCTTCGCTGATCTTGACCTGACGAAGAAAGAACTCGAGGTCCGCGACATTAAGTTTGACAGCCATGACAATACTCCCCATGTGCCTGGCATGTTCACCACGCAGGCGTTTTTTTGATTAAAATTCAACTAGCTGGTCCCTGCCCCCCCAACGACACTCGCGGCTGTGCGAATGCCGGACTAGGCAAAGGTTTCCCATCTGACCGAACAAGTTTCTCACCCTGAGCGAAAACCCGCTACGGGCAGAGGTCTTGCCTCGAGTCGATCCGAAGGTCCGACCATTCTTCCGACCAAGGTCCGTATGAATATTGGGACCAAGGACTAGGATGGCGTCGCCGGCCCCCGCCGTTAACCTCTGTTAATTTTTTGTTAACACGACGATTTTCGGCCAGTTCAAGGAAAGAGCGCGATTTTGACCCCGAAAAAACAGATTCAACTTATAGAATAATCTCGATTTCAGCTCAGCACATGGCTACGCCCATCTCACCGACCGCGAAAACCCAGAGAGAATCACCCGATTCGGGGCCGAGACGCGGCGTCCGGCACCCGGCCCTCGTGGCTGCGGCGCTCACCTGTCTTCTCACGCTCATCATGCTCGGCCTCGGCGTATTCATCATCCACGAATACCGCACGCTCCAGATGCATTCCTTCGCACGGATCGGAGGCGTGCATATCGACAGCCTCCTGGCGCCCATCGCGGTCGAGCACTTCGATGAATATGGCAAGGAGACCGCCGAAGCCGCGCGGCAGTTCCGGGAACTCGCCCGCGCGCATCCCGAGCTCGTGCTGCGGATCTGGCGGCTCGACGGCACGCTGGCCCTTTCCACGCTCGAAGGAAACGGCGAGACGCATGACCCGGAGGAACTGAACGTCGCGCTGACAGGGAACTCCATCACCAGCCTCGAGACCGCCGGCCCGGTCGAGACGGGCTTTCCGCTCGCGCCGCCGTTCTTCGAGGTCTACGGGCCGATCCGCGAGCCCGGCACGGACCGGATCGTCGCCGTGGGCGAGATATACCAGGATGCCTCCGAGATGCTGAGCGACCGCGCCTTCGTCGAGCGTACCGTTTGGGCGGCCACGGGCATCGCCTTCCTGGGAATGCTGGGGATGCTCGGCCTCGCGTTCAGACAGAACCACGAGCTTGGCGGCAGGTTGAGGGCCGAGGCCCGCATGACCGCCCTCAACGACCGTTTGCGCCGCGAGGCCGAGCAGGCAAGGCAGGCCGCCGCGCAGGCCAACGAGCAGGTTCTCAACCTCGTCGGTGCCGAACTGCATGACGGCCCGGTTCAGCTTCTGGCGCTCATGTCGCTCATGCAGGACGACAACGGCCGCGACGGCTCTGCCGGGCCATTGCCCGATGGCACGACGCTGCGCGGGCTCACCGATCAGGCGGCCCACGACCTGCGCGCCATGGCGGTGGGCCTGATCCTGCCCGAGCTCGAGGATGTCGACCCGGCAGGCGTCGTCACCCTGGCGGTGGAGCGGCACCGCGAACTCACCGGCACCGATGTCGATCTCGAGATGACCGGGCTTCCCGCCGACATGGACATGCCGCGCAGGATCTGCCTCTACCGGGTGATCCAGGAGGGGTTGGGCAACGCCTTCCGCCATGGCGCGGAGACCACGCCCCACGTCAGACTGGACGTCGAGGGAGACGCCCTTCGCATAATGATCGAAAGCGGCTCATCGCGCGACACCGAGGACGAGACCGCTTGGGACGGCCGGGTCTGGCATCTCGGGCTGCAAGCCATGCGCCGCCGGCTCGATGCCTTCGGCGGCGCGCATGAACTCGATCTTTCCGACGACAAGACTGTCCTTCGGGTCACGCTCCCGCTGGAAACCTGACCCGTCTCGCGACGCGGTGGAACGCCCTAGTTGAGCGGCCCCGTCCGCGCCGTCATCGACCCGCCATGCGCCAGCTTCTGCGCCGCAAGCACGACTTCGACGCGATTGCGCACGTTGAGCTTCTGGATGAGGACGGTCATGTAATGCTTGACCGTCTTCTCCGTCAGCGACAGCGCCAGCGCGATTTCGCGGTTCGTGGCCCCCTTCATCAGCAGGCGCAACACATCTTCCTCGCGCTTGCTGAACGACACGCGCGGCGTCCGGCGCTCGCTGGCCTGCTTTCTCAGGCCCGCGACCACACCCGCGGCCACATCGGGCGACATGTAGGTCTCGCCCCGCTGCACCTGCCGGATCGCGTCGACCAGGTCGTCGAGCGTGGTGCCCTTGAGCACGTAACCCACTGCCCCCGCCTCGAGCGCCGCGATGGCCGTGTCCACGTTGGTGGACGCGGTGAAGGCCATCACGCTCGTGCCCGAATACTCGTTCGCGATGGTCGCGATCGCTTCGAGAACGCGGCCGGGCATGGACAGATCGGTGATGATGACGTCGGGTTTTACCGTCTTCGCGATCTCCACCAGGTCCTGCGCCGTCTTTCCCACTGCAACGACGGAAAATTCGTCGTTCGATGCAAAAAGTTGGGAAATGCCGGACAACATCACCGGGTGGTCATCGGCAAAAGCCAAATTGCAAGTCTGCATGGAATCTCCCCAAAACACGTAAGAGAATTAAACAAGAAATTTCCGATATTTATCCTTATCAGCAGCATTAAAGAGTATTATGTTAACCTATTCCAAGCGGCAATTCAATGCCGACGCGAAAACTCACCGTTGACAAATGGGAAACGTCCTTCCGGTCGGCTCTAGAGGCGGGGCTTCAGCCCGCTTTCGCGCGGATCGCTCCCAGCCCGCCCAGCGCCGCGAAGAGAAGCGCGGCGACGCAGACGATCGACGGTCCCGCCGGCGTGTCGAGCACGTAGGCCGCGCGCAGCCCGGCCACCGCCGCCACGCTCCCGATGCCCGCCGCGACCACGGCCATGCCTTCGGGCGTGCGGCTCAGCGGCCGCGCGGCAGCGGCGGGGATGATGAGCAGCGCCGCGATGAGCAGCACCCCCACCACCTTGATCGCCACCGCCACCGTCACCGCCAGCGCGAGCGTCAGGACTAGTTGCTCGCGCTTCGGGTCGATCCCGCTCGCATGGGCCAGGTCCTCGTTCAGCGTCGCGGTCAGCAGCGCCGACCACCGCCAGCCCACGAGCCCCACGACCACCGCCGCCCCGATCCAGATCACGCCCAGATCCCCCCGCGACACCGCGAGGATATCGCCGAAGAGATAGGCCATCAGGTCGATCCGCACGCCCGAGAGGAACGACACCGCCACCAGCCCGAAGGCCAGCGCGGAATGCGCCAGCACGCCCAACAGCGTGTCCATGGCATAGCCCCGTCCGCTCAGCGCCCCCACCGTCAGCGCCATCATCAGCGCCATCACCATCGCCCCCGCGAACACCGAGATCGACAGCGCCAGCGACAGCGCGACACCGAGGATCGCGGCATGGGCGGTCGCATCCCCGAAATAGGCCATGCGCCGCCACACGACGAAACAGCCCAGCGGCGCCGCCGCCAGCGCCACGCCGATCCCGGCGAGCGTCGCGCGCATCATGAAATCGTCGAGGATCATTCCGCCATCTCCCTGCGCTCCGCCGGCCCGCCGTGATCGTGGGCGCATCCCGCGCCGTCGTGATGGTGATCGTGGTCATGGCGGTAAAGCGCCAGCGCCCCCATCGTCCCCGACCCGAAGAGCGCGCGGTATTCCGGCGCCGAGGCCACCACCTCGGGCGCCCCCTCGCAACAGACATGCCCGTTGAGGCAGATCACGCGGTCCGACGCGCTCATGACGACGTGAAGCTCGTGGCTGATCATCAGCACAGCACAGCCCGTCTCGGCCCGCACCGCTTCGATCTGGTGGTAGAACGCGGCCGATCCCGGCTGGTCGAGACCCTGTGTCGCCTCGTCCAGAAGCAGAAGGTCCGGCTCCCCGATCAGGGCCCGTGCCAGCAGAACGCGCTGGAACTGCCCGCCGGACAGCCGCGCCATCTGTGCGCCGCCCAGGTCCGGCACCCCGGCCCGCGCCAACGCCCGCGCCGTCACGTCCGCGCCCGCCTTGCGCGGCAGGGACAGGAACCGCGCCACCGTCATCGGCAGCGTCGGATCGACATGCAGGCGCTGCGGAACATAACCCAGCCGAAGCCCCTCGCGCCGGATCACGCGCCCGCCCGCGGGCCGCACCGCACCAATGATCGCGCGCAGAAGGCTCGTCTTGCCCGATCCGTTCGGGCCGACGATCGTCACGATCTCACCCGGCTCGATACCGAGCGAGACGCGGTCGAGCACCGTCCGCGCACCGTATCGCAGGCTCAGGTTCTCGGCCTCGATCAGGCTCACGCGCCCGCCTCCCCGCCGGCACAGGCCGGGCACACCCCCTCGGCCTCGACCACGGTGCGCTCGATGCGGAACCCCGTCGCGCGCGCCACCTCGCCCAGACGTCCGCGCGCGGGTGCCGAGGGCGCTTCGGCCACGCTGTCGCACAGGCGGCAGATCATGAAGGCCGGGGCGTGCGCCGTCTCGGGATGCGCGCAGGCGATGAACGCGTTGAGCCGTTCGATCCGGTGCGCGAACCCGTGCGCCACGAGGAAGTCGAGCGCGCGATACGCCACGGGGGGTTGCGAGCCGAACCCCGCCTCGCGCAGCCGGTCGAGGATCGCGTAAGCCCCGAGCGCGCGATGCCCCTGCAACAGGATCTCCAGCACCTTGCGCCGCACCGGCGTGAGCTTCAGATCCTCGCGCGCGCACCGCGCCTCCGCGGCGCCGAGCCCCCGCGCCACGCAACCGGCATGATCATGCCGGGCGAAGCCCAGCGCGCTCTCCGCCGGTACCTTTTCCTGCAACCCTCTTGCCATGATCCGCGGCACCCCCTAGAACAACTGTAATGTTATAAGATCACATGAGACCGCCCTTGTCCATCCGCCACCTCGCCCTCGCTTTCAGCCTCGCGCTCTGCGGTCCCGCCCTGGCCGACGCGCCCCGCGTCGTGGCCGACATCGCCCCTGTCCATTCCCTCGTCGCCCGCGTGATGGAGGGGGCAGGCTCCCCCGGTCTCATCGTGCAGCCGGGAGCGAGCCCGCATGAATACGCGCTGCGCCCGTCCGAGGCGGCGGCGGTCCAGGACGCCGATCTCGTTTTCTGGATCGGCCCCGAACTCACGCCCTGGCTTTCCGGCGCGCTCGACACGCTGGCACCGGGCGCCGACGTCACCGCGCTTCTCGAGGCCGAGGGCACCACGCAACTTCCGCTCCGCGAGGCCGCGCTTTTCGATGCGCATGACCCGCATCACGACCACGATGAGGCACACGACCACGACGACTCCCACGGCGATCACGCCCATGGCGATACCGACCCCCACGCATGGCTCGCCCCGGCCAACGCCGCGCATTGGCTCGACGTGATCGCCGCGCGCCTGTCCGAGGCCGACCCCGAGAACGCCGACCTCTACCGCGCCAACGCCGCCACCGCCCGCGACGATCTCGACACGCTCACGGCCGAGGTCACGGCGACACTCGCCCCCCATCGCGGGGCCCGTTTCGTGGTCTTCCACGACGCCTATCGCCATTTCGAACACGCGTTCGACCTTCCCGCCTCGGGCGCGATCACGCTTGGCGACGCCACGGCCCCAAGCCCCGCGCGGCTTGCCGAGATCCGCGAACGCATCGCCGGCGAAGGCATCACCTGCGTCCTGGCCGAGCCGCAATTCAATCCCGGCCTCGTCGCGACGGTCGTCGACGGCACCGAAGCGCGCATGGGCGTGATCGACCCGCTCGGCGCCGATCTCGAGCCCGGCCCCGCACTCTATCCCCAGCTCATCCGCAACATGGCCTCGACCCTTGCCGACTGTCTCTGATCTCCGTCCCGCGCGCCTTGCCCTCGCCGCACTCGCGATCGTCTCGGCGGAGACGGCACAGGCGCATCCGCATGTGTTCGTCGACGCGCGCGCGGCGTTTCTCGTCACCGATGAGGGGCAGCTTCACGCGCTCCGCATCTCGTGGACCTACGACGCCTTCACCACCCTGCGCCTCTTCGAGACACTCGATCTCGACCGCGATGGCGACGGGGCGCTCGACGACGCCGACCGCGCGGCCATCGTCGCGGGCGAAACCGATTGGCCACCCGAATACAAGGGCGACACCTGGCTCGAACTCGGCGGTGCGCCCCGCCCGCTCACCCGGCCCGAGAACGCCAGCGCCCTGATGGAGGACGAGCGGATCACCGTCACCTTCGACCTCCCGCTCGAAACTCCCGCCGACCTTGCCGGGCTCGAGGCGATCCTGCGCCTCTACGACCCGATCTTCTATTACGCCTACACGATCCACCCGGCCGCGGGCCTCGCGCCGGACCTGCCCGGGACCTGCACGACGCGGATCGTGCCCTTCGAGCCGGACGAGACCACCTTCGCGCTCAAGGAAAAACTTTCCGCCCTTTCGCGCGAGGAAACTCCCGAGGACGAGAACGTGGGCCGCCTCTTCACCGACGAGTTGCATCTCTCATGCCGATGAGGCTCATCCTCACCCTTCTCGCGCTCGGCGCGGGCGCGGCGCTCGCCTGGGCGATGCTGCCCTGGACCGAGATCCGCCACTGGATCACCACCGAGCAACGCGCGTTCCAGGACGTCATGGCGCGCGCGCTCCACGGTATCCGCGCGGGCGAGCCGCTGGCCCTCTGGACGCTGTGCCTCTCGACCGCCGCCTATGGTTTCGTGCATGCGATGGGGCCGGGCCACGGCAAGATCCTGCTGGGCGGCGCGGCGCTGGCCAGCCGCGCGAGCCTGCTGCGGCTCGCGGTCCTCACGCTGCTCTCCTCGCTGGCGCAGGCGGGCACCGCCATCCTCCTCGTCGGCGGCCTCGCCTTCGCGTTTCGCCTCGGCTCGGACGGGCTCGAGACGCTGGCCGAGCGCTGGCTCGCCCCGGCAAGCTACCTCGCCATCGCAGCGATCGGGGGCGTGCTCGTCTGGCGCGGGCTGCGCGGTCTCGCCGTGGCCCGCGGCACGGCACCTGATCCCTGCTGCGGCCACGCCCACGGTCCCTCGGCGCAGGAGGCCGCGACGCTTGCCTCCACACGCGACGCACTGGCCCTCATCGCCAGCATCGCGATCCGGCCCTGCACCGGTGCGCTTTTCGTCCTGGTGATCGCGGCGCGGTTCGATGCGTTCTGGGCGGGGGCGCTGTCGGTCGTGACGATGGGGCTCGGCACGGCCGCCTTCAACCTTGCCGTGGCGGGCTCGGGCGTGGCGGCCCGCCGCCTTGCACGGCTCGGCGCGGGTGGCGGTCGCGCGGTGCCCGCCCTCTCGGCGTCGCTCCACATCACCGGCGGCCTGCTCATCGCGGCACTCAGCCTCGCGCTCCTCCTGCCCTACCTCTCCTGAGCGCCGGGCCCCTTCACCGTGCCGTCGTCACCCCCCGCGCCCTGCGCCGCGCGGCCTGCGGCGTCAGGCCGAATTCCGCGCGATAGCGCGGCGTGAACCCGCTCGAGAACCCGCAGGCCAGCGCGATTTCCGAGATCGGCATCGACGTGTTGAGCAGCAGGTTGTTCGCCCGGTTGAGCCGCAGCGCACGGTAATACTCCGCCGGCCGCGCCCGCAGCCGCGCGGCAAAGCGCCGCTCCAGCGACCGGGCCGAGACCCCCACCAGCCGCACGATCTCGGCGATGGGCAGCGGTTCCTCGATATTGGCCTGCATCAGCTCCACCGCCCGGTCGAGCTCCGCGTCGCCGGTCAGCGGGCTGCGCCGCGTGCCGAAGGGCTGCAACGTGCCGAGGTCGCGCACGCGGTCATGCAGCAGGATGTCGGTCACTGTCGCCACCGTCGCCGCCGGGATATGACGCGCCATCAGCGTCAGCACCATGTCCACCGTGCTGCCCATCCCGGCGCTCGTGATGATCTGCCCCCGCTCCGTGGCCAGCGCCTGCGCCCCCTCGCCAAGCTCCATCCGTTCGGCCAGAAGCGCGCGGTTCTCCCAATGCGTCGTCAGGCCCGTGTCGCCACGCTCCTCGATGAACCGCGCCGCCGCCTCCGCAAGAAGGATGACCTTGGTGCCGCGCGCCACATAGGCGTCGATCACCCGCCCCATCGACAGGTCCGGATGCGCCGGGTCCGAATTGCCCAGGACGAAGACATACTCCGCCTCGGGCCGCGCGGCGAAGGGCAGCGTCTCGACCACCGCGTCCGACAGGCAGGCGACCGGCCCGCCCCGTCTCGAGAAGGATCGCCACGCGAAGGCCGGGCGCAGCATCACGCGGTTGGCAAGCCTCAGCTGGTCCACGACGCCCGCGTATTCCGTGAGGACGAACCCCTCGGTCAGCAGCAGGTCGAAACGGATGATGTCGCGCGGGTCGCTCATGCGGCGCACCTTGCCACGGCGCGCGGCGCCGCGCCATTCCCGCTCACACGATCTCGTGTCCCGCCGCGCGCAACCGCCGGGCAAGCTCGGCGATATGCGCGGGCCCCACCTCGCAGCAGCCGCCGACGATGCGCGCCCCGGCCTCGACCCAGCCCATCGCGAACTCCGCATAGGCCGCGGGGTCCAGGTCGCTGCGCGCCTCGAGCGCGTCCACCGTCGGGCGCTCGGTCAGGAACGCCTCGTCGATCCGCGTGAACCCGTTGGCATAGGCGCCGAAGGGCAGGCCGAACTCCGCGAGGATCGGAAGCCCCGCCGCCACCGCCTCCGGCCGCGAGCAGTTGATCAGGACCGCCTCCACCTCGAAGCGCTCCAGAAGCGGCGCGATCTCGCCCAGTCCCTCGCCCGAGCGCAGCCGCGTCCCGTCCTCGTCCTCGACCGTGAGCGCCAGCCACACCGGCACACCCTGCCCCGTCGCGGCCATGAGCGCGCCCTCGGCCTGCGCGACCGACGACATCGTCTCGATCAGCAGAAGGTCCACCTCGTCGCGCATCAGCGCCACGACTTCCGCGTATCGCGCGGCGGCCTCGTCGGGTGCGGGCACGAGGTCGGGCCGGTAGGAGGCGACGAGCGGCCCCAGCGATCCGGCCACCCGGCCCCTGCCATGCGCCGCCCGCGCCCGTCGCGCGGCCATCACGGCGGTGCGCAACAGCTCCTCCAGACGGTCCCCGATCCCCTCGCGGTCAAGCCGGTCGGGCAGCACGCAATAGGTGTTCGTCGTGGCGACCGTCGCGCCCGCCGCGAAATAGTCGAGATGCACCTCGCCCACCATCTTCGGATGCTCGATCATCACCTTCGTGGACCAGAGCGGCGTCGCGCGCTCGCCCGCCCGCGTGACCAGTTCCTGCCCGATCGCACCATCCAGAAGCGTCACCTGCGCCATGTCATTCTCTCCGTCCTGTTTCCGCGAAAGATAGCGCGGGCAGGCCATCGCGCCACCACGCCCGGCGGGTCTCTCCGCTACCGCGCCGCCTCGCGCATGTCCTTCAGCCCCAGGAGGATCGCCGCCCCGATCATCAGCGCGCCCGACACCCGGTTGAGCCACACGCCCGACAGCGCCCGGATCCGCCCCAGCGTTCTCCGGGCAAGCCAGCCCTAGGCGATCAGGATCGCCCCGTCGACCACGAGATACGTGCCCCCGAGGATAAGGAGCTGCGGCCAGATCGGCGCGGCGGGGTCGATGAACTGCGGAAAAAGCGCCGCGAAGAAGACGACGGCATAGGGGTTGGCCGAGGACGTGACGAAGCCCTGCCGGAAAAGGGCGCCGCGCGCGGCCGCACCGGGCGCGTCGGCCCCGCCCCGCGCCCGCATCAGCCGCAGGCCGATCCAGACGAGATAGGCCACGCCAGCCCATTTCACCAACGCCAGCGCATCCGCGTTGGCCGCGATCACGGCGGTCAGGCCGAACCCCGCCAGCGTCATCTGCACCGCGTTCGCGCCAAGATCGCCCGCCACCGTCGCCAGCGACCGCCGCAACCCGTGCCGCAGGCTGTTCGAGATTATCAGGAGCTGGCTCGTATCGGGCGGCGTCGCGAAGAACGCGGCGACGACACCAAGATACAGCAGATAGGTCTCTATCGTCATCGCGCCCCTCCTCCAGATCCCCCCGTCTACCCGCCCCGGGCCTGACCCGGAGCCTCTCCGATCCAACGCCCCGCCCCGGTCTCGACCCGCCGCCTCACCCAACCCGGTTCTACCCGCCCCGGGCCTGACCCGGGGCCCCGCCGATCCAGCGCACCCGCCCCGGGCTCGACCCGGGGCCTCAACTTCCGCACGGCCCGGCGGGTGCCGGCCTCACGCCCGCAACCGCTCGTTCTCCGGATCCCACATCGCGCCGTCGCCCTGCACCACCGCCGGACACCGCTCGCCATAGATCTCGACCTCGAGCTCGGTGCCCGGCTCCGCCAGGTCGGCCCGGACCATGCCCAGCGCCACCGAATGACCGACGCGGTAGCCCCAGGCCCCGCTCGTCGTCTCGCCGACGATATCACCGTCGTGCCAAAGCGTCGACATGTAGGGCGCGTCCGCCTCGCCCGCGTCCACCTTCAGCGCGACGAAGGCTTTCTTCCGTCCCCGCTGCTTCTCGGCCAGAAGCGCGGGCTTGCCGGGGAAGTCCTGCGGCTTGTCGAACTTCACGAACCGCTCGAGCCCTCCCTCGAGCATCGTGTAATCGGTCGAAAGGTCCCCCTTCCACGCGCGATATCCCTTCTCGATCCTCAGGGCGTTGAGCGCATACATCCCGAAGGGCTTGGCCCCCGCGTCGAGGATCGCGTCGTAGATCGCGGGCATGTCCTCGTTCGCGGCATGGACCTCCCAGCCCAGTTCGCCCGTGAAACTCACGCGGATGAGGAACGCGTCGCGCCCGGCCACCTTGCAATGCTGATGGCTCAGCCACGGCAGCGACAGGTCCGCATCCGTGAGCGGCCCCAGAACCTCGCGGCTTTTCGGCCCCGCGACAAGCAGCGCATCGCGCTCCCGCGTGGTCTCGCGCACCTCGACCCCCTCCGGCACCGATCGGCGGACAAGCTCGCCGTCATGCCATTGCGCCGTGGCGGCGGTGATCAGCACGAAACTGTCCTCCTCGAGCCGGATGCACGAGAACTCGGTCACGATCCGCCCCCGGTCATCGGCCACGTAGACAAGGTTCATCCGCCCCACCTTCGGCAGCCCGCCGGTGACGAAACCGCGCAGCCACTCGTCCGCGCCCGCGCCCTTCACCCAGAGCCGCGTGAACCCCGGCAGATCGAGCACGCCGCAGGCATCGCGCACCGCCTCGCATTCCTCGCGGATGCGCGGCTCCCACGGGCCGGCGCGGCCCCAGGTCTGCGTCGCTTCCTCGCTCGTGTCGTCACCGGGCTTGGCGAACCAGTTCGCGCGCTCCCAGCCGTTATAGGCTCCCATCACGCCGCCCAGTTCCTTCACCCGGTCATGCACCGGGCTGAGCTTGCGGTCGCGCCCGGCGGGCCATTCGTGATGCGGAAAATGCATGGCGTATTCGTGGCCATAGACCTCCATGCCCTTTTCGACACAGTAGTCGTGATCGGTATAATCGGTGTAGCGCCTCGGATCGCAGGACCACATGTCCCATTCCGGCGCGCCGTCCACGACCCACTCGGCCAGGACCTTGCCCGCGCCGCCGCCCTGCGCGATCCCGAAGGTGAAGACGCAGGCCTCGAAGGCGTTCTCCACTCCCGGCATCGGCCCGACAAGCGGCAGGCCATCGGGTGCGTAGGGGATCGGCCCGTTGATCACCTTGCTGATCCCCGCCTCGCCCAGAAGCGGCACGCGCGCCATGGCGTCGGTGACGATCTCCTCGATCCGGTCGAGATCCTCCTGCCAGAGCTGGAAGCTGAAATCCTCGGGCATCGGATCGCTCTCATCGACCCAATGCGCCCGGCAATTCGGCTCGTAGGGGCCCAGGTTGAAGCCATGCTTCTCCTGCCGCAGGTAATAGGACACATCCACGTCCCGCAGAAGCGGCAGCTTGGCACCCTCGCGCTTCGACCACGCCTCGATCTCGGGGATCTCCTCGCTCAGGAGGTATTGGTGGCTCATCACCATCATCGGCACCGTGCGCCCGCCGAAGGGCTTGAACCATTCGCCCACGCGCTGCGCGTAGTAGCCGGCGGCATTGACCACGTAGTCGCAGGCGACATCGCCCTTTTCGGTGTGGACGATCCACCCCTCGCCGTCGCGGCTCACCCCGGTGGCGGGACAGAAGCGCACCACGCGCGCGCCCATGTCCCGCGCGCCCTTGGCCAGCGCCTGGGTCACCTGCGCGGGATCGATATCGCCATCGTTCGGGTCAAAGAGCGCGCCCTCGAGGTCATGCGTCTCGATGAACGGATACCGTTCCTTTATCTCCTCGGGGCGCAGGATCTCCATCCCCATCCCCTGGTAGACGCCCATCCCCTTCGCGCGCTCGAATTCCTGCATCCGCTCCCGGCTGTGCGCAAGTCGCAGCGAGCCGGTCTGGTGATAGTTCATCGGGTAATCGACCTCCTCGCCCAGCCGCGCATAAAGCTCGGTCGAATACCGCTGCATGTTCATGATCGACCACGAGGTCGAGAAGGTCGGCACGTTGCCCGCCGCGTGCCATGTCGACCCGGCGGTCAGTTCGTTCTTCTCCAGCAGGACGCAGTCGGTCCACCCCTTCTTCGCCAGGTGATAAAGCGACGAGGCCCCGACGACCCCGCCCCCGATGATCACCACCTTCGCCTTTTTCGGCAGATCAGCCATGTCGTTCACTCCTTGTCATCCGGACGCGCACCCGCGCCCTTCTTCTTGCTCCAAATATCCCGGGGGAGGCCGCGGAACCGCCCCGCGGTTTCGCGGTCGGGGGCAGAGCCCCCGTCACTCCCACACCAGCCGTGCGGCAAGCCCTGCGAACATCACCGCCGCCACCCGGTTGAGCATCCCCGCCCGCGCCCGCAGCACATGCGCGAAGGCTCCCGCCGCCGCCCCCAGCGTCAGCGAAAAGGCAAGGCCCACCCCCATGAAGATCGCCCCCAACACCGCGATCTGCGCCCAGATCGGCGCCGCGCCGGGATCGGTGAATTGCGGGATGAAGGCGAATATGAAAAGCGCGGTCTTGGGGTTCAGCACGTTGGTCACGAACCCCCGTCTCACCGCCCGCCAGCCCGAGCGCGCCGCGCGCCGCTCGTCCTGCGCCCCCCGCGTCCGCCACGCCTGGACCGCCAGCCACAGAAGATAGGCCGCCCCCGCATAGCGGATCGCGTCATAGGCCACCGGCCACGCCATCAGGAGCGCCGACACACCCGCGGCCGCCATCGCCACATGCAGGGCGATGCCGAGGTTGATCCCCACGGCCGCGGCCATCCCCACGCGCGGCCCGCCCGCGATGCCGCTGGCCGAGACGAAGACGAAATCCGCCCCCGGCGTGAGGTTCAGCAGAAGCCCCGCGCCGATGAACGCCACCAGCAAGCCTGGATCGAACCCGGTGATCACGTCCCAGATCACGACTGCGCCTCCTGCGGCACCCCGTCGGCGATCTCGTAGTAATCGCCCTTGTCCGCGACGAAGATATGTTTCTCCAGGCGAAGCCCGGTCGGCCCGTCCACCGCGCCCAGCGCGACGCTCACATGGTCCTCGTCATGGGCCTCCCAGAAAAGGAAAGACCCGCAGCGCGGGCAGAATCCCCGCCGCGCGCCCTCGCTCGCCGCATACCACTTGACCGGGCCGTCGATGCGCAGCGCCTCGCGCGGCACCTGCGCCGACGCCCAGACATGCCCCGACTGCTTGCGGCACTGACCACAATGACAGGCCGATGCGCCCTCGGGCGTGGCCTCGGTCTCGAACGTGACGTCACCGCAAAGACACGTGCCCCTCATGGCTCTCCCCTTTCCTCGACGGCACCATCGCCGATCTCGTAATAGTCGCCCTTCGCCTCGATCCAGACATGCCGCCCCAGCCGCAGCCCCGTCGGTCCCTCGAGCGACCCCAGCGCCACCCGGACGCCATCCCCGGCGTCGTCGCGCCAGAACAGCGTCGATCCGCAGTCTCCGCAGAACCCGCGTGCCGCCGTCTCGCTTGCCCGGTACCACCGCAACCCCGCGTCGCGCTCGAATACCACCGCGTCCTTGCGCGCGCGTCCGGCGGCAAAGACATGTCCCGACTGCTTGCGGCACTGCCGGCAGTGACAGGCCAGCGGATCGTCGAGCGGGCCGGTCTCGAACCGCACCGCCCCGCAAAGGCACGAGCCCTTCACCCTAGTAGGTCGGCGGTGCGATCACCCAGATCGCCACCGCCGCCTCGTCATAGGGATTGACCCATTCATGCGCCTCGCCCCGGATGCGGAAACTGTCGCCGGGCCCCACGGTGAAGGTCCGCCCCTCGATCCACAGGTCGAGCCGGCCGGAGATCATGAACCCGACCTCTTGCGTATCCCGACGGATCACCTCGCCCGCGCGGCTGCGCGGGGCGAAGGTGGAATGCACCATCTCGAAATCGTCGGTCAGGTCCGGGCTCAGAAGCTCCTCGATCAACCCGCCCTCGCCCGAGCCCAGCCGCCGGCGGGCCCCCCGGCGCACCACGTAGCCGGCTTCCTCCGCCGGCGCGGCCGCGTGCCCGAACAGCATCGAGATCGGCACGTCGAGCGCCGCCGCGATGTGGCGCAGGTCGCCCACCGAGGGGGCCGACATGTCGCGCTCAACCTGGCTCAGCCATCCGACCGAACGCCCGAGCCGTTCCGCCAGCCAGCTCAGGGTGATCCCCCGCGACTTGCGCAGCGCGCGCAGATCGGCGCCGAGACTGCGCGCATCCGGAAGGTCGGGATGTTGCGTCATGGGCGATGAACCTCCGGCCGGAACGGCGGCCACGCAGCCATCCGCGCGCGCCCCCGTGAAATTTTGATATCTTTTTTCACGCTGCCCCAGCCGCATGAAATTTTCAATCGAAATTTCACGGAACGCACCGCGCGCCGCGTTAACCCGCCCCGTCACGCGAAACCGCACCGACGTGATACCGACGTGGATACCGACATGGATACCGACGTTCCGACACGGTGGCCTCACACCCCGTTAACCATGCCCTCGTCACACAAGGAAAAGGCCGGTCACCTTCGGCGATGACCGGCCTCGAGAAGGCGAAGCCGAAAAAGAATATCTTTCCGTGTCAGCTGCTTGCAGGCTCTTCTCCTGCTTCAGGTATCCCGGGAGAGCCGTGGAAGCCCCCGGGCTTTCGCGGCCGGGGGCGGCGCCTCCGGAGCCACGTCCCCCACCCGCGACCGGCCCGAATCAGACGCGCTCGATCGCGATGGCCGTCCCCTCTCCGCCCCCGATGCAGATGGCCGCGATCCCGCGCCGCAGGTCCCTTTTTTCCAAGGCGTTGAGCAGCGTCACCATGATCCGCGCGCCGCTCGCCCCGATGGGATGGCCCAGGGCGCAGGCGCCGCCGTTCACGTTGACGATGTCACGCGGCAGGCCCATCTCGTGCATGAAGGCCATGGGCACGACGGCGAACGCCTCGTTAACCTCCCAGAGGTCCACATCGCCTATGCTCCACCCGATTCGGTCGAGAAGCTTGCGCGCCGCGGGCACCGGCGCGGTGGTGAACCAGCCCGGCGCCTGCGCGTGGCTCGCATGTCCGACGATTCGCGCGCGTGCCGCCACTCCCTCGGCCTCCGCCGCCTCCCGCGACGCGAGGAAAAGCGCCGCGGCCCCGTCGCTGATCGAGCTCGAGTTGGCCGCCGTCACCGTGCCGCCCTCGCGGAACGCGGGCTTGAGTTGCGGTATCTTGTCGGGCCGCGCCTTGCCGGGCTGCTCGTCCTCGGCGATGACCGTCTCGCCGCCGCGCCCGCGCACCGTGACCGGCGTGATCTCGTCCGCGAAGGCGCCGGACTTCTGCGCCGCGAGCGCCCCCTCGAGCGAGCCGATCGCATAGGCGTCCTGCGCCTCGCGGGTGAACTGGTAATGCTCCGCGCAATCCTCCGCGAAGGTGCCCATGAGGCGCCCCTTGTCATAGGCGTCCTCCAGCCCGTCGAGGAACATGTGGTCGATCACCTGCCCATGCCCGATCCGCGCGCCGCCGCGCATCTTGGGCAGCAGGTAGGGCGCGTTCGTCATGCTCTCCATCCCGCCCGCGATCATGGCCTCCGCATGGCCCAGCGCGATGCGGTCGAAGCCCATCATCGCCGCCTTCATTCCCGAACCGCACATCTTGTTGAGCGTCGTCGCCGGGACATCCTCGCCGAGCCCCGCCTTGAACCCCGCCTGCCGCGCGGGCGCCTGGCCCTGGCCGGCCGGAAGCACGCAGCCCATCAGCACCTCGTCGGGGGTGAGCGCCCCCGCACCGTCCATCGCCGCACGGATCGCGGCCCCGCCGAGGGTCGGCGCATCCAGGCCGTTGAAATCCCCCTGGAATCCGCCCATCGGCGTGCGGGCCGCCCCGACGATCATCACTTCATTCATGGTCGCATCCTCCTGAAAATCTCCCCCGTGATCACCGAATGGTAACGTTTGGGGTCTAGCGTCATGCCCGAACCTACTCCAGATCAGGCAGACCTATCATGAAGCTCAGCAGCAGTCCCGCCAACGGGGCCACCCTCATCACCGTGAACGCGGACCGTATCGACGCCAGCGCCGCGATCCAGTTCCGCGACTCCCTGCGCGAGGCGACCGCGACAGGCACGGGCGATGTCATCCTCGATCTATCGCAGGTGACTTTCGTGGACTCAAGCGGATTGGGTGCCATCGTGGGGGCGATGAAACAGCTCGACCCGGTCCGCCGGATGCATCTCGCCGGTCTCACGCCCGATGTCGACAAGGTCTTTCGCCTGACCCGCATGGACACCGTGTTCACGATCCATCCCAACGCCGCCCATGCAATCCGCCGCGCCGCCGGCTGATGCCGTTTCCGGCCCCGAATTCGCGATCCCGCGCCGGAGACCTCGACGTGACTGACACATGGTCCGAAAACGGCTTCGAATGTGCATTCGACGCCACCCACAAGGCGGTGCGCAGCGCGCTCTCCGATATCCGCGCCTGGACCTGGGCGCGCGGTTTTCCCGATGCCGCCTGCGGCACGGTCGAGCTTGTGCTGGCCGAAGCGCTCAACAACATCGTCGAACATGCCTGCGCCGACATACCCGGCGCGCGGATCACCGTGAAGGCCACGCTCTTCAGGCACGCCATGCTGCTCACCGTCACCGATCCGGGCCGGCACTATCCCGATCACGTCCTGCCCGAGGGGGAGCCGCCGGTGCCCGACGTGCCGCGCAAGGATCTTCCCGAGGGAGGGTTCGGATGGTTCCTGATCCGCCAACTCACGCGCTCGCTCATCTACCGGCGCGAGCCGGGCGGCAATCACCTGTCGATGATGTTCGACATTACCGAGCGATGAACGCAGCGCGCGCTTCGCCCCGGCCGTCGCGCCGCGACCCCGCGCCGCCGCCCTTTCCGCGTGACCTCCGCCCCCCGACACGCTAAAGCGGGCCGCGACAGGAGCGCCAAGGATCCCGCCGCCATGACCGAACCGCCCCGCCCCAAGCGCGGCCCGCTCTATTCGCCGCAGGACCGCGACAACCTGCGCTGGTTCTGGCGGACCTACCTGCGCAAGCATACCGGGCGGCTCCTGATGGTGCTGGGCATGATCCTCGTGCAGGGTGTCGTCTATCAGCAATTCCTCTCGATGACCGAGAACGGTCTGCGCGTCATATTCGACAACGGCGCGCTGCATGAACTGGCCCTCGTCTGCCTCGCGGTCTTCTTCCTCTTCGCGGTGCGCGGGCTCATGTCGTATCTCGTTCCGCTCGTCACGGTGCGCGTCTCGAACCAGGCGATCTACGAGATGCGCCAGGATCTCCTCACGCATATCATGTCGCTCGACCTTGCCTATTTCGAACGCACGAAATCGGGCGAGATCATCCTGCGCCTCGTGTCGCACACCCAGACACTGGGCAACTTCATCGGCCTCGGCATCGCGAACGCGGTGCGTGACGCGGTCACGGTCATCATCGTTTCGGGCTACCTGATCTACAAGAACCCGATCCTCTTCGCCACCGCCGTGGTCGTCCTCCCCTTCATCATCTGGGTCATGAACTACGTCTCCGACCGCGTGAAAGAGGCGCAGGGGCAGGCCGAAACCGCCGTCGCCAACTACATGAACGGCATCGAGGAGACGGTCGCCGGCATGCGCACCGTCAAGATCGCGCGCCAGGAGAAGATGGAGGCAGAGCGCCTGCTGAAGGGCACCGCCTCCATCCGCGACCTGCTCAATCGCGTGCAGATCACGCAGGCGCTCGTGATGCCCTCGATCGACCTCTCGTCGGCCTTCGTCTACGTGCTGGTGATCGGCGGCGGCGGCTACATGGTCCTTTCGCCGCAATTCGACGTGGACGGCGCGGGCATCATCACCTTCCTGCTGGGCATGGTCATGGTCTTCGACCCTGCCCGCCTCCTCGCGCAGTTCTTCGGCGGGCTACAGTCCAATCTCGTGCTCCTCGACCGGGTCCGCGGCCTCTTCCGTGAGACGCCCACCATATCCGACAAGCCGGGCGCGACCGCCGATTTCGACACCGGCGCCGACATCGTACTGCATGACGTCACCTTCTCCTACGATCCCGAGCAGCCGCTTTTCGACGGGCTCGACATGACCTTCGAGGGTGGCAAGGTCTCGGCCATCGTCGGCGCCACGGGCTCGGGCAAGACGACGATCCTGTCGCTGCTCACGCGGCTCTACGACGTGCAGGGCGGACGGATCACCTTCGGCGACACCGACATTTCCGATCTCCAGGTCGGGGCGCTGCGCGGCGCCTTCTCGGTGGTGGCGCAGGACATCGTGATCTTCAACGCCTCGATCTGGGACAACATCCGCTACGTCAAGCCCGAGGCCAGTGACGAGGAAGTCTGGCAGGCCGCCCGCGACGCCGAGATCGCGGAACTGATCGAGCGCCGGGGCGACACCCCCGTCGGCCCCAAGGGGGCGCAGCTTTCGGGCGGTCAGAAACAGCGTATCGCCATCGCTCGCGCCTTCCTGCGCGACGCACCGATCCTTCTGCTGGACGAGGCGACCTCGGCCCTCGACCAGGCCACCGAGGAGCGTATCAAGCGCGCGCTCGACCGCCTCACCAGCGGCAAGACGACCATCGTCGTCGCCCACCGGCTCAGCTCCATCTCGGATGCCGACCGCATCTTCGTGCTTGAGGGCGGCAAGCTGGTCGAAGACGGGCGCCATGACGAGCTTCTCGCGGAAAACGGCCTCTACGCCCAGCTCTACAAGGCCCAGAAACGCGGCTATGACGGCAAGGCGGTCAGGCCCGCGCCATGAGCACGACGGTCTTTCTCATCGTGCTGGGGGCGGCGCTGCTTCATGCCGGATGGAACGCGTTGCTGAAATCGGGCGGTGACAAGTTCGCCGCGATGACAGCGGTGTCGCTCGGACACGTCCCGCTCGCGTCGCTCGCAGCTTTGCTGCTGCCGCTGCCCGCCCCCGAAAGCTGGCCATGGCTGCTTGGCGGGCTGGCGCTCCACGTGGCCTACCAGACCACGCTCACCCTGGCCTATCGCGCGGGCGACCTGAGCCATGTCTATCCCATCGCGCGCGGCTCGGCCCCGCTCATCGTGGCGCTCGTGTCGGTCACCGCACTCGGCGTCCACCTGACCGGGATGGAGCTCATGGGCGTCGCCATCATCGGCACCGGCATCCTCAGCCTCGCGCTGGTGCGCAAGTCCGACGGGCGGCGCAACCCGCGGGCGGCCGCGCTCGCGCTGCTTACCGGGTGTTTCATCGCGGGCTACTCCCTGGTCGACGGTCTGGGCGCGCGGCTCTCGGGCTCGCCGGTCGCGTTCTTCGGCTGGCAGGCGATCGGCACCGCGCTCGTCTTCGCGGTGCTCATCAACACGCTTCGCCCCGGCACCGTGCGCGGCGCGCTCACCGTGCAGAAATGGCGCGGCCTCATCGGCGGCGCGGCATCCTTCGTGGCCTTCGCCATGGTGATGTGGGCCTTCACCCAGGCGCCCATCGCGCTCGTCACCGCCCTGCGCGAGACCTCCATCGTCTTCGCGCTGCTGATCGGCGTGATCTTCATGGGCGAACGGCTCGACCTCGCGAAACTGGTCTCGACCTTCACCGCCCTCGCCGGCGCCGCCCTCCTGCGTTTCGCGCGGCACATGTAGAGGCCGGCCGCAGGAACGGTCCCCCGCGCACAGGCATCTTTGCGCCGCACCGCAATCTGGTGATATATTTCGCGGCGATCTGGCCCTAACGTCCCGGCTGATTCTCGGGTCACACATGATTTGATCAAATCCCGCGCCGACGCGCGGCCCCTCGCCAATGGAGGCACTGCAATGATGGACGGCAATCTTCTGAACGACATCGGCAAGGTGGTCGAGTCCGACCGCGCCCATGTCTGGCATCACCTCATCCAGCACGCCGGCTGGACCGGCCCGGACGCCAAGGGCGATCCGCGCATCATCGTCGAGGGCAAGGGCATGCGCGTCTGGGACCAGCACGGCAAGGAGCATCTCGATGCCGTCTCGGGCGGTGTCTGGACCGTCAACGTGGGCTACGGGCGCGAACGTATCGCCAACGCGGTGCGCGACCAGCTCATCAAGCTGCCCTATTTCGCGGGCTCCGCCGGGTCGATCCCCGGCGCGATGTTCTCGGAAAAGCTCATCTCCAAGATGCCGGGCATGAGCCGGGTCTATTTCACAAACTCGGGCTCCGAGGCCAACGAGAAGGCGTTCAAGATGGTCCGCCAGATCGCGCACAAGCGCCACGGCGGGCGGAAGCACAAGATCCTTTACCGCGACCGCGATTACCACGGCTCCACCCTTGCCGCGATGTCGGCAGGCGGCCAGGACGAGCGCAACGCGCAATACGGCCCCTTCGCGCCGGGCTTCGTCAAGGTGCCGCATTGCATGGAATACCGCGCGCAATGGGATCTCTCGGGCGAGGAATATGGCCAGCGCGCCGCCGACGCCATCGAGGAAGTGATCCTTGCCGAAGGTCCCGACACCGTGGGCGCGCTCTGCCTCGAGCCGGTGACGGCGGGCGGCGGCGTCATTCCCGCGCCCGAGGGCTACTGGCCCCGCGTGCAGGGGATCTGCCGCAAGTATGACATCCTGCTGCATATCGACGAGGTCGTCTGCGGCGTGGGCCGCACGGGCACCGAATGGTTCGGCTACCAGCATTACGGGATCGAGCCCGATTTCGTGACCATGGCCAAGGGCGTCGCCTCGGGCTACGCCGCCATCGCCTGCTGCGTGACGAACGAGAAGGTGTTCGAGATGTTCTCGGACGACGCCGCCGATCCCATGAGCTATTTCCGCGACATCTCGACCTTCGGCGGCTGCACCGCCGGCCCCGCCGCCGCGCTCGAGAACATGGCCATCATCGAGGAGGAGGGCCTTCTTGAGAACACCACGGCGATGGGCGACTACATGATCGACCAGCTTCGCGCGCTTCAGGACAAGCACGCGGTCATCGGCGACGTGCGCGGCAAGGGGCTCTTCCTCGGCGCCGAACTCGTGGCCGACCGCAGCAGCAAGGAGCCGGTGAACGAGAAGCAGGCACAGGCCGTGGTGGCCGACTGCATGGCCCAGGGCGTGGTGATCGGCGTGACGAACCGCTCGATCCCCGGCTTCAACAACACGCTGTGCTACTCGCCCGCGCTCATCGCGACCCGTGACGACATCGACGAGATCGTCGCGGCCACCGACAAGGCCCTGAGCAAGGTCTTCGGCTGACAGGCGCGGCGCGCGTCACGATGAAAGGCCTGCCGGATCGACCCCGGCAGGCCTTTTCATTGAATGATTTCAGAAGGATGAAAACAGGCGCGTCACCAGGAAGGCGAAGCTGCCGGCCCCGGTCAGGCGTTGAAGATCGCCAGGAAGATCAGGATGGCAATCGTGAGAATCCCGAGGCGGACCGACCACTTGATGAAGCCCTCGAAGGTCTTTTCCTGAACCGTGATGTCCATCTCGCCGTGCTTGTGCTCAGCCATGTCTTGGGTCCCTCGATAGGTCGCGAAATCTCTCGGCGACTGGTTATCTCATTCAGGGCGGCCTGTCACGCCCAAAGGCGGGCGCAATTCGCCGCATCCCGCGTCGCGGCATCGACCACCCGGAATGCCCCGAAATTGCCGCCTTTATCTCGCAATAGGGTCAGGAATCGCCGACATATCTGGAGGCGTAGCTGCAAAGGCTTCCCTCGGCGTCGCGCGTAACAGCCCCCACCCAGTGCGCGGCGCCGAGGTCTTGGCGTCCCCTTACATCCCGATTGGCAATCCGCCCCGCCCCGCATACTGTCGCGCAGAGCGACGACAGGAGGCACAGACCGATGCGCGATTTCCACCTTCCCGGCCGATCTCCGGTGCTTGCCACGAACGGCATGTGCGCGACCTCGCACCCGCTGGCGGCCCAAGCCGCGATTCGCGTGATGCAGGACGGCGGCAACGCCATGGATGCCGCGATTGCGGGCGCGATCCTCCTCGGGATGTGCGAGCCTCACATGACCGGGATCGGCGGCGACTGTTTCGTGCTCTGGTCGCGCCCCGGCGAGGGGGCATCGGCCTTCAACGGGTCGGGCACCACCCCCGCCGCGGCGAGCGCGGCCGCCCTGCGCGAACAGGGGCACGACACCGTGCCGCTCTCGACACCCGATGCGGTCACCATCCCCGGCGCGATCGAGGCGTTCTGCACGCTGAGCGAAACGCAGGGCAAGCTCGGGCTCGACCGGATTCTCGCGCCCGCCATCCACTACGCGGATGCCGGCGTCCCCGTGGCGCCGCGCGTGGCGCATGACTGGCCCGAGGCGGGCAAGGTGCTTCAGGGCCATGGCAGATCTCATTTCCTCAGGGACGGCCGCGCCCTCGTCACCGGCGACATCTTCCGCGCCCCCGGTCAGGCCGAGGTGCTGCGCCGCGTCGCGAAAGACGGCGCAAGCGCCTTCTACGAGGGCGAGGTTGCCGAGGACATGCTGACCGCCCTGCAGGCGATGAACGGCGTCCACACGGCCGCCGATTTCGCGGGCCAGAAGGGCTTCGCCACCGCGCCGGTGCGGGGCAGCTACAAGGGCACCGAGATCATCCAGCATCCGCCCAACGGGCAGGGCCCCACCGCGATCCTGATGCTCAACATCCTGTCGCATTTCGACCTCGCGGCGCTCGACCCCCTGGGGTCCGAACGGCTTCATCTCGAGGCCGAGGCGACGAAGCTGGCTTACGATGCGCGCAACCGCATCCTCGCTGACCCCGACCATACCGCGCGGCTCGAGTTCATGCTCGCCGACGAGACCGCCGCGAAACTGGCCGGGCTCATCGACCCGGCGCGCGTGATCGCCGCCGCGGCCCCGCTGACCGAGGCGGTGCATCGCGACACGGTCTACATCACCACGGTCGATGCCGACCGCATGGCGGTCTCGCTCATCTACTCGATCTTCCACGGTTTCGGCTCGGGCATCGCCTCCGAGAAGTTCGGCATCCTGATGCAGAACCGCGGCGCGGGCTTCACCCTCGAAGAGGGGCACCCGAACGAGATGGCCGGCGGCAAACGCCCCATGCACACGATCATCCCCGGCATGCTCGGCCGCGGGGGCGAGGTCACGATGCCCTTCGGCGTCATGGGCGGTGCCTATCAGCCCGCCGGACACGCCCGGTTCGCCACGAACCTCGTCGATTACGGAATGGACCCGCAACAGGCCATCGACGCGCCGCGCGCCTTCGCCGAGGACGGTCGGCTCAAGCTCGAGCGCGGCATCCCGGAGGCGACGGCCGGCGCGCTCGCGGACCTGGGCCATGACGTGTTCGTCGGCGCCAATCCCATCGGCGGCGCACAGGCGATCCTCATGCACGAGAACGGCGTGCTCGAAGGCGCGTCGGATCCCCGCAAGGACGGATGCGCCCTGGGGTACTGAGACGGGAATCGGGCTTTACGCCCGGCACCGCCCCCTCAGTTCAATTGGAAATGCAGCGGGTATTGGCCGTCTTCGAACGGACCGAAGAGATCGGGGATATCGGGATGCTCGACCGGCACGCCCGAGTAATCCGCGACGAGGTTCTGCTCGCTCACATAGGCGACGTAATAGCTCTGATCGTTCTCGGCCAGCAGATGATAGAACGGCTGATCCTTGACCGGGCGGCTTTCCTCGGGGATCGAGGCATACCATTCCTCGGTATTGGCGAACTCGGGATCGACATCGAAAACCACCCCGCGGAAGGGGTGTTTCTTGTGTCGGACCACCTGTCCGAGATTATATTTCGCGCGCGTCTTCAACATGCCAATGCAGCCCCTAAGCCGAGACTCTAGCGGGTTCAAGGGCGATTTGTCCAACCTCGAAGCCGCGTTTGCCGGGAAACAGTCTGTGAACCCTGCCATGACAGTTTGAAACGCGGGCGACAGGCGGGCGGTTCCGCGCGCGCCGGAAAATTCGCGATTCACAGGCGGGAGGGAATCCGCTAGACTCGGGTCAAAACAAAAAAACCGAAAGCGAGAGGCAGATGAGCAGATCCCTTCGCGCAATGGTGTTGTTGGCATTCGTCGCGGCCTGTGGCCGGGGCGGCGGCGTGGGTGAATCCCCCGACGGTCTCAACGATGCCTGCTCGATTCTCAGTCAACGACCGGGCTATCTCAGGGCGTTCCGCGCGACCGAGCGCAAATGGGGCGTGCCGGTGCATGTCCAGATGGCTACGATCTACCAGGAAAGCAAGTTCGACAGCGATGCGCGCACCCCGTTCCGCTACACGCTGGGCGTGATCCCCACGGGCCGGCAAAGCTCGGCCTTCGGCTACAGCCAGGCCCTCGACGGCACCTGGGAGGAGTACCTGGCCGATGCCGGGAGCCGGCGCGCGCGGCGCGACAACATCCGCGACGCGACCGATTTCATGGGTTGGTACATGAACGGCTCGCGCGAGCGTCTGGGCATCCCGCTCCATGACACGCGCAACCAGTATCTCGCCTACCACGAGGGGCGGACGGGCTTCTCGCGGGGCTCCTACAACGCGAAACCCTGGCTTGTCCGGGTCGCGGGCGAGCTCGAGGCGCGGGCCAACATGTATGAAAGACAGCTCCGCCGCTGCGGCTGAACCGGGTCGGAGAAGGCGGGCCACCTCCGGCCCGCCCCCTTGGCGTCTACCGTTCGATCGGCCGCAGGTCCTTGAGGCCGGGGATCACGAACTTGTCGTTGCCGAAATTCCCGCCGCGCTTCAGGTCGCCCAGGATAACGGTGGTCTTCGAGCCGTTCCCGTCATTGATCACCCATTGCCTGAGTTCCACCGGGTTGCCGGTAAAGACCAGCTCGATGTTGCCGTATTCCGGGTGCGCCGGGTCCTGCGCGGTCACGATGGTCTTGTTGCCCTCCTGCCGGTGGCCCGTCACCATCCGGGCGCGCGTGAGGTCCACGTTGCGCGCAAGTATGATCGAAAGCGGCGTCTGGTTGAGCGGGTAGCCCTGCGGCGGCTCGTTCGACTTCCCGTCGATGATCCCGACGGTCGAGCCGTCCGAGATCACCAGCGTCTTGTCGGGCGGCGCGTATTCGAACCGCACGCGCCCCGGCCGATTGAGCAGGATGCGCCCCTTCGCGATCGTGCCGTCATCGTTGATCTGCGTGAAATCCCCGCTCGCCGTGGTGATCCCGTTCAGGTACTGCGACAGTTGCGGTAGCGGCAGCTTCTGGGCCATGGCCGGCACCGAGGTCGCCAGCACGGCGGCGCAGACCGCCACCAGATGTCTCAATCTCATCGCAACGCTCCTTTCGTCGTGACGTGTTCTGCACCCGATATAGGGGCATCGACCGCTGTTATGCGATAGCAACCGGGCATTCACGCCGATATCAGCATGTTCCACGCGGTTATCAAGGCCACGCCCGCCGCGACGAGCCCGACCAGCATCAGCACGCCGTCCCGCGCCGTGAGCGCGAGGCCGATCACCGCGATGGCCAGCATCGGCACGATCGCGGCGAAGGGCACGAGTTCGAGGGGCGGAACGAGTATGCACAGCCCCACCACCGCAACCGCGGCCGCAATTCGCGCGGTCTTGCCGGTCAGGCTCTCGAGACGGCTACCCAGCCACTTGTCCATCCACCGGGCCACCGGACGCGCCTTGTCGGCGGACTTGCGCACCCGGTCATCGCTCACGGATCGCTCGCCGATCATGTCGGGAAGCCAGAAATGCGTGCGCCCGACGAGGATCTGCACCGCGATCAGGACGATGATCAGCGCGAAAAGCGTGGGAACCCCCGGAATACCGCCCAGCGGTGACACCACCACGAGCGCGGGCACGAAGATGAGCGGCCCGAA
Organism: Roseovarius sp. SCSIO 43702; assembly: GCF_019599045.1. Lineage (NCBI taxonomy): Bacteria > Pseudomonadati > Pseudomonadota > Alphaproteobacteria > Rhodobacterales > Roseobacteraceae > Roseovarius > Roseovarius sp. SCSIO 43702. Next base: position 3,200,753 of record NZ_CP080623.1, read on the forward strand.
GCCGCGATGCCCGATCGCCTCGACCATGTCCCGGACCGAAACCTCGCCCTCGTCCCCTGCCAGGTCCTCGACCGCATCGACGAGGTCGGTTGCGTCGTTCTTGTCGCTCATGCGTGGTCCCCTTTCCTGGTGCCGGGAGGCCAACGCCCCCGGCTCGAAAAGGTTCTCGCTTACTGCTCCGGCACGAGGATCTCGCGCTTGCCAACGTGGTTTGCCGGGCTCACGAGGCCCTCGTCCTCCATCTGCTCCACGAGGCGCGCGGCCTTGTTGTAGCCGATGCCGAGCTTGCGCTGGATATAGGAGGTCGAGCATTTGCGATCCGTCAGGACGATCTGCACCGCCTCGTCGTATTGCGCGTCCTCGCCCGTCGTGTTTCCACCGAGGCCCAGAACCGCGTCGATATTCTCGGCCTTCTCGTCATCCGGCCCCTCGACGACGCCGCCCACGTAATCGGGCGGGCCATAGGCCTTGAGGTTGTTCACCACCTCCTCGACTTCCTCGTCGCTGACGAAAGGCCCGTGACAGCGGATGATCTTCGAGCCGCCCGCCATGTAAAGCATGTCGCCCATGCCCAAGAGCTGCTCGGCGCCCATCTCGCCCAGGATGGTGCGACTATCGATCTTGCTCGTCACCTGGAAGCTGATGCGCGTGGGGAAGTTGGCCTTGATGGTGCCGGTGATCACGTCGACCGAGGGCCGCTGTGTCGCCATGATGAGGTGGATGCCGCTCGCCCGCGCCATCTGCGCAAGGCGCTGGATACAGGCCTCGATCTCCTTGCCCGCGACCATCATCAGATCCGCCATCTCGTCCACGATCACGACGATATAGGGCATTTTCTCGGGCGCGAATTCCTCGGTCTCGAACACCGGCTCGCCGGTCTCGTCGTCGAAGCCGGTCTGCACGGTCCGGCTGAACATCTCCCCCTTGGCCTGCGCATCCGCGACCCGGCCGTTGTAGCCCGAGATGTTGCGAACGCCCATCTTGGACATCTTGCGATACCGGTCTTCCATCTCGGCCACGACCCATTTGAGGGCGACGACGGCCTTCTTGGGGTCGGTGACGACCGGGGACAGGAGGTGCGGAATCCCGTCATAGACGCTCAACTCGAGCATTTTCGGGTCGATCATGATCAGCCGGCACTCATCGGGCGTGAGCTTGTAGAGCAGGCTCAGGATCATCGTGTTGATCGCCACCGACTTGCCCGAGCCGGTGGTCCCCGCGATGAGAAGATGCGGCATCTTGGCCAGGTTCGCGACGATCGGGTCGCCGCCGATATCCTTGCCCAGCGCCAGCGGAAGCTGCTGGTTGCCATCGCCGAAATCGCGCGTGGCGAGGATCTCGCGCAGTACGACCATCTCGCGGTTGTCGTTGGGAAGCTCGATGCCGATCACGCTGCGCCCCGGCACGGTCGAAACCCGCGCCGAAAGCGCCGCCATGGACCGCGCGATGTCGTCGGCAAGGCCGATCACCCGGCTCGCCTTGAGGCCCGGAGCGGGCTCCAGTTCATACATCGTGACCACGGGACCGGGCCGCACGCTCACGATCTCGCCCTTCACACCGTAGTCGTCGAGCACCGATTCGAGCATCCGCGCGTTCTCCTCCAGCGCCTCGTCGCTCAGGTGGTGACGCTGGATCGTCTCGGGACTCGTCAAAAGATTGAGGGGCGGAAGCTCGTATTCCACCTGTGGCTTTTCCTCGAATTGCAGGCTGGGCTGCGCCTCGGCGGCGGCCTTGGCCGAGGGTTGCGGCGCCTTGCGCGGTGCGTGCTGCACGACTTTCCTGGGTTCGGCCACCGGGATCCGCGGGGAGGGGGCGGACTGCCACGCCGCGGGCGCGGCCTCGTCGATCAGTACGTCATCCTCGTCGGGATAGCTCACATCGGTCTGCATGGACGCGTCCGCCGCTTGCGGCATCCACGCGGCACCGGGCGCGAAGCTGGCCGCGCTGGCCGATAGCGGCGGTTCGGGCGGAAGCGGCGCGGCGGCTGCGGTCAGGGGCGGCTCGGGCGGCAGGTTGCGCACGCGCGGGATGCTCGTGTCGAGGACAAGCGGCACGGGCCCCCGCCCGCGGCCCTTGGTAAGCGGCGCAACGCTCTCGGCCTGCATGGCAGGGCTCTGCCGCACGCGGGTCTTGATCACGTCCGCGATCTTTGCGCGGATACGGTCCTCTCCCTGCGGGGCCGGGGCGGCCATCATGGTCGCTTCTTCACGCTCGGCCTCGGGTTCGGGATCGGCGCGGCGCATCAACGACGGCATCCGCGCCAGAAGGCCTCCTGCCTTCTGCGGCGGCGATGCCGTCTCCGCCTCCGGCCGGGTCGCCACCGGTCGCCGCACGGGCGCGGGCTCGGCGCGCGGTGTCACCCGTTCCTCGTATTGCGTCCCGCTTCCCCGGCTCAAGCGCGGCGCCACCACGGTCACGCGCGGCTCCGGGGGCATCTCGATGCGCGACTGCGCCGCCTCAACCCGGCGCGCCCGGCGTTCGGCCGCGCGCTCCGCGCCGGTGCGCGCCGCACGCATCGCGCCATCCGCTCCGCGGCCCGCCAGCGCGGCAAGCCACGAATAGGTCATGATGACCCCCACCACGAGGAACCGCAGAATGCGCTGCAACTCACGCCGCGAAAAGCCGAGGACGAAGGCTCCAAGCGCCACCGTCGCCAGCCCCAGCACGAGGGCAAGAAGTTTCAGCCCGACGCTTGCCGAAACCGGCAGGATGCCCAGAAGCGCACCCAGGACGGTATCCCCGAAGAGCCCGCCAAGGCCGAAGCTATGCGCCTCACCCCAGTCCACGCCGGGCGGCAGCGCCGCACAGTAGAGCGACAGCACGGCCAGCCAGATCGGCGCGAAAACCGCCCGCCCGGTCGCGCGCTCCTGCCCGCGATGCAGCACGAATCGCACGCCCCATACGCCGAGAAGTGCGGCGATGCCCCAGGCACCCCAGCCGATGATCATGAAGACCGCCGCCGACATCTTGGCCCCCAGCGCACCCAGCCAGTTCTGGACGGGCGCATCCACGGCCGAAAGCCAGCTCGGATCGTCCGGGCTGTAGCTCGCGAACATCGCCCAGACGAGCGCACCCAGTGCCAGAAGCACGAGACCCAGAAGCTCCTTGCCGCGCTTCTCGATCACCTCCGCCATGTTGCTGTCCAAGAGCGGATCGCGCCCGCGTGCCTGATATGCCATGTTGCCCTCGTCCTCGTTTATCCGCCGAACCGGGCTGACGGGGGTTGCCCGCTCATGCACCGTTTCGTCCATTGGGGCCGCGCGCGCGGCCCGTGCCGTCAAAAGTCTCGACCATGGAAAACAGCTATCCCGCACTGCACACGCCTGAAGGGCCGCGAGCGGAACACGGGATGACGAGTTGCCGAAAGGGAAATCCGCTCGGAAAACATCTCGAAACTGCCTCTGGTCACGGGATCGTTGCTGCCCCGTTTTGCCTGAATCTACCCGTGCCCCGCTTTCAGGTCCAGAAAAACCGCCTCAAGCCAATGGATTTGTGGCATTTTTGGCAACGTGCCGCGACGACCCCCTCCGCGCCCTTGTTAGGCGGGACCATCGGCGCACCATGGTGAGGAGCAGACGGCGGTCGATGCGCGCTTTCATCGGGCCCGAATGCCCAGGAAACATGCGTTCTCAGGCGAGCGCATCCTCCGCCGCCTTCGCGACCCGCAACAGCCGTTCCTCGCCCATCGCGCTGCCGCACAGCATCACACCGCAGCTCGGCACGCCGGTGGGCAGGGTGATCGCCGAAAGCCCCATGAGATTCGCTACCCGCGTATTGCGCAGCGTCAGCAGGTTCTCGGTGACGTAATAGTCGTCATCCTCCATCAGCCGCGTGGCATCGGGCGGCAGGTTGGCCGAGGTGGGCAGGATCACCGCATCGAACCCCGCCATCCGCGCTGCCCATTCGCGCCGCAGCGCGTCGAGCCTGCGCCACGCCGCCACGTAGTCGGGTCCGCTCACCTCGCGGCCCAGCTCGAAGCGTTCGCGGATTGGCCGGAACATCTTGTCCGGCGCCGCCTCGATGGTCTTGCCCCAGATGCCATAGGCCTCTGCGGTGAAGAGGACGCCCGACATCGGCATCGCTTCCTCGATCTCGGGCGAGGCGATGGCCACGATCTCCGCCCCGGCATCCCGGAACCTGGCGAGGGCGCCCTGGTAGGCCTTGAGCGGACCGTCGCGCACATCCTCCATCACCACGCCCTCAAGCGCCGCGAATCGCATCCCGTCAAGCCGCGTGCCCCCGAGATCGACGGCATCCCGCCGTCCCTCGAGCGCGGCAAGCGCCAGCGCGCAATCCTCGACGCTGCGTCCCAGCGGTCCCACCGTGTCGAACCGCGCAGCAAGCGGCACGATCCCCCGATCAGGCAGGCGCCCCGAGGTGGTCTTGAGACCCACGAGGTCATTCCATGCCGCCGGGATCCGCACAGATCCGCCCGTATCACTGCCGATGCCGCAGGCCGCGAGGCCAAAGGCGACGCTCGCACCCGCACCCGAGGAGGATCCGCCCGGCACCGCACCCGGATCGTTCACGTTCGGTGACGTCGCGGTCATCGGGTTGAGGCCCAGCCCCGAGAAGGCCAGCTCGCTCATATGTGTCTTGCCCAGACAGACGAGCCCCGCGATCGTCGCGGCCTCGAGCACGGCGGCGTCGCGCTCCGGCACCCGCCCCTTGAGAAGCTGCGAACCCGCCATCGTCTCGGTCCCGGCACTGTCGAAGAGGTCTTTCCAGCTCACCGGCACCCCGTCGAGCGGCCCGCGCCGCTGGTCCGTCCGGGCGCGTTTTGCCGCTGCTGCCGCCTCGGCGCGGGCGCGCGGCGCGGTGACGACGCTATAGATACGGTCGCGCTCGGGATGCGCCTCGATGGAAGCAAGGTAGGTGTCGGTAAGCGCCTCGGCATCTATCTCGCCCGCGCCGATCCCCCGGCCAAGCTCCGCCGCACTCATCCAGAGCCACTCCTGCATCGCGTCTCTCCCCGCCCCGTGGTCAACCCGCGCGACGGTAGCGTCCCCGCGACGCATGGACAATCCCGCCGCGACCATCATATTTGGCCGCATGGAAAGACGCGATGACATCCTGATCGTGGGCGGCGGTCTCGGCGGACCGGCCTTGGCGCTCGCGCTCGCGCGGGCGGGCTTCGGCGTGACCGTGGTCGACGCCCAATCCGAGAAGGTCCGCAAGAATGCCGCCTTCGACGGGCGCGCCTACGCACTGGCACTGGCGTCGGTGCGACTTCTGCGGCGGCTCGGGATCTGGGACAGGCTTGACGGCAACACCCAGCCGATGCTCGAGATCAAGGTGTCGGACGGGCGCGCCGGCGAAGGTCCGCTTTCGCCCTTCTTCCTTCATTTCGATCACGCCGAGATCGAGGAAGGGCCGATGGGCCACATGGTCGAGGATCGCTTCCTGCGTCGCGCATTGCTCGATGCCTTGGCCGAGAGCAACCGGATCACCCATCTTTCGGGCGAACAGGTGACGGCGCAGGAGGTCGACGCGGGCCGGGTGCGCCTCACCTGCGCCTCTGGGCGCGAGATCGAGGGCGCGCTTCTCGTCGGCTGCGACGGGCGCGCCTCGGGCACGGCGGCGCGGGCAGGCATCTCGCGCACAGGTTGGTATTACGGTCAGACGGCGCTTGTTGCCGCCATCGAACACGAGCTTCCCCATAACGGCGTCGCGCACCAGTTCTTCATGCCCTCCGGTCCCCTCGCCATCCTGCCGCTTCCCGGCAACCGAAGCTCGATCGTCTGGAGCGAGACCGACGACACCGCCGCCGAATTCGCCGCGCTCGACGACACGGGCTTCATGGAGGTGCTGCGCCCCCGTTTCGGCGATTTCCTGGGCGAGATCGCGCTGCGTGGAAAGCGCTACACTTACCCGCTGAACCTCACCCTCGCCAACAGCTTCATCGCCCCCCGCCTCGCGCTCGCCGGGGATGCGGCTCACGGGATGCACCCCATCGCGGGGCAGGGCCTCAACGCCGGGCTGCGCGACGTGGCGGCGCTGGCCCAGGTGTTGTCGGAGGCGCGCACGCGGGGCGAGGATATCGGGGCGGCGGACGTGCTGGCCCGGTATCAGCAATGGCGCCGCTTCGACACCGCGACGCTCGCGATGACCACCGACCTGACGAACCGGCTCTTTTCCACCGACAACCCGCTCCTGCGTCTCGGGCGCGATATCGGCATGGGTGTCATCAACGGCTGGCCCGGACTGCGCCGAGGTCTCATGCGCGAGGCCGCGGGCCTCACCGGCGATCTGCCCGAACTGATGCGCTGAACGGCTCTCGTTCAAGAGAATCTCGGCCTACCGCACGGCCTTGTCCCGCACCTTCACCCGCTCCATCTGCATCAGGATATCGAGCATCCGCTTCTGTTGCGCCGTGTGACCGTGCTGGGCCTCGATGTTGTAATAGGTGCCGAGATTGTTGAGCACCACGTAGTTCGAGAGTGAGCAATCGTTGCGATCGGGGCGGACATGCTCGTAGATCGCGTTGACCTTGGCCCTGTGCAGCCGCGCGATGACGTCTTGCGCCCCAGCATTCCGGTCAAGCGGCCGGGTCCCCGCGAGAAGAATGGCGTCGTCTTCGTCCCCGTCGCCGGGTGCCATCCGTCCCGTCATCGCCGCGCTCTGGCGTGCCGCGCTGATTCCGCCGCTGCCACCGTTGCCGCTATGGCCGTTGGCGTTGTTGTGCAGCGTCAGGACGAAGCCGGGCCGCGTGTTGCGCAGATCCATCAGGACCCTGGTGAAAATCGGCGCCGGTTTGCGGCGCATCTCGCGACACGTGACGGTGCCGGCCTTGCTGGTGCCGAAATTCCGGTTCGGGTCCTGCCCCCGGAACTCGCGCCCGTCGCCCGCCTCCACCGCGACGATCTTGCCGCCATATCTGCGAATCCCGTAGACGGCTGTGTCGAAGGCCGATTGCTCGTTGTCGTGCAGCAGGAAAATGGTCGGCCCCCGCCTATGCCGCGTGTTCTCGATCACTGTGAACCGCCACGATAGCCCGTCCTCCTCGATCGCGATCTGCGAGATGCAGATGCCCGCACCCAGCACCGCCGCATTTCGCTGCACATCCGCGTCGCGCACCTGCGCCGGGTTCAGACACCTCTCACCCCCTTGGGCGCCCGCCATGCCTGCGGCCCCGAAGAAAAGCGCCGCGCTCAGCCCGATCAAACCTTTCATACCTGCCCGTCCTTTCGCGCTCACTTCGGCGACAGCCGGAGAAAGCCGTAGCCGCAATACCCGTTATACAACTCCGCATTGAGCATCGGGCCGGAAATCGACGTGGGGTTCTCGGGACGCGGACTTACGCCGTCACGGGTGGCCGAGAGAAAGGAGTTCTAGTTGATCGTTCCTCGCCACCTCGCCAGGCCGCGCGCTCGTCACGCCCGTTCGCAGGGATCGATACAGGCGACCTTGGCGCCCGTGACAGGCTCGTGCGACAGGCGGCGAGAAGGATCTTGCGGCCGGGTCCTCTGATCAAGTCTCTCCTCAATTCGCGCTCTTGGGCGACATGACGACTTCGATCTCACCATCCGGCATTTCGGACAGCGTGACCTCGCCCTCGAGCACATGGCCGACAGCCGAGTCGAGCGTCGCGGTGATCTTCATCGGATAGGCGGCTGTCGCCTGCGGCACCGGCAGCGTCACGTGATAGGGCGGTCCGCCCTCGGTGGTGACGGATTTCGAAACGGGCGTGCCGGACCCATCGGCGGTAACGGTCAATTTCGATCCCGGCGGCACCATGAGGCGCACGTAATACGTCACGCGCAGGTCGAGATCGCGGGTGGCTTCACTTGGCACGGGTGTGCTCCTGGTCGGGGCGGGGCTGGCATTGGCCGGCTTGGCCTTGGGCTTGGCGACAGGCTTCGCGCTCGAGACGCTTGTCACGGTCTGTGCCGAGGGCACAACCGCCTGCTCCTCTCCCGTATCCCGGCCCCGAAAACCGTTATCCTCACAGCCCTGCACCGCCATCGCGGCGACCAGGAGGCCGAGCATTCGCCCTCCACGCAGCGCCTTTTTCGAAACTGTCATCATGCCTGCTGTCCTATAACCGGTCCGCTCAATGTAGATACGCTCCAGAGTGTGCGTCGGGCCAAGGCGGAATTCCACCGCAAATCGTGTCCTGCCTCGACGGAGTCCGGTCCGCCCGCACTCGTCCTGCCGACGCCACGTTACCGGTCGGATGCGCCCATGCTCATTCTGATGGCGATGCAGGCAACGGAGGTGGACCGAGCGGCCGTTATCCCGTCAGAATTCCGCTGACCTTGAGCGCGCGCTGGGCGTTGCCTTCCACCTTCAGCTTGCCGGACATGTAGGCCATCACCGGGTTCTGCTCTCCCGAGAGGATCGCGCGAAAGACCGCATCGCTCGCCATCAGGACCACGTCCGCCGCGTCGTCGCCTTCCCGCGCGCCTGTCTCGTCAAGCATGACGGACCCCTCCCCGGTCACGACCAGTTTCGCGGTTCCACGGATCGCGCCGCGCGCCTTCGGGTCGAGGCGACTGACATAGGCTTGGATGATCTCGGACATCGGGCACTCCCTCGACGGCTCGGATCATACCTATGCACCGCCCGGGAGCCTCCGCAATTCAGACCTCGCGTCACTTCGTCCAGCGATCGAGCGCGGCCTCGTCCTCGTCCTTGGCGGCCACCCAATCCGCACCGTCGCGACCATGCTCCTTCTTCCAGAAAGGCGCGCGCGACTTGAGGTAATCCATCAGGAATTCGGCCGCTTCGAACGCGGCCTTGCGGTGCGGCGCGGCGGTGGCGACCATCATGATCATCTCGTCCGGGGCCATCGCGCCATGACGGTGCAGGACCAGGACGTCACCAAGCCCCCACCGCGTCCGGGCCTCCTGCGCGATCTCGCGCAGGGCCCTTTCGGTCATGCCGGGGTAATGCTCGATCTCCATCCGGTCGAGGCCGCCCGCCACGTCGCGCACGATGCCCGTGAAGGTCACGATCGCGCCCATGCCTTTCTGCCGCGCGGCGAAGGCGCTCGCCTCCCGGCCGAGGTCGAACGGTTCGGCCTGCACGCGAATATCCATCGGTCTCAGCCCCCGGTCATCGGCGGAAAGAACGCCACCTCGCGCGCACCGGCGATCTCGGCGTCGAAATCGGCCAGTTCCTGATCGACCGCCACGCGCAGCGCCCGCTCGTCGGCGAAGGCCGCGTCATACCGCGCCTCACGCGCGCGCAACTCGGCCACCAGTTCGCGCACTGTCGCGGCCCCGGTCTCGACCCTCTCGCGCGGCAGGCCCACCCGCTCGCGCACCCATGCAAAATAAAGAACATCCATCAGCGGTCATCCTTCAGATACGGCATCGCCTTGGCGAAATAATCGACCCCCGTCACCAGCGTCAGTGCCGCGGCGACCCACAACAGCACGACACCTGTCCACCATGTGATGACGGAGGCGTAGTAATTCCAGACCAGGCCGACATGATCCGCCGCGCGTCCGGCCATGATGTCATCGACCATCCGCGTGTCCATGCCCGCCGTCCGGTCGAGGATGTTATGCTCGAACACACCCGTCGCGAACAGAACCGCGATCGCCACCATCTGCGCCGTCGTCTTCCACTTGGCAAGCTTCGTGACCTTCAGCAAGCCGGCGGTATCGCCCAGGAACTCGCGGAGACCCGACACGAAAACCTCGCGAAAGATGATCAGCGTCGCGGGCAGGAGGAACCAGGGGTTCATCCCCGAGAAGCCCGTGATGACCATCAGCGCGATCACCACCATCGCCTTGTCGGCAATGGGGTCGAGCATCGCGCCCAGCTTCGTCTCCTGCTTCCAGCTTCGGGCGAGGTAGCCGTCGAACCAATCGGTGATCGCCGCCACGACGAAGAGGATGAGCGCGAACCAGTCCGCCCACGGCCGGGTGAAGTATAGGAACATCACCGCGACGGCGGGCGCCGCCAGAAGACGCAGGATCGTCAGGAGGTTCGGGATCGTCAGTGTCATGCGCCAGACCCTATCGCGCGGTCGGACCGGGGGAAAGCGGCGATTGGCGCGCCGTCTCACCCCTTCTCGTGGAAGAAATCATAGACTTTCTGCGCCAGCGCCTCGCTCACGCCCTCCACGGCCTTGAGATCGGCGACGTTGGCGCGGCTCACCGCCTTGGCGCTGCCGAAATGCGCCAGCAGCGCACGCTTGCGCGCGGCCCCCACGCCCGGCACCTCGTCGAGCGGGTTGGCGCTCACCGCCTTCGACCGCTTGGCGCGGTGGGTGCCGATGGCGAAGCGATGCGCCTCGTCGCGCAGGCGTTGCACGAAATAGAGCACCGGGTCGTTGTGCCTCAGCGCCTTGGGTTGCTTGCCCACGCGATGAAATTCCTCCTTGCCGTGGTCGCGGTCGATGCCCTTGGCCACGCCCACCATCGCGATGTCCTCGACCCCCATCTCGCGCATGATCGACGCGACCGCACTTACCTGCCCCGCGCCCCCATCAATGAGCAGCAGGTCGGGCCAAAGTCCTTTCTCGCGGTCGGGATCTTCCTTCAGCAGGCGCTTGAAGCGTCGCTTCAGAACCTCCTTCATCATGCCGAAATCATCACCCGGCGTCAGGTCATCGCCCCGGATGTTGAACTTGCGATACTGGTTCTTCATGAACCCTTCGGGCCCTGCGACGATCATCGCGCCCACGGCGTGCGCACCCTGGATGTGGCTGTTGTCATAGACCTCGATCCGCTCGGGCGGCGCGTCGAGATCAAACGCCTCGGCCAGCCCCTTTAGCAGCTTCGCCTGCGTGGCGCTCTCGGCCATGCGCCGCGCCAGGCTCTCGCGCGCATTCCTCAGCGCCGCATCGACCAGCTCGGCCTTCTCCCCCCGGACCGGCACCAGGATCCTCACCTTCCGCCCCAGCTTTTCGCTCAGCGCCTCCTGCATCAGGTCAGGATTTTCGAGCGCATGGCTCAGGATCAACTGCCGCGGCGGCTCCTTCGTGTCGTAGAACTGCCCGATGAATGCCTCGAGCACCTCGGCTTCCTCCACGTCGGCGCCCACACGCGGATAGAAATCGCGATTGCCCCAGTTCTGCCCGCCCCGGATGAAGAACACCTGCACGCAGGCCTGGCCCTTCTCGAGATTGAGCGCGATCACGTCCGCCTCGTCCACGCTGCGCGGGTTGATGCCTTGCGCGCTCTGCACCTGCGTCAGCGCCTTGATCCGGTCGCGCAACGCGGCGGCGCGCTCGAACTCCATCGCCTCGCTCGCCTCCTGCATCTGCCGCGCGAGCTTCTCCTGGATCTCGGTCGATTTCCCCGAGAGATAGCGCTCCGCGTCGCGCACCTGGCCCGCGTACTCGGCCTTGTCGATATAGCCCACGCAGGGCGCGGTGCAGCGTTTGATCTGGTATTGCAGGCAAGGCCGCGTGCGCGTCTCGAACATCGCGTCCGAGCAATTGCGCAGCAGGAACACGCGCTGCAACTGCGCCAGGGTCCGGTTGACCGCGCCTGCGCTCGCGAAGGGGCCGTAATACGCCCCCTTCTCGCGCTTGGCCCCCCGGTGCTTCTTGATCATCGGGAAATCGTGCTCTGTGACGAGGATGTTCGGAAAGCTCTTGTCGTCGCGCAGAAGCACGTTGAACTTCGGTTTGAGCTGCTTGATCAGGTTCTGTTCGAGCAGCAGCGCCTCGGTCTCGGTCCGCGTGGTCAGGAACATCATCGAGGCCGTCTCGCGGATCATCCGGGCGATCCGGCCCGTGTGCCCCGTGGGCCGCGCATAGCTCGAAACCCGCGCCTTGAGGTTGCGCGCCTTGCCCACGTAGAGCACCCGCGCCGAGCTATCGAGCATGCGATACACTCCCGGACTTCCGTCCAGCGACTTGAGGTAGTCGCGGATCACCTCGTGGCCGCGTTTCTGGGTGGTTTCCTCGCTCATGCCGACCTTGCCGATTCCCGTCTCCGCCTCCGCATCATATCGCCACCGCTTCAAGAGGAAACTCGTCCACGCATTCTGTGGATAAGTCTGACGATAACTTCGGGTGAACCGGAAATTTCCTTTGTTTCCGTGCTGCTTCGTTAATATGCTCAAAAATTAGGCAGTTCTGCAACCCATTGATTTCACGATAAACTTTCTTTTCGGCTGAACAACAAGCTGAAAACACTAAGGATTTCAGCGCCTTTGTGACAAACAGCGGTCGCGGTGCAAAACTTGCATCGCCGACCCTCCTTTTGGCAGGTTCCGAAATCTGCTGCATCGCGGCATCGCGGCCCTGCGACACTCGTCGACAAGGGCTACTCGACCCCCACGATATCGGGCGTCCGCCATCCGAGGTGCTGCCCCCCGTCGACGCAAAGAAGCTGCCCCGTCACGGCCTTTGCATCGAGGAAGTATGCCAGCGCACCGACAATGTCCTCCACGTCCGCGCCGCGTTGCAAAATCGTGCCTTCCCGCTGCGCGGCGAAATGTGCCTCGCTCTGCCGCTCCGCCCTCAGCGTCGGGCCGGGGCCGATCGCGTTCACGCGCACATGCGGGGCAAGCGCCTGCGCGGCGGTCCGGGTAAAGGCCCAGAGCCCCATCTTCGCGATCGTGTAGGACATGAACTCGGGCGTGAGCTTCCGCACCCTCTGGTCGATCATGTTGACCACGAGGCCCCGCGCCACCGGCTCGCCCCCTGCGTCGATCTCCGCCTCTGGCATCGCCTCCGCAATGGCCTGCGTCAGGACCACGGGCGCACGCAGGTTGCTCTCCAGGTGCCGATCCCAGCTTTCGCGCGTGACGCTCCCGATCCGGTCGTGCTCGAAGATCGACGCGTTGTTGACCAGCACGGTCAGCGACCCGCCAAGCGCCTTCATCGCGCGCGGCACAAGCTCCTGCATCTCCGCCTCGATCGTCAGGTCGGCTTGCAGCGTCACTGCCTCGCGGCCCATGGCCCGGATCTCGTCGGCTACCTCCCGCGCGGCCTGCTCGGAGCCCGCGTAATGAACCGCGACGTCAAAGCCTCGCCGCGCGAGTTCCAGCGCCATCGCGCGGCCCAGCCGCCGCCCGGCCCCTGTCACCAAAGCCCTGTCGCTCATGCCAGCACCACGTAAATATATCCCAGGTAACTCACCGTCAGGATCACACCCCAGACGCGGCCGATATCCCGCCGGAACATCACGAACGGCACCAGCACCAGCGACGATGCCAGCATCACCCACAAATCGAAGCGGAGGAATTCGGGATCGACGGGGATCGGACCGACAAGTGCCGTAATACCAATAATGGCCAGCAGGTTGAACATGTTCGACCCGATCACGTTGCCCAATGCCACGTCCGCCTGCCGGCGCAGCGCCGCCATCACGGTCGTCGCCAATTCCGGCAGCGACGTGCCGAGCGCGACGAGTGTAAGCCCGATCACCGCATCGCTCACCCCGTAGTGGCCCGCGATGATCGACGCGTTGTGAACGAGCAGGTCGGCCCCGAGGGGCAAGCCGATCAGGCCCAGGACAAGAAAGACGACGATCTGCCACCAGGGCATGTCCGGATCCGCGCCCTCGATCTCTTCTTCGTCGCGCGCGCGATCCTTCGCGACCCGCCGATGCGCCTTCGCCTCGCGAAACGCGCCCCCCAGGACATAGGCCAGAAGCGCCAGCAGCACGATTGCCGCCCAGATGTCGAAGATTCCCCGGAAGGCCAGCGCGATGAAGACCACGGTGGCCGCCATCATCTGCACGTATGTCTTGCGGGTTTGGCACTGACTGGTGTGCAGCACCGAAAGGATCGCGGGCAGGCCCAGCACCAGAAGGACGTTCGCCGTGTTGGATCCCACCACGTTGCCCAGCGCCAGCCCCGCCTTGTTCTCAAGGACCGCGTTGATCGCGATGATAAGCTCTGGCGCCGACGTGCCGAAAGCCACGATGGTCAGGCTTACGATCAGCGCGGGCACGCCCACGCGCAGGCTCAGGTTCACCGCCCCCTTCACCAGCGAATCCCCCGCCAGCAACAGGATCACGAGACCCAGCCCAGCATAGGCCCATACCATCATCCGCGCCCGCCCCGGCCGCATGTGCAAGGCCCCTTGCCGATGCGATACCGCCCGCAGGATTTGCACTTCATCGCGTCCAGCCGCGCCTGCCCGGGGAACCGCAGTTTGCCGAACATGGCCAGGACACCCATCGCGACGAGGAACAGCAGGACGATCTTGACAATCATGGGCGGATACCGAACCGCGCGAACTCCGCGCGCTCCTCGATCGCGCCCAGCGCGTCCTCCGCCATGCTCGCGCCGAACCGCGCCAGGAGGCCTTTCTTTCGGCCATAGCGCAAGAGCTTGACCTTGCGGCCGTAAAGCGCGCGCAGCTTCGGTTCGAGATGCGCCTCGCCATCGACCAGCCCGAGGCTCACCGCGCGTTTCCCGATCCAGAACTCGCCGGTGAATAGATCGCGTTCCGAGGTCAGCCTGTCGCCCCGCCGTGCCTTCACCTGCGCGATGAACCCCTCGTGCATCTGGTCGAGAAGCGCCTCGAGCCGCGCCACGTCCTCTTCCTTCTCGGGCTGGAACGGGTCGAGCATGCTCTTCGACTCGCCCGCCGTGTGAACGCGCCGTTCGATCCCCTGCCGGGCCAGGAACACATGCGCGCCGAACCCCGCCGAGATCACTCCGATCGAGCCCACGATCGAACAGTGATCGACCCAGATGTCATCCGCCGCGGTGGCGAGCCAATAGCCCCCCGACGCCGCCACGTCCTCCACGAAGGCATGGACTGGCACGTCGTGCTCCTCGGCCAGCCGCCGTATCCGCGCTGCGATCAGCGCCGATTGCACGGGCGATCCGCCCGGCGAATTGATGACGAGCGCGACCGCCGCGGGCTTGCCGCGCCGGAACGCCTTTTCCAGCACCGGGCGCATGGCCTCGTCGCTCAGCGCCGAGCGCGGCCCCGAGCCGATCGTGCCCATCAGGCGCACCACCGCGACGCGGGGATGCGCCCTGGACCACGGCAGCCGAGATTTCAGGGAGGACCAGAGCTTCATGAAGGCCGATGTAGATCGCACGACGCCATGAAACAAGAAGCACCGCCCCCGCAATTCGGTCCTATGACAAAAAAGTAACCGGACCACGCCACGTCGTCCATGCAGGAAACAAGCATCTCCACGCGTTAACCATTCGCTAACCACGTCGCCCGTATCGTTAACCAGTCGAAACCATGACAAGGGGCCGCGCCGATGGTCGCCCGCGCCTATACCGTGGCCTTCCAGGGGGTCGAGGCCCGCCCCGTCGAGGTGCAATGCGCCGTCACGCCCGGACTGCCCGGCTTTTCGCTCGTGGGCCTGCCCGACAAGGCCGTGTCCGAGGCGCGCGATCGGGTCCGCACCGCGCTCAGCGCCATGTCCATCGCGCTTCCGTCGAAGCGCATCACCGTCAATCTCAGCCCGGCTGACCTGCCGAAGGAGGGCAGCCATTTCGACCTGCCCATCGCGCTGTCGCTGCTTGCCGCGCTCGAGATCATCCCCGCCGACGCCGTCGAGGAGACGACCTCGCTGGGCGAATTGTCCCTCGACGGCTCGCTCATGCCCGTGGTGGGCGCGCTTCCCGCCGCCATGGCCGCGGCCGAGGAGAACCGCACGCTGCTCTGCCCGCGCGCCTCCGGCGCCGAGGCGGCCTGGGTCGAGGCGACCCGCGTGCTGGGCGCGGCCACGCTTGCGGACGTGGTGCGCCACTACACGGGGCAATCCCCCCTGCCCCCGGCCGAGCCCGGCGAGGTGCATGGCGATCCGTCCGGGCGCTGCCTGCGCGATGTGAAGGGACAGGAACGCGCCAAGCGCGCACTCGAGATCGCGGCTGCGGGCCGGCACCACCTTATGATGACCGGCACTCCCGGCTCGGGAAAGTCCATGCTGGCCGCGCGCCTGCCGGGGATCCTGCCGCCTCTCACGCCGGGCGAGGCGCTGGAAACCTCGATGATCCACTCGCTCGCCGGGCTCCTCGACGAAGGCGGCATCAACCGCGCCCGCCCCTTCCGCGAGCCGCACCACACCGCCTCCATGGCCGCCATCGTGGGCGGCGGGCGCCGCGCCGGTCCGGGCGAGATCAGCCTCGCGCATAACGGCGTGCTCTTCATGGACGAGTTTCCCGAGTTTCCCCGCACCGTCCTCGAAACCCTGCGCCAGCCCATCGAAACGGGCGAGGTGGTGGTCGCCCGCGCCAACGCCCATGTGCGCTACCCGTGCCGCTTCATGCTCGTGGCCGCGGCCAACCCCTGCAAATGCGGCTACCTGCCCGACCCCGCCCGCGCCTGCACCCGCGCCCCTGTCTGCGGCGAGGACTACATGGCCCGCATCTCCGGCCCGCTCATGGATCGCTTCGATCTCAGGATCGAGGTGCCGCCCGTGGCCTTCACCGATCTCGACCTGCCCGCCTCGGGCGACAGTTCCGCCGAGGTTGCCGCGCGCGTCACTCGGGCACGGGCGGTGCAACAGGACCGCTACGCCGCCCGGGCCGACATGCGCCTCAACGCCGATGCCGAAGGCGAGGCCCTCGAGGAGGTCGCGACCCCCGATACCGAGGGCCGTGCGCTGCTCGCGCGCGTGGCGGAACGCTTCGGGCTCACCGCCCGGGGCTATCATCGCGTCATGCGCGTGGCGCGCACCATCGCCGATCTCGACGGCTCGACCGAGGTCCGCCGCCCCCATGTGGCCGAGGCCGTGAGCTACCGCATCACCGGCCTCAAAGAGACCTGATCCAGCCGGCCACCTCGCGCAGTGTCGCCCGACCCTCGGGCAGCACGTTGTGAAACAGCGGCCAGACATGCGGCAGGTCGTGATGCTCGCGCAACTGCACCTCCACGCCCTGCGCGCGCAGCCGCTCCGCCATCCGTCGCGCGTCGTCGCGCAGGATCTCGGTATCTCCGACGCAGAGCCAGACCGGCGGGGCGCCCGCGAACCCGGCGAAAAGCGGCGAGGCGCGTGGATCGGCCGGGTCGTGGCCGGCAAGATACATCTCGGCCATCTCTCCCGCACGCTCGGCCGGAAGAACCGCGTCGCACGCCGCGTTCTCGCGCAGGCTCGCGCCCGAAAAGGTCATATCGGTGAGCGGCGAGAAGGCGAAGAGGCCCCGCGGGCGGCGCAATCCCAGCCGCACGATCTCGCCCAGAATTGCCAGCGCCAGGCCACCGCCCGCGCTGTCTCCGCCGAGGATGACGCCCCCCGGCTCGGCCTCGAGCGCGCGATAGGCGCAAAGCGCATCCTCGACCGCGGCGGGAAACGCGCGATCGGGCGCCTTCGCATAATCCGGCAACACCACCCGGCACCGTGCCTCGCGGCTCAGCGTGGCCAGCATCGCAGCATGGGTGCGCGGACTTCCGAAGACATAGCCGCCGCCGTGCAGGTAAAGGACGACCGGCCCCTCCCCGGCCTCTCGCGCGCGGACATGCAGCGCCGGCACCTGCCGCCCGCCATGTTCCAGGGTCCCCTCCTCGCGCGTGGCGCCCCGCGGTCCGTGCAGGAAAAGCCGCGCCTTCAGCTCGAACGACCTGCGCAGCCGCTGGGGGTCTTTCGCCCGCGCGAGGTGGGGCCGCTCGACACGGCGTAGCCAGGCGTTGAGCAGGGACCTCGCGACGCTCATGCCAGGCGACGGTCCACCGCGTCCCAGATGAGGCCCGCGACGTTGGTGCCGTCGAACCGCTCGAGTTCCTGGATGCCGGTGGGCGAGGTCACGTTGATCTCGGTCAGGTAGTCGCCGATGACGTCGATCCCCACGAAGACCTGCCCCTTCTCGCGCAGGAGCGGCCCGATCCGCGCGCAGATCTCGCGGTCGCGCTCGCTCAGCGCGATCTTCTCGGGCCGGCCGCCCACATGCATGTTCGACCGCGTCTCGCCCTTCGCGGGCACCCGGTTTATCGCGCCCACCGGCTCTCCGTCGACGAGGATCACCCGCTTGTCGCCCTTGGCCACGTCGGGCAGGAATTTCTGCACGATGAGCGGCTCGCGGCTGAACCCGCTGAACATCTCGTGCAGCGAGGTGAGGTTGCGATCGCTCTCGACCAGCAGGAAGACACCCGCGCCGCCATTGCCGTAAAGTGGCTTGAGGATCACGTCGCCGTGGCGGTCCTTGAAGGCGCGCAACGTGCCGATATCCCGCGCGATGGTGGTGGGCGGCATGAGGTCGGGGAAATCGAGAACGAGAAGCTTCTCGGGGAAGTTCCTCACCCAGAACGGGTCGTTCAGGACGAGGGTCTGCGATGCCAGCCGGTCGAGGAGATGCGTGGTGGTGATATAGAACATGTCGAAGGGCGGGTCCTGCCGCAGCCAGACGACATCGAACTCGCCCAGGTCCGCGACCTGCTTTTCGCCCAGCGCGTAGTGATCGCCCCTGACCCGCTGCACCGTGACGGGCCAACCCCGCGCCGTGATCCGGCCCTCGTCGTAAGCGAGCTCGTCGGGCGTATAGTAGAAAAGCTCATGCCCGCGCTCCTGCGCCTCGAGCATCAACCGAAACGTGCTGTCGGCGTCGATATCGATGGGGCCGATCGGATCCATCTGGAAGGCGATTTTCATTCCATGTCACTCCTGCTGCACAGGACTTACATGGAACATGGCCGCTCCCGGTTCAATTCAGAAATGGCCGAACGCGTTTTCCATGATCTCGATCCGGCCCACACCGTCTACCGTGGCCAGATCGAAGCGCACCTCCGCCAATTGCCCTTCCGGCACATGCGCTAGGTATTCCGACCCCGCCGCATAGACCCGCTCCATCTGCGCGGGCCGGAAGCTTTCGACGGCCCGGTCGCGGGTCTTCGAGGTCTTGACCTCGACGAAGACCACCACGCCATTCTCGCGGAAGATCAGGTCGATTTCTCCGGCCTGCCCGCGCCACCGTTGCTCGAGGCAGACCGCACCGCGCGCAAGATACTCGAGGCGAACCTGTTCCTCCGCCGCGCTTCCAGCGAGGTAGGCCATGAGCCCGCGCGCCCTCAGCGCCTCCGCGGCAGGCGCCCGCCCGGTCCGTCGCGGCATCGCCGTCACCGTCATCCCGTCTTCCCTCCTGCCACCATGTCGCTCAGCCTCTCACCATAGCCAATCCGGAGCCCGCCACCTCTCAACCTACCACCCCCCGCCCAAACCTTCCGGATATTTATACCAAGACAGTTAACGTTTCCCGAATGCCCGTCACCCCAGCCCCTCCGACGCCAGTGACAGCGCCAACTGGTAGACGCTGCGCCGTTTCGCGCCCGTGGCCTGCGCCACCGCGTCCGCCGCGTCGCGCACCGACATCGTCTCGAGCGCGGCGCGCAGCATCTCCCGGAGGTCTTCCTCTCCGGTCGCGTGCGCTCGTCCCTTTCCCACGACGACCACGATCTCGCCCTTGAGCGTGCGCTCGGCGCAGATCGCGGCCAGTTCCTCGAGCGTCCCGCGCAGCACCTCCTCGAATTTCTTGGTAAGCTCGCGGCACAGGGCCCCCTCCCGCTGCCCGCCCAGCACCGCGGAGGCATCGCGCAGCATTGCCGCGACGCGCTTGGGTGATTCGTAGAAGACAAGCGTCGCCTCGACCCCGGCCAGCGCCTCGAGCGCGGATTTTCGCTGGGATGCCCCGCTCGGCAGGAAGCCCGCGAAGAGGAACCTGTCGGTGGGCAGACCGGCGAGCGTGAGCGCCGTGATCACCGCCGAGGGGCCCGGCGCCGACGTCACCTCGTGGCCGGCATCGCGCACCGCGCGCACCAGATCGAAGCCCGGATCGGCGATCATCGGCGTGCCGGCCTCCGACGCATAAAGCACTGACCTTCCCGCCGCGATGTCCGCCATGATCCGCGCCCGCGCGGCCTCGCCGCTGTGATCGTGGTAGGACAGGATCGGCCGCCCGCCCGGCGCGACGCCGTGGATCTCCATGAGCCGCCGCAGGCTTCTCGTGTCCTCGGCCACCAGCACATCGCAGGACGCCAGGAGATCGAGCGCGCGCAGCGTGATGTCGCGCGCGCTGCCGATCGGCGTCGCGACGAGGTAGAGGCCGGCGGGCATCCGCGTGACCATGGGATTCATCTCTGGACCCGCCCGGTTGAGGGTTTATGATCGCTCCCGACAGAAGTGGCGGGCCGAACCCGCCGCCCCGAGGGAATGAGGTCCAGCCATGTTTGCCGTTTTGCCAGATGCCCGCAAGGTCGCGAGCCGTCTTTTCGTCCTGATGTCGCTCCTGTGGCTCGCCGCTTGCGACGGGGTGGCGGTCCCCGGCGCGTCGGGCGGCGGCTCGGGTCAGCGGATCGACACGTCGGCGCCCATCCCCGTGGCGCTGCTGGTGCCGCATGGCGCGGCCAACTCGGGCGAAGCGCAGCTTGCCCGCGATCTCGAGAACGCCGCGCGGCTCGCGGTGGCCGACCTCCAGGGCGTGCGCATCGACCTGCGCGTCTACGGCACGGCCGGGCAGGCGGCGAACGCGCAGCAGGCCGCGCTCAAGGCGGCCGCGGACGGGGCCAAGATCATCCTCGGCCCGCTCCACGCCGAATCGGCCAACGCGGTGGCGGTCGCCATGGCGCCGCGCAACGTGAACGTGCTGGCCTTCTCCAACAACGCGACCATCGCGGGCGGCAACCTCTTCGTGCTGGGCAATACTTTCGAAGACACCGCTGACCGCGTGCTCGGCTACGCCCGGCGCAACGGCAAGTCCAAGGTGCTGATCGTGGCCTCCGACAACCTCGCGGGACAGGTGGGCCAGGAGGCGATCGCCAAGGCCGCCGCCCGCAATGGGATGAGCGTCGCAGGCCGCGTCGGCTACCAGTTCTCGCAGCAGGGCGTCGTCGCCGCCGTGCCGCGCGTCGTCTCGACCGCCCGGTCGAGCGGGGCCGACACGTTGATGCTCACGTCCAACACCGCCGGCGCCCTGCCGCTCTTTGCCCAGATGCTTCCCGAGAACGGGCTCGGCCCCGACGCCATCCAGTGGGCGGGCCTCACCCGCTGGGACCAGCCGCCGCAGACGCTCTCGCTGCCCGGGCTTCAGGGCGGGTGGTTCACCCTGCCCGACACCGCCCGCGCGACGCAGTTCCGCAACCGGTTCAAGGCGACCTACGGCAACGACCCGCACGCCATCGCCGGGCTTGCCTATGACGGGATCGCGGCCATCGGCGCGCTTGCCCGCTCGGGCCGGTCCGATGCGCTCACCCGTGGCTCGCTCACGCAATCGGCGGGCTTCCAAGGCACGGGCGGCGCCTTCCGCCTCCTGCCCGACGGCTCGAACCAGCGCGCCATGGCCATCGCCACGATCCGCAACAACCAGATCGTCGTGCTTGACCCGGCGCCGCGCAGCTTCGGCCGCGGGGGCTTCTGATCCGCGGGCCGCAGCGGACGGGGGCGGATCGGGACGCCGGGCTGACATGAAGGATCCGGGCGCGCTTCCCGACGATCTCATCTGCGACGCGCGCGAGATATTCGACTCACGCGCCGTGCGCGAGGCGATCGACGCCGCGGCGGAGACGGCCCCCGATGCGCGCCGGTTGCGGGCCGAGGCAACGTCCTGCCTTCTCGCCGCGCGCAATACCGGGCGCGCGGCCATCGCCGACGCACTGGCCGACACCCCGTTCGAGGCGCGCGCCGCGGCGCGCTCCTACAGCTGGTTGACCGATCAACTCGTCATCGCGGCCTACGACACCGCCATCCGCCACCTGCACCCCCGCCCCAATCCCACCGAGGCCGAGCATATCGCGCTGCTCGCCGTCGGCGGTTACGGACGGGGTGAAATGGCGCCCGAGTCGGATGTCGACCTGCTTTTCCTCACGCCCTACAAGATCACCGGATGGGCCGAGAGCGTGATCGAATCCATGCTCTACATCCTGTGGGACCTGCGCCTAAAGATCGGCCATGCCAGCCGAACGATCCGCGATTGCCTGCGCCTGGGGCGCGATGACATGACGATCCGCACCGCGCTCCTCGAACATCGCTACATCACCGGCGACGCGCGGCTCGCCGCCAGGCTCGACCACCGCCTCTGGCGCGACCTCTTCCGCAGCACCGAGCGTGAATTCATCGAGGCCAAGCTCGAGGAACGCGACGAACGGCACGAGAAACAGGGCGGCCAACGCTACATGGTCGAGCCCAACGTCAAGGAGAGCAAGGGCGGGCTGCGCGACCTGCAATCCCTCTTCTGGATCGGCAAGTATCTGCACCGGGTCGATCACGTCTCCGAACTGGTGGGCCTGGGCATGTTCACCGAGGAGGAATTCGACCGCTTCGCCCGCGCCGAGAATTTCCTCTGGGCGGTCCGGTGCCAGCTTCACCTCGCGACCGGGCGGGCCAACGACACGCTCAGCTTCGATCTCCAGGTCGAGATCGCCGAGCGCATGGGCTACGAGGATTCGGGCGGTCGCCGCGCGGTCGAGCACTTCATGCAGGCCTATTTCCGCCACGCCAACGCCGTCGGTGAGCTCACGCGCATCTTCCTCACCAAGCTCGAGGCGATGCACGTCAAGGCCGAGCCGCTGCTCCAGCGCCTCCTGCGGCGCAAGCGCAAGCTGAAACCCGGCTACGAGGAGGTGCATGGCCGCCTCGCCATATCCGACGAGGCCGAATTCCTCGCCGACCCGATCAACCTCCTGCGCCTCTTCGAGGAAGCGCTGCGCACCGGGCTGCTCATCCACCCCGACGCGATGCGGCTGGTGACGGCCAATCTCGACCTCATCACCCCCGAGCTGCGCGCCCGCCCCGAGGCGGCCCGGCTCTTTCTCGGGCTCCTGCTGAAACATGGCAACCCCGAGCGCGCGCTCAGGCGGATGAACGAGCTGGGCATGCTCGCGGCCTTCATCCCCGAATTCGAGCCCATCGTCGCGATGATGCAGTTCAACATGTATCACCACTACACCGTCGACGAGCACACCATTCAATGCATCTCGTATCTCAGCCGGATCGAACGCGGGCGCCTGACCGAGGAGCTGCCCATCGCGTCCTCGATCCTCGAAGAGGGGGTGAACCGCCGCGTCCTCTACGTGGCGTTGCTGTTGCACGATATCGGCAAGGGCCGGCCCGAGGACCATTCGATCCTCGGCGCCCGTATCGCGCGCAAGGTGGCACCGCGCCTGGGGCTCCGACCCAAGGAAGTGGATACCGTCGAATGGCTGGTGCGTTATCACCTCCTGATGTCCGACATGGCCCAGAAACGCGATATCGCCGACCCGCGCACCGTGCGCGACTTCGCCAAGCTCGTGCAGACGCGTGAGCGTCTGGACCTGCTTTGCGTGCTCACCGTCTGCGACATCAACGGGGTGGGCCCCGGCACGTGGAACAACTGGAAGGCGTCGCTCATCCGCGCGCTCTATCGCCAGACGCGCCGCGCCATGGAGGGCGGGCTCGAGGCGCTCAACCGCGAACAGCGCGGTTCCGAGGCCAAGCGCAACCTGCGCGAGGCTCTGCCCGACTGGGACAAGTCCGCGCTCAAGCACGAGACGTCGCGCCACTATCCGCCCTATTGGCAGGGTCTGCACGTCACGGCCCACGTGATCTTCGCCCGGCTGCTGCGCGATCTCGAACCGGGCGGCATCGGCATCGATATCGCCATCGACGAGGACCGCGACGCCACCCGCGCGTGTTTCGCGCTCGAAGACCATCCGGGCCTTTTCTCAAGGCTGGCAGGAGCCTTGGCCCTCGCCGGGGCGAACGTGGTGGACGCGCGCACTTACACCTCGCGTGATGGCTATGCCACGGCGGCCTTCTGGGTGCAGGACGCCGACGGTCACCCGTTCGACGCCGCGCGCCTGCCGCGCCTGCGCCGGATGATCGACAAGACCCTGAAGGGCGAACTGCTCCCCCGCGATGCCATCGCCAGCCGCTTCCCGGTCAAGAAGCGCGAACGCGCCTTCCGCGTGCCCACCCATGTGACCTTCGACAACGACGGCTCCGAGATCTACACGATCATCGAGGTCGATACCCGCGACCGGCCCGGCCTGCTCTATGATCTCACCCGCGCATTGGCGGACGCGAATGTCTACATCAATTCCGCCGTGATCGCGACCTATGGCGAGCAGGTCGTCGACACCTTCTACGTCAAGGACATGTTCGGCCTGAAGTTTCACTCCGACGCCAAGCAGCGCGCGCTCGAACGCAAGCTCCGCGCGGCCATCGAGGCCGGGGGCGAGCACGCATCGCGCCAATAGGCACCCGAAGGCTATTTCACATGCACGACGTAGCTTCGGCGGAAGACCTTCCCGCGGCCTTCGGTCGATTGCCAATCGATCTCGAACCGGTCTGTGCCCGGCGTTCGGCCGGCCGTGTAACGCGCGAAATGGGCGTCGATGCTGCGATCAGGACATTGATGCGGGCGCGTCTTGCCCTTGCGAACGGTCACCTGGCCCAGTTTCGGCGCCGTCCTGAACCGTGGCTGCGGCGGCACCTTCTGCCAGACGCAGGTGCGCCCGTCGATGTTGTACATGATCTGAAGCTCCACCGTCTCGCCGCGCGCCACCTCGATGCGCGAGGTCTTGGCCTGCGCCTCGGC
The DNA here is from genome assembly GCF_019599045.1 of Roseovarius sp. SCSIO 43702. Classification (NCBI taxonomy): domain Bacteria; kingdom Pseudomonadati; phylum Pseudomonadota; class Alphaproteobacteria; order Rhodobacterales; family Roseobacteraceae; genus Roseovarius; species Roseovarius sp. SCSIO 43702. The sequence goes on from NZ_CP080623.1 coordinate 3,225,136, forward strand.
TGACTGCGGCAGCGCCCCTATCGCCATCGCGCAGCACAGGCCCGCCAAGGCCCATCTGCGCGCGTGGCTCACGCGAAATCGTCCCATCATTCCCGTTCCCTCCTGCCCCGACAGGTCATCAGCATAGAGGGTCACCCCGAAGAAGAAACCCCCGCGCCATCAAGGCGGTGTGGCGCGAGGCTGGCACGACGACCCGCTCCGCAGGGGGTGTGGCTCGCTTGCCACCGCGCTGCCTGCCCTGTCATCCGGCATGTGGCGCCCCTTGCCTGGCATTTCCTCCCGGCTAAAGTTCGGTCTTCGTCAACCACTTGCGGATATTTCCTTGTTCAGACTGCTCGCCCCGCCGCTCCTGATTGCGACCCTCGTCGCGCCCGTGTTTGCCGAAGATGCCGAGTTTGCCGCGGAACTGAATCGCATCGACACCGATTTGTCCGAGGTCGAGGCAACGCTCGAGGATCACCCCGGCGGCCTTATCCACGGTCTCGCCGCGGCCCGGCGCGAGGCGCTTCTGCTGGCCCGCCGCCTGATCGAGAACCGCCAGCTTGCCGAAGCAGGCGCGGCGACGCTCGACCTTTCCGCGCCCGCGACCCGGCCCGATCCCGACCTCGCCGCCCGCATCCTCGAGGACATGGCCGCCACGCAGAGACGCATCGACGCCGCTCTGGCCGAGGCGGCAGCCGCGTCGGGCGTCCTGCAAGCCACCGCGCTCGTCCGCGTCGAAACCGAACGCCTTTCGCTGGCGCAGCTTCAGATGGCCTATCTCCAGGCCAGCTACGGCATCGCCATCCCCCTTCCCGACGCCGCGCCCGAGGCGCCCGCAGATGCCGGACAGGCCGCCCGATCGACCAAGGCGGGCGCTGCCGCCACCACGTCGCAGGTCGCGACCCCCGCCGCGATAACCTGGGCCGACGCGCGCTTCACCGATGTCGATTACAGCCTCGCACCCTTCGAACTGGCCCACCGGAACGGCCACCGCATCTCGGGCTGGTGGACCATCGAGGAAGGCCGCGCGCCCGTGGATGACAGCGTCCAGATCACCGCGATCAACTACTCCGCCTACGAGCCGCGCAGCTTCTCGGGCCTCACCGCCCTTGTCGCCCGCTGCACCGAGGGGGAAACCGCGCTCATCTACGTGCAGCCCGATTATCTCGTCCCCGATCTGAGCCGCAATTCCTTCGCGATGACGCTCAGGATCGACGACCAGGCCGCGCGCGCGGACCGCTGGAGCGCGCTCACCACCAACAAGGGCGCCGGTCTTTTCGGCACCCCCGCCGAGGACATGATGCGCGCGCTCATCGACGCCGACCGCGTCTTCCTGCGCCTGACCGAGAAGAACGGTCGCCACCATGATGCGCTTTTCGACCTCGCCGGTCAGCGCGACGCCTTCGAGGCCGTGGCCGGGGCCTGCGGCTGGACCACCCTCTCGCTGTCCAGCGACGACACCCGCGCAATCCAGGAACTGCTCGCCGAGGCGGGATTCGATCCCGGCCCCACCGACGGCCAATGGGGCCCCGGCTCGCGCCGCGCCATGCGCGCCTTCCAGGCCGAGCACGCGCTGCCGGAAACCGGCCAGCCGGACCGCGAAAGCCTCGGGAAACTGGGCTTCGACCCCTGAGAAAACGCCTTCATCTTGCGTCAAGTCTCGCGGGAGGCTCCTCGGGCCGGCCCCCCGGCTCCACCCGTTCGGAACAAACCGGCGTCAGATCAGAAGCCCCGCCGCACCCTCGTGCCGCAGGAGCCATACCTTCGTCTCGACCCCGCCTGCGGCCGAGAACCCGCCCAGCGACGCGGCGCCCAGAACCCTGTGACACGGGATGAGGATCGGGATCGGGTTGCCACCGCAGCCCGCCCCCACCGCCTGCGCCGGCACGTCGAGGTCGCGGGCGATGTCGCCATAGGTGACGGTCTCACCGAAGCCGATTGCGCGCATGCGGTCGCAGACACGGCGCTGGAACTCCGATCCCTCGACGCGAAGCGGCAGGTCGAACACCTCCCGCGTGCCGTCGAAATAGGCGGCAAGCTGCGCCTCCGCCTCCAGAAGCTCGGACGTCGCATCGCGCGCCCCCCGCCGCCATTCCAGCCGCGTGATGGCGCCCTCGCGGGCGGTCAGGGTGAGCGGTCCCAGCGGGCTTTCGATCATGCGTTCGGTCATGCGGACAGTCTGCCGGTCACCGGCAGCGCCGTCCAACCCGGATCACGCGGAATGCGCCCCATCGGCAAGCGACTTGACGAATTCCAGCACCTCCGCGGCGGGCTTTCCCTCGGCGATGGCGCCCACGATGGCTGACCCGACGACCGCGCCATCGGCCACGCCGGCGATCTCGCGGCTGGTCTCGGGCGTGCGGATACCGAACCCGACGATCACCGGCAGGTCAGTCTGCGCCTTGATCCGCTTGACCTCGGGGCCCACGTCGCCCGCCTCGGCGGCCGCCGCGCCCGTGATCCCGGTGATCGACACGTAATAGACGAAGCCCGACGTGTTCTCGAGCACCTTGGGCAGGCGCTTGTCATCGGTGGTCGGCGTGGCGAGGCGAATGAAGTTGAGCCCCGCCTTCTGCGCCGGAATGCACAGCTCATCGTCCTCTTCGGGGGGCAGGTCAACGATGATGAGACCATCGATACCGGCCGCCTTCGCATCCTCGAGAAACCGCTCCACGCCCCGATTGTAGATCGGGTTGTAATAGCCCATGAGCACGATGGGCGTGGTGTCGTCACCCTCGCGGAACGCGCGCGCCATCTGCAACGTCCGCTCGAGCGTCATGCCCCCCTCGAGCGCGCGTTGCCCGGCAAGCTGGATCGTGGGTCCGTCGGCCATCGGATCAGTGAAGGGCAGGCCCAGCTCGATGATGTCGACGCCCGCGCCCGGCAGGCCGCGCACGATCTCGAGCGAGCGGTCGTAATCGGGATCGCCCGCCATCACGTAGGCGACGAAGGCCTTCTGGCCGGCTTTCCTCAACTCGGCGAATTTGGCGTCGATGCGGCTCATGGATGCGGGACCTTCCTGGGGGATGTTCGGCCCGATTTGCCCAATTTGGGCCGCGAACGCAATGGGGCGCGCGGGGAATGTGAGTATTTGGGCCGCGACGGCGCCGCGCGGCTTGCACTACCGGGGCCGCGCGCCTAGAAGCGCCCCGCACCGAGCAGGAGATGGATCATGGGCTTCAGGATGGGAATCGTCGGATTGCCGAACGTGGGCAAGTCGACCCTTTTCAACGCGCTGACGCGGACGGCCGCGGCGCAGGCCGCGAACTTTCCCTTCTGCACGATCGAGCCCAATGTCGGCGAGGTAGCCGTGCCCGACGCACGGCTGGAGCGGCTGGCCGAGATCGCCAAGTCGAAACAGGTGATCCCCACCCGCATGACCTTCGTCGATATCGCGGGCCTAGTGAAGGGCGCCTCGAAGGGCGAGGGTCTCGGCAACCAGTTCCTCGCCAACATCCGCGAGGTCGACGCCATCGCCCATGTCCTGCGCTGTTTCGAGGATGGCGACGTCACCCACGTGGAAGGCCGCGTCGATCCCGTGGCCGACGCCGAGACGATCGAGACCGAGCTCATGCTGGCCGACCTCGAGTCGATCGAGCGACGGCTTCAGAACATCGTTCGCAAGGTGCGCGGCGGCGACAAGGAGGCGGTGCAGCAGCAGCGCCTGCTCGAAGCCGCGAAGGCTGCGCTCGAGGACGGGCGCCCCGCCCGCACGGTCGAGGTGGATGCCGAGGACACGCGCGCCTGGAAGGGCCTGCAACTCCTGACGACGAAACCCGTCCTCTACGTCTGCAACGTGGCCGAGGAAGACGCGGCCAACGGCAACGCCCATTCGGCGCGCGTGGCCGAGATGGCCGAAGCCGAGGGCAACTCCCACGTCGTGATCTCGGCCCGCATCGAGGAGGAGATCAGCCAGCTCGATGACGAGGAGGCCGCGATGTTCCTCGAGGAGATGGGACTCGAAGAGGCCGGCCTCGACCGGCTCATCAAGGCCGGCTACGCGCTCCTGAACCTCGAAACCTATTTCACCGTGGGCCCCAAGGAGGCACGTGCCTGGACCATCCCGGCGGGCACGACCGCCCCCCGTGCGGCAGGCGTCATCCACGGCGATTTCGAGAAGGGCTTCATCCGCGCCGAGACCATCGCCTATGACGATTTCGTGGCCCTGGGCGGTGAACAGGCGGCGAAGGACGCGGGCAAGATGCGCGCCGAGGGCAAGGGATACGTCGTCAAGGACGGCGACGTTCTGCATTTCCTCTTCAACACCTGACACGTCGCGCTGACGGAATCCGCGCGCTCACGCCGCCTGCGCCACCCTCTCGCGTGCGCGCGCCAGGTCGGCGGTGAAGGCCGCGCGGAGCCGTTCGGCCTCGGCCCGGTCGGGCAGGCGCAGCAGGTAGGACGGATGGATCGTCACGAGTACCGGCGTGCCGTCGCCCGCCGTCTCGATCCCGCCGCGCCGCTTCATCAGCCCCGCGCCCGATCCCGTGAGCGCCTGCGCCGCCGTGGCCCCCATCGCGACGATCAGCGCGGGTTTCACCTGCGCCCGCTCGGCGTCGAGCCACCAGCGGCACGCCTCCACATGGCCCGCATCCGGGCGGTTGTGAATGCGGGCCTTGCCGCGCGGGGTAAACCGGAAATGCTTGACGGCGTTGGTGAGATATACCTCGTCCCGCGCGATCCCCGCCGCCGCCAACGCCCGGTCGAGCACCTGACCGGCGGGTCCGACGAAGGGCCGCCCGGCCAGGTCCTCTTGGTCGCCCGGCTGTTCGCCCACGATCATCAGCCGCGCCTCCACCGGCCCCTCGCCCGGCACCGCCTGCGTCGCCGGCCCGTGCAGCGGACAGCGCGTGCAGGCATGGATCGCCGCCGGAAGCGCCTCGGTCGGCCCCTCCCAGCGCGAGCGATGCGCCTCGAGCTGGCGCCCGACACGGCTCGCCACGACCGGGGGCAACGTCGGCGCGGCCTCGGCCATCGTCTCGGCCCGCGCCTGCGCGCCCCGGATCAGCTCGGGGATCGCACGCGTCTCGGGCATGTTCTTCCAGTATTTGCGCGGCATCTCCGAAGTCATCGCCTGTACCTTGAGCCGCGCGGGATTGAAGATGTTGCAGTAGTACGTCGCCCAAAGCTCCTCGGTCGCGTCCTCGGGCAGATCGGGCGCCGCCTGCCCCGGCAGCAGACGCAGCTTGCCCGCCTCGAACGCCGCCGTCACGTCGGGCGTGGCGATGACCCAGTCCATGTCGCCGAAGCGTTTGGCAAAGAAAGGCGCGGTCGGCTCGACCGTGTGATGCGTGGGCTCGAACCAGGCGACGAAGCGGCGCCGCGTCTCGCCCCCCGCATCGCGGAACCGCACGAAGGCCTTCATCTTGTGCTGACAACGGCGCACGTTCCTGGCCATCCGCTCGAGCGCGGCCACATCCCCGTCCGAGGGATCACGCAGCGCGCGCGGATCTTCCCGCAACCGCCAGAGAAGCGCGTAGGCCCGTGCGAAACGCTCGGGGTCACGGTGCCAGATCGCCGTGCGCGCGAGCGTCACGAACTCCTTCGACACCCGCAATTCCCCCCGTGGCTCGGGCGGCGGCGCCCCCTCGAAAAGCGCCATCGCCGCGCCCTCGAGACGCCATGACACCGCCTCGGGCGCGACCCCGTTCGTCGCAAGCCCCCGCGCCGCCGCGCGCCAGGCATCGAACGTGCCGATGCGCGGCAGGGTCACGTGATGGCTCACAACAGCAGCAGTTGCTCGGGCGGCGGCACGAACTTCGCCCGCAGGTTCTCGGCATCGAGCGCGCGGCCCGGTCGCCACCCCTCGAGGCAGATGAAGTCCCGCGCCTTCTTCAGCGGCACACCCATCCGCGCCAGGTCCTCGTAACGCAGCCGCCGGTGCCGCCGCGCCTCCAGGATGCGCCCGACGCTGCGCGTTCCGAACCCCGGAACCCGCAACAGCATCTCGCGCGGCGCGCGGTTCACGTCGACCGGAAACTGCCCCCGGTTCTGCAAGGCCCAGGCAAGCTTGGGATCGACCTCGAGGTCGAGATTGCCACCCTCCGCCGCGCCGGTGATCTCGCCCAGATCGAAGCCGTAGAACCGCAAGAGCCAATCCGCCTGGTAGAGCCGATGCTCCCGAGCGAGCGGGGGCCGCACGAGCGGCAGGTTGGCCGAGGCATCGGGGATGGGCGAAAAGGCCGAGTAGTAGACCCGCTTGAGCTTGTAGCTCGAGTAGAGCGTCGTGGCGCTTTGCAGGATGGTCGCGTCGTTCGAGTCGTCCGCGCCCACGATCATCTGCGTCGACTGCCCCGCCGGGGCGAACTTCGGCGGCCGCTTGCCGGTATGGCTCTTTTCCTTGCGCGCCTCCTTCTCCAGCCGGATGTTGCCCATCGCGCGCCGGATCTGGCCCGCATCCTTCTCGGGCGCGAAGGCACCGAGGCTCCGGACCGTGGGCAGCTCCACGTTGATCGACAGCCGGTCGGCGAAAAGGCCCGCCTCCTCGATCAGTTCCGGCGCGGCATCGGGGATGGTCTTGAGGTGGATGTAGCCGTGGAAATTCTCCTCCTGGCGCAGCTTGCGCACCACGCGCACCATGTCGCGCATCGTGTCGTCGGGCGAGCGGATGATGCCCGAGGACAGGAACAGCCCCTCGATATAGTTGCGCCGGTAGAACTCGATGGTCAGCGTCACGATCTCGTCCACCGTGAACCGCGCCCGCTCCACGTTCGACGAGACGCGGTTCACGCAATAGGCGCAGTCGTAGATGCAGAAATTCGTCATCAGGATCTTGAGCAGGCTGATGCAGCGCCCGTCCGGCGCATAGGCGTGGCAGATCCCGCTCCCACCCGAGGAGCCGAGCCCGCCCTTCGCACTGTCGCGCCGCGTCGTGCCGCTCGACGCGCAGGACGCATCGTATTTCGCGGCGTCGCTCAGGATGGCGAGCTTTTGCTGAATGGATTTCACGGTCATTTGTTCTTGATATGTTCGCATCTTCGCAATTGCAATGTCTTGGAACACTCCGGACGAGCTGGCCACAAATACGCGCCTCGCCGATATCCTCGTCACACAGCAACGTCGTTCATCACGAAAACACAAAAAATTAATTATTTCAGGGGTATTGCTGTTTCTCTCCACAACGTTAACCAGTCAACCTGGCTGATTTGATAAACCGGAGAGTGTAATGATCCAGAAGACCCGCATATGCCCGTGGCCCCACATTTTCGCAACCTTGTTCCTGTTTCTGAGCCTGAGCGCACCGGCACAGGCTTGGTTTTTCGGAAAGGATCATCCGGGCGAGGCTAGGATCGAGGAGATCGTGCGTGCCGACCTTCCCGAACACATGGCCATCGAGGAGATCGAGATCGGCAGTCAGGATACCCGCGAGGGCCTGGTCGAGTTCTCCGAGTCACGTGTGCGGGTCACGTTGGCCCCACGCGAGGCACTGTTCACGACGGCGGGCACCCTCGAGGACAGGACGACCCTGCTGACGCGGATCGGCGAGCCCGGCACAGGCGTCTCCCTGTTTGCGCTGGTCCGGGCCAGGGCGACCGGCGAAGGCTGGGACGGTCAGATCTTCTGGGACGATGACGAGGCGATCAGCGATCTCGGCTGGCCCCGGTCGCGCTTCGGCGCCGACGCGATCGTGCAGGGAACGCCAGAGCATGAGGAGCATCTCGCAATGCTGCAAAAGAGACGCGAAGATGCGGAGCGCGCGCGCCTCGCGCTTCAACGATCCGTCTCGGGCAGCTTCGAAGGCACGGTATCCTGCGGCTATAGGCATTACGAAATCGCGAAGCTTGTGACCGATGCCGTGGAGGGCACCGGCACCCTGACCTATCGCAAGGTCGCAGCTGCGCCCACGGAATGGAGCAGCAAGAAGATGACGGTGGAACAGGTGGGCACCACGCCGACCTTCCGCGTCTCCGGCGGTGACTGGGACTTTTCCGTCGCACCCGCGGAGGATGGTGCGACATTCTCGAACCCGTATTGCTCCATGGACATCTACCCGCTGGGCGACACGCCCGATGCCGTGGCAACACAGCGCGCGGTCCGGGCCGAGTGGCTGGGGCGTCTATCGGCGGGGTCGATCCCCGCACGCGCCGCGATCGGCGACAAGGAACTCGACGTGACCGTCACGATCACCGAGCGTCGCGAGCATGGCTTCCAGATGCACATCGATCACCCGATGCATCTCAACGGACGGTTCAACCTCAGCGGCTGGCGCAGCCAATCGACCGTGGATATCCGCTTTGCCGATGCGCCCGTGCCGCTGCATCGCGCGGGCACCGTCGAAGGGCGCGGCGATCCGATGCTGGTCAACAGATGCGGCCTGGTCGCCACGTTCAAGCAAGACGGCACCCTGCGCCTGCAGGAGGGCGAGGGTTATACCTGCGGCGCATGGCTCGATCTCACGCCCTGAGCACCCTGTCGCGCCGGCACCCCGGAGGTGCCGGCGCATCGCGGGATTTTGGCCTTGTTTCCCGACCACGACACCGATAAACCCGCCAACGGAGACGTGGCCGAGTGGTCGAAGGCGCTCCCCTGCTAAGAGAGCGGACATTTCCTGTAACATCTTTATTTCCTTACGCTTTCTGCATGAATTTTTGCGTGTTGCCCGGATCTTGCCCAAAGTCCCACCCATAGTCGTAGAGCTGCGCGGCGAGGTCTGCCGGATAAGCCTTGCGATAGTCGCGCGCCGTGTCGGACTTTGCCCAACCGCCGCGGTCAAGGAGAAGGTCATGATTGCCGACCTGTGCCGAGTGGAAAGTCGCCCAGGTGTGTCGAAGCGTGTAGCAAACCACATCTTTGGGTAGACCGGCCGCCTCACAGAGCTTGCGGAATTGCTTGGCGATCTGCCCGCCGCCATGGTCTCTCAGTTTGAATGGTTTGCCGCGCGACGACAGGAACGCGTGCCCTTTCTTCGGCAACTCACCGATCAGCTCGATGGCTCGATCCGGGAGGTAGACCCATCGGGCCCGAGCAAGTGTCTTGCCGGCGCCATCCTCGACGGCCGGAATCCAGACCTCGTTCGTGGACCAATTGAAGTGCTCAACCTTGACGGCGAAGGTTTCGCCGGGACTGCAGCCCGTTGCGACCATGAAGACGATGATCTTCAGCAGGCGATGGTCCTTGTCGTAGACATGCGCCGTTTCCGGTGCCATTGCGGCCTGGATCAGGGCCTCGAGTTGCGCCGGAGAAAGATATCTGCTCCGCACATTCTTCTTCCTGCGCTCTCTCCGATTGCCGGTAATGAAGTTGATCACCGCGTAGATCGGGACCGTCACCTGGCATTGGATCGTCGAAGGTGTCCAGCGGATCCCGGCTTCTTTGAATCTCAGCTCCGCGATGTCACTTCCGGCGCGCAGAATCCTCGGATGATCGATTTCGTCGATCCGCGTATAGACACCAAAATAACGAATGATACGTTTCAGATACCGGCGGTTACCGGTGTGCCTCATGTAGAGGATTGCTGCCTCGGCGAAGGTCCGCGAGGGATTCAGAACCTTCTCCCAAGCCTTGTCGAACTCCATCTCGGCAAGACGACATGCAAGCTCGAACTTGTTCACGTCGCGTATGCCAAGGCGCTTTCGTATGCGTCTTCCGCGGACGTAGAAGTCGCACTCGTAGTCGTCTTTCTTCCACTTCGGCGTCCATGGCTCGGGGGCTTGGGGGCCTTCGTTGGGCGATTGTATATTTGACAAACCCATCCTCAATTCCTATATTGGAGACAGGAAGTTGAGGAAAAGCAAATGTCCGTTCTGTCCAAAGCCTACATGCACGACGAAGCCGCAGCCTTTGCGCATGTCGAGAGCATCATCTGGCCCGATGGTCCGGTCTGCCCGCATTGCGGCGTGGTAGACAGCGCCTATCGCCTGACCGGCGTTCGCACCAAGCCCTCCAAGAAGAACCCCGAAGGCAAGGAGCGTCACGGCCTGTGGAAGTGCCGCGAGTGCCGCAAGCAGTTCACCGTCCGCAAGGGCACCATCTTCGAGGAAAGCCACATTCCGCTGCACCTGTGGCTGCAAGCCATTCACCTGATGGTGTCCAGCAAGAAGGGCATCAGCAGCCACCAGTTGCACCGCGTTCTGGGCGTCACCTACAAGAGCGCTTGGTTCCTGACCCACCGCATCCGCGAGTGCATGCGCGATGGCGCGCTGGCCCCGTTCGGCAGCAACGGCGGCGCGGTGGAAGTTGACGAGACGTTCATCGGCAAGGAACCGGGCGTCGTGAAGGCGAAGAACGCCCGCGGCGGCTCCCACAAGATGAAGGTTCTGACCCTCGTGGATCGCGACACCAAGCGCGCCCGCAGCGTCGTGGTGGACGATCTCAAGAAATCCACCCTGATCCCGATCCTGCGCGAGAACATCGCCAAGGAGGCGTTTATCCTGACCGACGAGGCAAGCCAGTATCAGGGCCTTGCGATCAGCCCCGACTTCGGCGGTCACGATTGGGTCAACCACAGCGCCGAGGAATACGTGCGCCCCGGCTTTCCCGAGGTCCATACCAACACCGTCGAAGGCTTCTACAGCATCTTCAAGCGCGGCATGAAGGGCGTGTATCAGCACTGCGCCAAGAAGCACCTGCACCGTTATGCGGCGGAGTTCGACTTCCGGTACAATACCCGGATCGCGAACGGCATTGATGATACGGAGCGTGGCGAGATTGCCCTACGTGGCGCGACCGGTAGGCGCCTGACCTACGCAAGACCTGACTAAGAATACGAAAGGGCGGGGATGATACCCCGCCCTGCCGTTTGCGACGTGAACTGAGTCAGTCCTCGAGTGCTAGTTTCTGCGCCTCAAGCACCCGGATCATCTTCTCGATCTCCTTGGGTCCGATGTCGCCTTCGCCCTTGAAGTTGATCGTAACGATTTTGTCCGCACCGACCTTGGCGCGGAACCATTCGGAGAACCCCTTTTCCACGATGCCAGTATCTGTGTGGGGCGGGATCACTGGCGGCGTAGGGGTTGCGGTCCGTTCTACTGTGACTTGGCTCATGGGTATCCCTGTGTCGCTACCCTCGACCGCGAGCCAATCCCCTTCTGGCGAGACCCAGCGAACGCGGCGAGGCATTTCAAATTGTAGCACGCCTTGGCTCTCCCATTGGATCATGTCACCTACCGACGCGCCGCCGAACGTAGTTTCCTCGTCCGGCGATTCTGATTCTGCGTCGTCGTCCTGGGTTTCTCCATGACTTTCGCTTGCGCCCAATGACTGGACGAAGTTCATGGTGTTTATGAACGCCTTGGCCGCCGGGCCGACAGCGGAGGGGTTAAATCCCTCGCGGTTGAGATATGTCACGACACCTTCCATTGGCGGCAGGTCGACTCCGTCGAAGCGCTCCATTATCTCGCGAAACAGCTTCGGCTCAAGCGCCGCCTCTTTCAAATTGCGGGCCTTGTCACTCTCTGATTCTGGGTGAAGGATTGCGCGCGCACGTCCGGTGACTCGCATCATCCCCTTCCCCGCACGCTCAACGAGTCCGAATGAGGCCAACGCAGCCAGCGCTTTATTCGCCGGCCCTGTTGAACCGGAATACCCCAACAACTTTGCACCATCTTCGCGATCAACGGGGGATCCTCGATACTGCGCCTCAATCTTCCCCACCGCCATAACAGCGTCTTCAAGCGACATGCTGGGGTATGCGGGACTTCGGATAGGTTTGGTGTTCATGGCTGGCCTCCAATGTAATCATTGCTAACCAGTTAGCATGTATTCCGAGTAACAGCAAGCGCAATGACTTTTACTGTTGCGACTTGCGGCGACGCGCCTTATAACCTCAATCATGGGATTCCTCTTTCGGAACCCCCAACATGATGTGTGAGGCGACGAGCAATGAAAAGACCGGAACAGCCCCTGCGGGATACCACCCAGGCACAGACCTGACCGTAGGGGAGAAACAAGAAAACCGGCCACAAGGACCGGCTTTCGTGGTGGCTTCATAGGGGCGCAGCCCCGTCAGATACCATCTGTTGCAGGATCAATCTGACATTTGCTGCGCCCCATTTCAAGGGAAACCCTCTTGCTGGGAGATGGGGCATGAAAGATGTGTTCGTGAACGCATATCATCGCATCCGCTTCGGTCGCTTGGAGTTCGTCTGCGCCCACTGGCGCAGTCGCCCGGCCTAAGCTGAGACGATGATTGGGCGCAACCGGGCTAGGCGTTAGCGGTTCGGCGGCGGGAAGCCTGTATGAAACCTGCCTTGGGCGGCCTTCGGGTCGCCCCTTTTTATGTCGAGAGAACAGCGCTATCCTGTGCGCATGGAGAAAGAGAAATCCCAACTAGACCGCTTCAAGGAAGCCGCCCGCCAGTTAGAGACGGACGACGACGAGGAGCGGTTTGAAGAACGGCTTAAGGAGCTGGTGAAGCAGAAGCCGAAGGACGAGCCGAAAGCCACATCAGATGATTGAAGCTATCGTCGCGGTCCTCTTCCTGATCGGGGGGCTATGGCTCATCTGGCAGTTGTTCGCGCTGGTAGGAGATATGGCCGAACGCCGTGGCCAAGATCGCCTACTCTGGCAGGTTGCCGCCTTGGTCATAAATCCGTTCGCGGCAATGCTATTGCTTTGGCTTTTCTGTAGTCTCAAGGAACCATACGCCTAAGCGGCACCCTCAAGGTCGCGGGTTTGTCAAATATACAATCTCCCTTCGTTGTCCATGTCATTGCCTCCCTGAGACCCTCGATGTGAGCGCGGTAGAAGACGGGTCGGCGGCCGCGCCATTCGCAGACGGCGAAGTCCGTCTCGAACTTTTTCCGAATGTCGAAGAAGTAGCGGACGGATATGCCCAAGGCCGCGGCCGCTTCGGTTCTGTTGAGCGCGCGCTCGACTTCGCCGCTCTGCTCCTCGCAAAGGGTCATTTCAAACTCCTAAGTCCCTGAATTTGTTTTGACCCTTTGAACCATTTGACTCGAACATCTGCTCGAGCCGGTCGCTGAGGTCCGGGAGCGGCGGTGTCATCAAGCTGTCTGAGTAAGCTCGACGGCACCGGCTCCCGAGACGCGAAGCTTGAGTTCTCGCGTCAATATCGGCAAACTTCAAGTAGCTCGATTCGGTGACCTGCGTCAAGGTATGACCAGTTCCACTCGTGCTCCACATGCGTTTCCCGATGCTCTCGGGGCTGACTTCTGGAGGTGAAGCAATGGCAAGAACGGCAAGAAAGGGCGAAATCTCGATGAGCCGTGAGGCCATCGGCCTCCTGAAGGCGGGCAGAAATGCGTTGCATTGGTCACAGGACGACCTGGCGGACAACGCCGGAGTGTCTTCCGCCACCGTCAAGAGGATCGAAAGCAAAGCCGAGAAGATCCGAAAAGAGGCGCTGAAGGAACTGGGGATCAAGGATCGGGGCGCACCCATTCGCCAGGAGAGTATCGAAATGATGCTAAGCGCTCTGGAAAAGGCCGGAGTGTCCTTTTGGAGCAATGGGCGTGAGGTCGGCATGTCCGTGAGGGCAGGATCGCAGGATCAAGCGTTTTTCGATATCGCGAAGAAGGTCACCGCGAAATGACTGCCCCCCAACTCTTGGTCGCGATCGAATTGTGACCCAATCGCGAAATACTTGTGAGAAATTAGCATGACTGGCTTCTTATTGACACTCGACCGTCTCAAGAGACTAAAACAACAAGCGGCTCTTTCGATCCCACACGCCAAAGCCGGACATCGACCAGAAATCGTCGCAAGATTCCTGGGCTGGCGGACTTATGCTTCGCTCCTGCATGACCTCAGGTCCGAGGGGCAATTCATCGAAGGCTTCGATATCAGTGGCGCTATCGATTTTAGCCGACAGATCGGCGTCGACCTGGACGAGGAGGACCTCGACGAATTGGCGGAGCGGCTCCAGGACGAGTTCGGCTCCGAGGCTGACTACAGCCGCTATTGACCTTCGATGCAGGTATTTCCTCGGGCATCGGCCAGTTTTTGGATGTAACCGGCCGGTAAGGACCGCAGCTCAAGCGACGGCCTTTGCCTCTTTGGATTGTGGCACCCAGTTCCACGGCAGCAGCTCGTCGAGGCGATTGATCTTGTGATCTCCGATGCGGGCAAGGATGTCTGCCAGGTAGGCTTCGGGGTCGTGGCCGCTGAGCTTCGCGCTTTCGATGATCGTCATGGCTTCCGCGAGGGTTTCACCCCCGGCATCGGCCCCGGCGAAGAGCCAATTCTTCCGACCAATCACCACCGGCTTGATCGCACGCTCGGCCGGGTTGTTGTCGATGGCCACGCGGCCGTCCTCCAGGAAGAGCGTGAAGGAGGGCCAGCGGCGGAGCGCGTAGCGGAAGGCTTTGGCCAGTGCGCTCTTGCCGGAGACCCGGCCGAGCTGGGCCTCCGACCACGCCTTGAAGTCCTCCGCCAGCGGGCGCGTGCGGGTCTGCCTAACGCGTCGCCGCTCTTCGGCGGAGCAGCCGGTGATCTCGCGTTCGATGTCGTAAAGCGCGCCGATACGGTCCAGCGCCTCCCGGGCGATCTCCGACTTGGTGCCGGTCCAGACATCGTGGAAGTCCCGGCGCAGGTGTGCCCAGCAGGCGGCCTCGCGGATGCGCATCGCGCCGGTGGCATCTGGCTCATAAAGCGCCTTGAAGCCCGTATAGGCGTCCGCCTGAAGGATGCCGCTGAACTCGGCCAAATGGCGGTGCGGATGCGCACTCTTTCGGTCCGGTGAGAAGAAGTAGGCGATGCCGGGCGGCGCAGTCCCGCCCCAGGGCCGGTCATCCCGGAGGTAGGTCCAGATCCGGCCCTCCTTCACGCCCTTTCCCAGTCCCTCGAGCCGCTTGGAGCGGTCGAGCACTCGCACCGGGGTGTCGTCGGCATGGAGGCGGTCGGCGGTCATCACGTCAGCCCTGATCCGCGCCACGAGCGGAGAGAGCACCCGCACACCCTGGCCGCACCAGTCGACGAGCGTCGAGGCCGGGATATCCGCGCCCATGCGGGCGAAGATCTCGTTCTGTCTATACAAGGGAAGATGATCGTCGAACTTGGAGACAAGGATGTGCGCCAGAAGGCCCGGTCCCGCCATGCTGCGCGGGATCGGGCGTGCAGGCGCCGGGGTCTGGGTGATCTTCTCGCATCTCCGGCAGGACTTCTTCGGGCGCGCCGTCTCGATCACCTTCAGCCGCGCGCTGATCAGCTCGAGGATCTCGCTCATGTCTTCACCGACGAGCCGCAGTTCGCCCCCGCAGTCGGGGCAGGCATCGCCGGGGTCGAGCACGATGCGCTCGCGGGGCGTTGCCTCCGAGACCTTCGGTTTGCGCCGCATGGAAGCAGGTTCCGCGACTGCGGGCTCTGCCTTGGGCTCCTCCTCGGGCTCCCGGGCGGCGGAAGCCGCGACCTCCAGTGCCTCGAGGGCCAGCTCGAGTTGTTCGATCTCGCGTTCGATCTTCTCCGAGCTTGCACCGAACTTCTGTCGCTGGAGCTTGGCGATCCGGATCTGGAGCGCCTGGACGAGGGCTTCGTGCGCCTTCAGGACGGCCGTAAGCCGTGTCGTCTCCGCCCGCATGGCCGCGTTCTCGGCCTCGAGCGCGGCGATCATCGCGCGCAACTTGGCAGGATCGTCAGGCGGAAGGGAGGCGGCTTCGGACATGCGGGACCTTACCATCCCGTGCGGTCCATAACCAGTAAAACAAGGGGGTTGAGAGAAGTATCAGCTCACCCGGGCCGGAGGCGCACCCCAGTCCGGACGGCGCCAGTCGATGCCTTCCCAGAGCATCGCCAGCTGCGCCGAGGTCAGCCTCACGGCGCCGTCTCCGGCGGCGGGCCACGGGAAGCGGCCTCGCTCCAGGACCTTGTAGTAGAGGCAGAAGCCCTGACCATCCCAGTAGAGAAGCTTCAGCCGATCTCCCCGGCGCCCACGGAACGCGAAGACCGCGCCGCTCGCCGGGTTTTGGCGCAGGACGTCCTGGGCGAGCGCGGCCAAACCGGCGATCCCCTTGCGCATGTCGGTGGGCCCGCAGGCCAGGTAGACGCGAACCCCCGTTCCCGGTCCGATCATGCCGCTTCCACCGCCCGGATCAATCGGGTCAGCACCTCTCCATCCATGCCGCTGTCGAACCTCAGGCAGCGGCCGTTGCTCAGCCGCAGTTCGACAGGGCCAGACCGTGACGGCGCGGATGCGCTTACCCGCGCCTGAGTCCCGCTGAAATCCACCGGCAAGAAAACGGCCCCGCGATCCCGCGACCATAGGCCCTTCTTCTTCAGATCGCGCCGCCAGCCGTAGAGCTGGGAGCGCGTGATCTCGTGGCGCTGAGCGATCTGCGTCACCGACGCACCGCCGACGCCGACCTCCGACAGGATCTCGAGCTTCTCGTCTTCGCTCCACCGCCGGCGCCGCTCAACGCCCAGAACCTCGCCCAGCATGGCCCCTCCTAATAAGACACGTCGTTAAGGACGTCGTTATGCACGTGTCTTAGCTCGGAACCCCGCCGTCAGGCAGGCGGCCTCAATCGGGCGGTTACTTTTGGATTGATATCATCCACTTGGCATCGGCTCGTCGCGCGGCCAAGGAGACCCGGATACGGACGCAATGAACCAAGCCCCGGCATTGCTGAACAATGATCAAGGCTGGGAGAGGCGTGACATGAAGACAGCGTGACGACTTGGGATTCCAATAGTTTTGCGTGTTCAGGTTGCTTCCCTGACCAGGTTCATGAGGTCAGCGTAGCTCGTCGCCACGTCGTACTTCACCTTATCCTGCACGATCTTTTCGCCGATTTCGGCAAAGAACCTTCGAGCGCATTCGATCTTTGTTTGCTCAAGTTCGCGCATTTTCATCGACGGATATTCGGACTTGGTTTCCGCGACGAAATACAAGTGCTTCACCTCGTCCTTCTTGAAGGCGATCGCCCAATCCGGATTGTAGTCGCCAACCGGAGTGGGAATAAGGAACCCTCTTGGCAGTTTGGAGTAGACCACAATCTCACTGCTCGTATCCAAGTCCCTGACGAAACGTCGCTCCACGTCGGAGTCGACGATCGCGTAGTCGTAGACATGGTGGTTCAGCTTGTCTGTCGCCTTCTTGAAGTCGTTCCCGGTTTCGCCCGCCGTGAAGATCGCGGAGTCATACTCTTCTTCGATCGCACTATACGTGAGCTGTTCGACGATCGCTCCCGCCTTCTGCTCATTGATCCGGTGCGCAGCTTCGGCGATGAATTGTTCCGGGTTGCGATTGAACTGGCCGAAGATTGCCGGTTCGATACGGGACAGGATGGTTCCAATCGTCCGTCTCGTCAGGTTCGTAGCCTCGGAGATACTTCCAACCAGGTCATAGCTTACTCTTGAATGAGCGCTTTGCCCCGTTTCGGACCTGACCCTGCCTTGCGCGAATGCCTGACCGCTGCGGAGATCCTCGTCGGTCACCCCGTCGTTCAAGGTGCCTTCGGTGACCAGGTATTGAAGCGCCGGTATGTTCCTGAGGTTCTTATCCAGGCTTGTGACGCAGCTTTGGATCAGTTTTTCGGTCTCGAACTCGACCTGATATACGGCTTTTCGGTTGATGCGTCTCCAGAGCTCCTGAAACTCCTGCTTGTGAAAGTTGGCGTTCAGTGGGTTCTTTTTCGGCGCGCGGCCATCGTTGAACATGTCGGCCACCTTCTGGCCGTTGAACACCGTGTCCACGAGCTTGAATGCTTCCTCCTCGTGGCCGGCGAACGCCTCCGGCAACTGCGCCAGTGTCTCGGATTTCCGAGCTTCATGATATTTCGCGGTGATGGCTCGGTCTTCGTCGACATAACCGTTTTTGATCAGGTAAAACTCGAGCTTGCCAGCCAACGCCTTGTCGACCTTCAGTTCGGAGTCTTCCGACTTTAGCAGTTTCCCTTCAAAATACGCGGCGTTCGCGGCCCTCGGGCGCTCCGACAGGTTCTCGACGATCTCCTGCTGGAGGCCAGACACGAAGCCCTTGTAGCTCTCGCTCGCCACCACGGTCAGAACGTTGATGTCATGAACCGTCGCGGGCAAGTCCATGCGTTCGCCAACCTGATTGACCGATATGCGCAGGCCGCGCCCAACCTCTTGCCGGCGAGAAATTGTGTTCTGGCTCTCGTTGTGCTTGAGCATGCACATGACGAAGACGTTCGGGTTGTCCCAGCCCTCGCGCAAGGCGGAGTGAGAAAAGATGAAGCGCGTCGGCTCGTCGAACGACAGCAGGCGCTCCTTGTCTTTCAGGATCAGATCGTAATCGCTGGGTTCCGTCGACTGCCCCTGCAATTCGCCCCTCGCAGCGGCCTTGGGGTCCGTCATGCGTCCCCTCTTGTCGATGGAGAAGTAGCCGCGATGGGTCTTGGCATGGTCAATGTCAGCCAGATATTTGCGGTAGTCCTCGTTCTCCAGAGGCAGTTCGTCGAGGATTTCGTCCTTGGCGTTCGCATACTCCTCTTCGAAGATGCGCGCGTATTCGCCCTTTTCGTCCTCCCGCTCATAGTCGCGATACTTGACGACCTCGTCGATGAAGAAGAGGGAGAGAACCTTCACGCCCCGGGCGAAGAGCGCTTGTTCGCGCCGCAAGTGGGCCGCGATGGTTTCCCGGATCTGGATCCTGCGCTTGTCATCCTCTGTCACGTCGTTGGAGGCCTGCCCGGCCGACAGAACGTCACCGTTGGTGAAGTGCAGCGTATCGTCTCTGGCATCGATGTCAGAGATGACGAAGCCGCGGTATTGCTCCAGCCCCTTTGAGACGTCGAACAGGTCGCGCCCCTTCTCGAGCTTGCGCAGGACCCGCTTGATGCCGCTCCCAGTCTTGACTTCCAGCTCGACCCGAGCCACGGGAGCCGACTTCGAAATGTCGATACCTTCGAGATAAAGGTAGGCATTGGTGCCGGTCAGGCCCTTGGTTTCGATCCCGCGGACCTCGATCTTCTTGACCAGCTTCTGGTTGAAGGCGTCCACGGCATCCAGGCGATGGACCTTGTTGTGCACGGTCTTGTGCGTTGCCGAGTATCGGAGAATGAAGAGCGGGTTGAACTCGGGCAGAGCCTTTTGAGTTTCAGGGCCTTCCATCTTCTGCGGCTCATCGAGGATCAGGATCGGTCGGTTTTTGGCGATCACGTCGATCGGTCGGCGCGATTGAAAATCATCAAGCTCTCGGTAAATTCGCCGAGCCGCCTCACTGGCGTTCTTCTTCTGAGATGCGGCGAAAGCCTGAACATTGATGACCATCGCATTGATCCCGGCATCGGACGAAAAGCCCTCAAGATCATGGGGACGCGATGAATCGTAGGTGAAAGCTCGGATCTTCTTGCCGAACTCTTGTTGAAAGTGTTCGGCGGTCGTCTGCAGGGACTTCGCTACCCCTTCGCGGATCGCGACGCTGGGCACCATGATAATGAACTTGGACCAGCCATAGCGCTTGTGCAGCTCGAACATCGTGCGGATGTAGACGTAGGTCTTGCCCGTGCCGGTCTCCATCTCGACATCGAGGTTCAGCTTGGCGCCTGGCTTGTAGGTGGCCGGCTTGGCCCTGCCATTCGCATCGACGTAGTTCGTCAGTGACTGGGATTGGGGCAGCATAGCGCCACGCTGCACCGCCACGACATTCTCCAGCAGCACGTCGTCGGGCAGCTTGATATCGGCGTTGCCGAAGCCATCCTCGGTCGACCGCATCTGGCGAGTGTCGCCGGGATCGATGGTGTATTTCAGATTGTCCTGCCGTGGCTGACCCTTGAAGCAATCGACCACCGCGTTGACGGCGTCGAGTTGATAGGGCTGGGACTTAAACTTGATCTTCATCTCAGATTGCCTTCACTTCGGTGTCAGGCGAGAGGGATTTGAAGATTTGGCGCACGTTGATCTTGGTCGCGTCGTCCTTGAAGCCGGTGTCCTTGAACACCACGCGCATGGGCTGGCGCTCTGCCAGCATCTTGACCAATGCTTCGTCCACGCCGTCATCGAAACAAGCCATCAGGGCGGTGCCCGCGACGCTGAAGACGGTTTTGCCATCAATGGTATCACTGCTGATGGGCAGGGTCAGGTCAACGCCCCAATCGACCAGCACCTGGAAGAGCAGGTCTTCGGGCGAGCGATCGGGCTTGATGTTCTCGACACTGGAGAGGAGGTCTTTTTGCGACGTCGCATCCGGTGTGTAGAAAACGTCAGCCATGTTGGAACTGTCGATCTTCAGGACGCGGAATCCGACATCCTTGTTCCAGTCGGGATGGCACTCACCTTCGAGGATTTTTTGACCTGCGCGGCGAATGCGTTCTTTGGATATTTCAGATATTGTTGGCTCCAATGAAGCTTCCATGCAGAAGTTATAAGCTTCCTTGCTATCCTTGTTGTCTGGCTTGATCCGCTCAGGATATTGCATGCTTATAAATTTTCGCCCCTTGGGTTCGTCAGCTTCAAGAGCCATTAACGCATGCGCAAGCGTCGACGACCCAGCAAATAGGTCCATGCATATATGTCCTTCGGATGTGGTGAAGGAAATCAGTCTCTCAAGAAGCAAAACCGGTTTTGGATTAGAGAAGACCTTTCGTCCCTCTGGGAATAGCTCTTTTAGGTCGTAGGGGCCTGTTCTTCCGTCGAGATCGAATACGCTTGAGAGTTTGTCGCTAAACTCTGACGCATATACTTTCAACTCAACAATTTTTGTGTGGTCCTCTCCAAAGAGGATGCGGTCCTCTCTGAGAAGACGTTCCATTGTCGCCTGAGGAAAGCGGTATCCCATAAGTGGTTCTTTGCAGGGTTCCCCGGTAATAGGGTGCGGAACGTCATACCGATATCCTTCCTTCCCCGGGTTATGAACGCTCTGGCTTCCAGTATATACTCCACCCTCATCGATGTATTTGTATCGATCGAGTGGGCCCAATTGTGACTTATTTTCTCGGAACCAGTCAGTGTATACAGATTGCCGCTCCTCTTGTGTGGAGGCTTCTGAGAGAATTTTATCGCCGACAGACTTCAGGACATCTTTGATCGCAGACACGGAACTTCGCCATACGCCTTCAAGGTCTTGTTTGCTCTTAGCAAACACATGAATGCTTTCATGCTCTACCGCGATGTTAGTGGGATTATTGTCAGTTGCATTTTTCCAAATTAGTGTCCCCACAAAGTTAGATTCACCAAATATTTCGTAGCAAATCTGAAGCGCGTTTGAGGTTTCAGAGTCATCAATCGAAATGACTACCACCCCATCTTTCGCAAGAATGTTCTTGCATATGCGCAGCCTTGCATACATCATGCTTAACCAGTCCGAATGAAAGCGTCCGTTAGCCTCAGTGTTGGCCACGAGTCGCTCACCGTCTGATGAGATTTGGTTGGACTGGGAAAGAAATTCGAAGGTGTTTCCAATAAAATCGTCTCGATAAACGAGGTTCTCTCCCTTTTTTCGGTTATAGGGAGGGTCAATATAGATCATCTTGACGTCGCCAAGATACATCTCCTGAAGCAGCTTCAATCCCTCAAGATTATCGCCCTCAACAAACAAGTTGCGGGTCGTGTCGAAATCTACGCTCTCATCGCGATACGGGCGGAGGGTCTTGGCAATTGGCGCGTTCGCCGTGATCAGGGCCTCACGCTTGCCTGGCCAGTTCAGATGGTAACGCTCCTGAGGCCCCTCAACGATGTTATCGGATAGCTCCTGCCGCAGTTGATCGAAGTCTACCTTCAACGCCAGCTTGCCGTCTTCGTCTCGCGCCTCGGATACGCAGCCGGGGAAAAGAGCACGGATCTTGGCGATGTTGTCCTGCGTCAGGTCCGGGCTGTGCATCTTCAGTTTTTCGACACCTTCGAAAGACACCGGTTGCACTTGGTTGTCGTCGCTCATGCTCGTTCCTCCACCCTGTTCAGTCGGGCTTTTTCAAATGGTCAAGGGCCTTCTGCGCCTCTTGCAGCTGTCCATGCAACGTCATTTTGATGTTGAATTGCGTCTCGCGTTTCATCTTTGATTTCAACTGGCTGATCTCGCGCTCCTTGGCCTTGATCGCCTCGAGCCTCTCCAGGCTCGCGTCGATGTCCTCTTCCGCAGCCGGTTCAATCGGCATCAGGGCCGTGAGCAGCTGATCGTAGAGTCCGCCGAGGTTCAGCGACACCGGCAGGGCCGCGCACTCTGTCTCTTCCGGCAACCACGCGCTGCGCAGGTGTTCCCCAACCAGCACCCACTTGGCGCTGTCTGCCTCCGAAGGGCGCTTGCGGGCCGCGGCGACCTGTATCTGACCATCCCGACGAAGCTCGAAGATCAACGGGAAGGGGACCGCGCGATCGATCGCGCGCAGGACGTCGGGGTGCAACTCTGTGGTCTTGAGCGTCAGGCGGAACACCTGGATCTCCGGCACCTGCTTGGTGGCAGGTAAACGGATCGTCTCCGGCGCCAGCTTGTAGGCCCAGGTGATCTGGTCCAACTCTTTCACGAAGCGGTCTTTCAGCGCTGTGCTCGCGCCCACGGCGTCGTAGATGCGGGCCTTCGGCACCACGCGCTTCAGCTGAGCCTGGTCGGGATATCGGAAGAGCGCAGTCAAAGCTGGTCTCTCACGACAATGAAGGCAATCAGCTCGAAGTCATCGATGCCCGCGATGGTATGCGTCAGGGCTGAAGTGTGGCCTCCTGCGAACAGGCTGTCGATGTCACGCTCCTCCTTCACCTCGATCATCGAGCGAATAGCATCACTCAAGAGCGCGGAGTATTTCTCCATGCTCCGGCCATCCTTGGTCTCCGCGTTGAAGGCTTCGCACAGGTCCTTCACAGGAGCGGGGTGTGACTTACAGCTGGTGCGCACGAGGTCGAGCAGACGTTTCACCTGCGTCTGGTCGACGACCACCTCCCCGTCTTCCGAGATGTAGACCAGGTAGTATGGGTGGAGCCGGTTCTGATGGTTGATGTTCACCGTGTCATGGATGTTGCGCAGGGCGAAAATAACCCCCGGGACCAGTCCGCGCTTCGCGTCGGAAGGCACCACGGCGTGCAGCCCGTTCGGCACTGTTGCGAGGTCGCCGTTCTCCTTGATGTAGTTGAGGAGATCCATGCGGAAGTCATTGAGCCCAAGATCAGTGATCGAGATCCCGGTCTTCACGTCTTCCAACTCGATCACCTCGTTCTGGAGGCGCTGAAGCTGCTCCTTGCGGTAGGCTGTCTCCGAGCTCTTGGCCGTCAGAACGTTGTCTTCCCCGGTGCCGGTCACATCGACAATATGCATCCGGTTCTCAACCCGTTCCTTCAGGTTGATATACTCGTCCAAGGAAATGTCCGGCCAGTAATTCGACAGCTGGATCGAGGTGTTCGGTGAGCCGATGCGGTCGATCCGTCCGAACCGTTGAACGATGCGAACCGGGTTCCAGTGGATGTCGTAATTGACCAGGTAGTCACAGTCTTGAAGGTTCTGACCTTCGGAAATGCAGTCCGTTGCGATCAGGATGTCGAGTTCAGTCGGCTCGTCCGGGAGGATCTTGTCCTTCTCTTTGGCGACCGGTGAGAACAGCGTCAGAACGGACTGAAAATCGAACGGCTTTCCGAGGGTTGTCTTGGGATTACCTGTCCCGGTGACTATGCCAGTATGAACGCCTGCCGAATCCTCAAAATGAGGTGCCAGCTGAGCGTAGAGATACTTCGCCGTATCAGCGAAAGCCGTGAATACAATGACCTTGCGGTTCCCGGGGTTGAGCGGCTCGGCCATCTTTCCCGAGATCTCGTTGACCAGATGCTGCAGCTTCGCGTCGTCCTCCGGCTCAACCCGGTTCATTTCGACGATCAAGCCATCGATGATGATCTGGTCGGCTGAAAGCTCCTGCTTCCAGGCTTTGACGTCCATGTCGGCGAGTGCGATCTTCACGGTTTTCCCGACTGAAAGACCTGAGAGATCATCATCCTCTTCGGCGAGTTCTTCGTCGATTTCGAGCTCCACGATGGAGTCGGAGCCACCCAAAGCCTCAAAACGAGCGATGGCCTTCAAGGTGCTCTCGATGTTCTTCGAAAGGGATCCCAGTGTCATGCGAAAGGCATGAACCGAGCTTTCAAGCCGTTTCAATAGATTGGTCGTCATGAGGGCTTGCAAGCTTCGTTCACGGTCAGCTTGTCTGAGTGTGCCCTTTCCGCCTTCGGTCCTGGTGTCGTAGAGCTCTTCGTATTTCCTGACGCGGCTCGGATAGATGTAGTTGACAGGCGCGTATACTGCCATTTTTAGACCAGTCAGCTGGCCATAAATTTCATTAAAGCCAATGATGTCTTCGCGGGTCGTGATCGGGAGATGGTGCGACAAGGGCGGCAGGCGAGCCGGAAACTTTCCGATATCTGCAGTATCGTAAAAGGTCTCGATGTGTTTGCGAGATCGGGCAATCGTCACGGCATCCAGAAGCTCAAAGAAGTCAAAGTCTAACTTCCGCAAGATGGTTGCGGCTGTCCGCTGCTCGGGGGGCAGCTCCGACCAAGCATTGAATGCCATCTGGGCTCGTCGAAAAATCTCCTCGACAGATGTCTTCGTCCGGAGGTTCTTGCTCAAATCATCTGACTGCCCTTCGTAGGCCAGAGCAAGCTGGTTGCGCAGGTCGGTGAAGCGATTGTTGACCGGTGTGGCGGACAACATCAGGACCTTGGTCTTGACCCCAGAGCGGATCACCTTGTTCATCAATCGCTGGTAGCGGGTCTCGCGATCCTTGTAGACATCATTATTCCGAAAATTGTGGGATTCATCAATTACAACAAGGTCATAGTTTCCCCAGTTAATACGATCGAGTCGCATGCCAAAAGACTCTCCAGAAGTTCGCGATAAGTCAGTATGGCAGAGGACGTCGTACCGGAAACGGTCCTTCGCAAATATGTTTGTAGTGAGATTTGCGTTATAGTTTCTCCAGTTGTCCACAAGCTTTTTTGGGCAAAGAACCAGAACGTCCCGATTTCGAAGTTCATAGTATTTTACGACCGCCAGAGCTGTGAAAGTCTTGCCGAGCCCTACGCTATCAGCGAGGATGCACCCATTGTAAGTTTCTAATTTGTTAATGATACCTACCGCGGCGTCCTTCTGGTAGTTGAAGAGCTTCTTCCAAACCAAACTATCCTGGTATCCGGTCTTATCATTTGGCAACACATCCTCGTCTACCTCCGAGAGGAAGTCTGAAAACAAGTTGTAGAGGATAACGAAGTAAATTCTTTCGGGACCATTCTCATGATAAACGGACTCGATATGATCCAAAACCTGTGACGTCACATCACTAAGCTTCTCGCCATCGGACCACAATTGATCGAACAGGCTGAGGTAAGTCTTTGTGAACTGTGGTTCGTCGATAGCTTGCGAGAGGCTCGAAAGGGCATCCCCGGCTTGGTAACCAAGGTCCACTGCGGTGAAGCCAGAAAGAGGCGTATAGGCGGTGTCGCTCGCCGGCGTTCCAACATGAGCAAACTGCTGCATGGGTGCGCTTGTGGCGTTCGACCGGAAACGAGCTTTCCTTCGAATCCAATTTGCACATTCGCGAGCAACCGCCCGCTGTGTCATTTTGTTGCGAAGCTTTATTTCAAACTCACCACCAGATACTGCTCCCTCTCTTATCTCACTCGGAATAAAGAACTGACGGCGCTCTTTTCTAATCTTGTCTACCGCACCGTTTGGAACAAACGTTGGAGATGTAAAGATAAACCGAAACTCATCGATTTCTTCGAGTTGGTCTCTTAGCGCTTCGTATGCATAAATTGAAAAATAGGCAGCGGCGATCGATAGACGATCGGCACCTTGGAGTGACGATTTTAGGTCGTCGCCAAGCAAAGTCGTCACATTATCAACGATCCGCACCCTCTACCTCATGTTCTTCAAGTCTTTTTGCGTTTGTCTCAGACTATAGCCTGTGCTGGCGAGCGCAACGTCTCGAATCGCCGGTTCTGACCAGCCTCGGAAGGCCCGCATCTCTGCGAGGTCGTCGGCACTGAGGTTGAGGACCTCTGCATGCTTGGCCGAGGGCTCTTCGGTCTGCCGATCAGTTGCCTGAAACGGGAGGTCGGAGCAGAATATACGACCGACTTCGACAATCGGGCCGCCAAATACTACGCGGGCATATACCAACGGACGTTCGCACCCGTATCAAGCCGCCCGGGTCACGTCCGTCAAGTTGGTGTAATTTCGCGGATGGCCTGAGTGCATGATCAGGCGGCTTCTGTTGTGATGCTGAGAATGGGGTCGATCTCTTCGGTGTCGATCTGGGCGAAGGCCTCGACCATCATGTAGCGGCTTGCGGTCTGCCATTCGTCGTTCTGTTCGAACAGCACCGCGCCGATCAGGCGCATGATGGAAGCCTCGTTCGGAAAGATGCCGACGACGTCTGCCCGGCGCTTCACCTCCTTGTTGAGGCGTTCGATCGGGTTGGTCGAATGCAGTTTCGTGCGATGCTGTCGGGGAAAGGACGTGTAAGCCAGCACGTCGTGTTCGCTTGCGTCCATCAGGTCGGCGAGCTTGGGCCAGCGTGGACGCAGCTGCTCGGAGACCTTGCGCCAGGTCTCGCCGGCATGGGCGCGGTCGGGCTGGTCGAAGACCTGCCGGATCGCGGCGGCGACGACGGTGTGCTGACCGCGGGAGACATGCGCGAGTGCGTTCCTCATCCAGTGAACGCGACATCTTTGCCAGGTCGCCTCAAAGACCCGGGCAATGGCGGCCTTGAGACCGGTATGCGCATCGCTGATGACCAACCTGATACCGCCGAGGCCACGGGCCTTCAGCGAGCGCAGGAACTCGGTCCAGAAGGTCTCGGCCTCCGAAGGTCCGATCCCCAGACCGATGATCTCGCGCCGCCCCTCGGTGTTGGCGGCGACGGCGATTATGGCTGCGACCGGCACGATGCGCCCGCCCTGGCGGACCTTGAGATAGGTGGCATCCAGCCAGAGATAGGGCCACTCGCCGCTGAGCGGGCGGTTCAGGAACTCGCCGACGCGCTCGTCGATGTCCTTGCAGAGCTTTGAAACCGTGCTCTTCGAAATGCCCGAGAGCCCCATCGCCTGGACCAGATCATCGACACGCCGGGTCGATACCCCGCCGATCCACGCCTCCTGAATGACCGCGACCAGCGCTTGCTCCGAGGTCTTGCGGGCCTCGAGGAAGCCGGGAAAGTAGCTGCCCTGCCGGAGCTTCGGCACCCGCAGGTTCAGCGTTCCCAGACGGGTATCGAGGGCGCGCTCCCGATACCCGTTTCGCCAGGTCGTGCGTTCGCCGCTGCGCTCGTGCCGACCGGCGCCGATCAGGCCCTCGACATCGGCCTCCATGATCAGCTGCAGAACCGCCTCAGCGACAGCGCGTAGGAAGTCGCCCTGGTCGTGCTTTGCGAGAAGCTCGGAAAGGTCCATGTTCGTCTTGGTCATCGGGGTCTCCGTGTGGTCCGTGGTTGAAGTCGCCAAACTCCACCTCGACCATACACCTCGATGGCCACCCGGGATCACACCGTCGACGGCGCCGAAATTACACCACGTGCTCGGACACTAACGCCGCCCGAGTGTGTGTTCGGGAACGTTCAATCGATCATCGCATCGACACTACCACTCCGCCAAAAGGCTCGACGCGACTTAAACTTCCGCTTCCCGGAATTTCTTCTTCGTGCCGAGGCGAAGTAGCCAACCTCCTTTTCGTGAGACCGGCAACTTCGAGCGTGTCGCTGCGGCGCCCAAAGTTGCTCTGGATGAGATGGAGGGCACGAACGCTTGGCAAACCCATGGACACCAATCTGGAACGAAAAACACGCCGCTTGGGCCATCGACTTTCGGGTGGGGCCACGCCGCATCCGCCGAAGGCTCCCAATAGCCGATAAGTCCCAACGCAAGATTGCCGAGAAGCTGGCGGAAAAAATCTATCACTCAGCTTGGCGGGACGAGCTTCAGGCCGAACAGAGGCCGAGGAAGACATCCTTCGTCAAGGCAGCGGAATTGTACGAGGCAAGCGGGGGAGAGGCCCGGTTCCTGCCAAAGCTCAAGCGGTATTTTGGGCGCGATACATCCATCGAGGACATCGACGAGGTTCGCATCATGGAAGCTGCCGCAGCTCTCTACCCGGAAGCGCGACCCGACACGATCCGGCGTCAGGTGCGTGTTCCCATACGTTCAATACAAAATTTCGCCGCTGGGAAACGTCGACAGAAGTCGACCGACACGCGGAGGGTTCGCTGGCTCAGCCCAGAAGAGGCAGAAAGGATGCTTCACGTAGCCAGCGATCCTGATGCGATTGCTCTGCGTGACCCACGACGTGAGACATTGCGCAAGATCGCCTTCATGCTCGGCACCGGTGCGGGGCCCGGCGAGACGATGGCGCTCGATGGAAAAGGTTGGAACCCCGCCACACGAGAGTGGTGGCTGCCGGGCACTAAGACGACTTTTCGCCCGCGCTTCGTCTTCCTGCCAAGGCGCGCGCTTGAGCTGATTGGCGAGATACCAGCCGAAGGTCCGGCCTTCCCGGCTCCTAATGGCCGACCCTACAAAATCCATCCAAACCGGGGCGCTCAGATGGCGCTCGCCTTCGGAAAGGTGCGCGATGCAGCCGGATTAGGCCCGGACGTCGTCCCCTACACGCTTCGTCATACTTGGGCGACCTGGTTTTACGCTCAGACCAAGGACTGGGCCGCTTTGCTCGATCATGGCGGATGGGGGCGCTCGGACACTGCAAACCGCTACAGGAAGATCGCGCCAAAGAACCTTGCGAACCAGCTTCTTGCCTATGGTTGGGACTTTCGGCCTGAGGAAGGTGAACCGGTTCGTTTCGGTGAGCTGATATCGGTTCGGTTTCGTTCAGACGAACCGGAATGATCTTCTCTACGCACCTGCCGCCCGAATCCAGATCTAACTTTGCGGGCGGGATCACTAAGAAATGGAGGCGCAAATGCATCCGTCCAGAACCACCCTACTCACCGCGCCGATTCCCATTGCCATCTCATTGGAGCTCGCACTGGATTGCCTTCACGGCTATCTGGACTGCGAACTGGGGAGCTTGGAGGACCTGCTCGACACTACGGATCAGGTACTTGCGATCGATGACATATGCACACTCAGCAAAATAAACTTGGATCGGTATGGCGAGCCGCTCGATACAAGACAAAAGCTCGAGCTCGCAATGCTGTGTCTGATGCGCCTGTATGAGACCGTATGGTATACGCCGCGAGATGATCCGTCCACTGCCAATGCAGCCACAGCGCTCGATAATTGGTTAAACAGTGCGGAGGTCATATTAAAAGAAATAATCGACATAATATACCACTCCTTGGCGTCGTGAGTTTAACGCCGATAGGGGCAGCGTAAGATTCGGCATCGATGGTTCAATCTCTGGAAGCTGATGGCCGTAGCCGTGTAGGATGAAAGACAACCGTTCACCCGGTGCCAGAAAGTTGACATGCGAGGGGACTTAGAGAACTCCGAGTTTGACTGCGGCGTGGCTGGCCGCGGTATTCCTCACATATCTGACATCGAGCGGCACGCCTTCGGCTTCGCCTTTGCAGATGGCGACCAGGGCCGTGAGGTCGGCCGCTCCCAACTTGGTCTGGCTACATATTCGAAGTAGTGCGTCGCGCTGCCACACCGGTAGTTCCACCGACCAATTTAGTATGTCGGCAAGCACTGCTGTCTCTTTAGTGAGATCATCTCCCTGCGCTTCCACATTTCGCCCCTCTTGCCAAGTCTGCTTTGGCCGCCTTTCTCCCTTGAAGCTTATTTCCGGCGCCCACTGGTTCAGGTGCTGCCGATGATGCGGCGCTCCTCACCGAGCGGGATGATCCAGCCGCCGGCTCGATCAGGTCGGGAAAATTCATCTGGACCCACAATCTGCGTCAGGCGGGTACGAACTGTTTCCATATCCGCATCTATAGCGGCGCGGATAAGGTCACGCTCGATGCCGACGAAAACCGGCCGGAGGTTGAGGCGAGCGAGCGCCTCCTGATCTGCAGGCGCGACGTCCGTCTCAGTGACAGGCCCGGCACGAGTAACGATCCCTCCGACCAGCGCGCCCAAGGTTGTGTCTTTTTCTACTTCTTTTACCGGCACAGCATCCAACAATGTTCGCACGCGTCGGAGGTCACCTTGTAGCCTCCGCTCGAAGGGCTGGCGGGTCAGGCCGCGGAGGGCGCTGGCGAGTTCGGCATGCCCGAGCGATTTGATGAGATTGGCGATATGGAGGCGTAGAAGCCCGATGAAAAGAGCATCTATCTCCTCCGTTTTGATCGGCTCGCCTTCATCCACCGGATCGCGGACTGAGAGGTGAGCGTTGGTCGGACGTGGCGCCGCAATTCCCCATCTTGTCGCAATCGCGATCCGCTTCACTGTAACCTTACTTCCTCCGGCGGTGATATCTATCCGTCCGGCCTGAGCCCAGGCGCGGCTCAAGGCCTTGGCCGGGCCGGCAGCATCATGGCAGCCTTTTGCCTCCGCCACGGTCAACGAGGACAGATCCGATGCACAGGCAATCCAGTCGGGTAAGTCTCCGCGGGACAAGCGCGTGACTTTGACCTTGCGGCGCCGATCGAGGTCGACAACGCGGCTGCCGAGGTGCGCGAAAATCGAGAGGTGGAAGTAGCGCTCGAGATAAGCTCGAGCCACAAAACGGCCGAACAAGCCGGATAGCGCGACCTTAACTTCCCGGGCCTGTCCAAGCGGTTCCCGAAAGACAAAGGGGGTCCCGGCGCCGGTTGGCGTCAACAATGCTTCCAAGATAGACCACGCGCCATATGCAGCCCCTGGAGTCTGCAAGACTTCGCGAATTCCAGCGTCTTCGATCTCCGAGATTTTCAAGTCAACTGTCGCCCCAGTGACGGGACTCAATGCTGCCGGATCGAAACTGTGCAGGAAGGTCCTTGTCATAGCGCCAAAGCTCGCTCAACAGAACAGATCCCGAAAACGAGCGGTAGCTTGCTCAATGATTGGAGGGACATCATTCGCGTAAACATTTTTTGCATCATTCTAAGCGACGAAGCCGAATGCAATGATCGAAGTCAAGTATTCACGGCCGAACCATGATCTATTCTTCAATCATTAGACAGTCACACGTCGTCAGGTTCGACTTTTCTGGAGAGATCAGGCTTAGTTATGGGATGGATTAAACCAGATACGGGACCGCACTTCCCGTGGCAAGGATGTGCAGGACATTGCGGCTTCCGGACCAATGATCTCACATACTCTGGAAACGAGTTCCTTTGGAACACGCATTCGTGCGATGCGCAGTGCATTCAGTAAGGCGTTGGCCTGTCCGCTTTCTTCCAGAAGATTTCTCACAAGATCGCTGGTCAACAGCCCAGCGGTCGAGACAACAGCCAGCTCGGGATACATTTCCGAACATAAAAGACGTGCCTTTCTTTCGTCAATCAGGGCTACGCCGGAAAGTTCGACGGCACAGCCGATGGTTGACGCTTCGCCGTCGTCAAGGGTGCGCAGCGTCGATCCGTCGATAAGACTTTCATAGACGGTCAGGGCATCCTCGCCCAGGTTGACACGGTGTGCGTGGCCCTGCTTGCAGAGCTCGTCCAAAGCATCGGCGTCGTGATACCCGTTCCGGCGGCCATTCTCCAGTTCGGCGGAGACATTCTCGGGAACGGCAAAGCGGCAGGGAAGTCCTCCGAGTATATCGGCGGCGCGGCCTGTTGCGTTCAGATTGATAAGAACACTCGTATCGGCGATGAAAACGGCATCTGGATCAGCGAGGCAGTTTAACCAGGTCATTTTCCTCGCCTTCTTCAGCCGCTGCGCTATCGAGCAAGGCACGAACGCTGTATCTGTCCAGATGGAGAAGGCGCAGGAGCTGACCTTCGCTGTAGATGCCCCGCTTCCAGGCCTCACCGGCCAAAAGCGCCAGCCGTGGCGGCAGCGTGGTGCCGGTTTCCGAGATCGGGAAGTGGCTCTGCGGAAGGTCTCCCAGAACCTGACGGGCTTGCTCGTCGGTGATGCCGCCATTCGCCTGAAACCAGTCCCACGTTCCCTTTCGAGCAAGACCCAGTTCTTCCAGACGGCGGACCATGGCTTCGCGGGCCACGCCGAACGCATGTGCAAGCAGAATGATATGGCGTCGGGTCAGATGAGAGTGACCGGCCGTAATGTCCTGGAAGCGCTGACGAACGGCGCGGGACGGCGTCAGGAAGCCACGGGAAAAGCTGTTGGCATAGCGCTCTTCGCGAGAAACGAAGAGCGAGCTTTCGGTCAGCACTTCCGGCTCGCGGCGAGACGATATGAAGTGCCCGAGTTCGTGTGCGGCGGTCGTCATAAGCCGGGAGCGGGGATGCAACGCATTCAGGAGCATGCAGGCCCCGGCCCGATCGTCATAAGCGAAGAGCCCAGAGATTTTTGAGTTCAGCGGACAAAGATAGACCCGGATGCCGAGCTGAAGATCCAGAACGGAGACGATATCGCCGACAGGCCCCGGCCCGATACCCAGCCAATCGCGCAAGTCCTGAGCATCCGCTTCGGCCTGTGCAACAACGGAGCGGTTATCTCCCGGCAGGATCGGGCGCTCCGGCGGATACCGACGTTCCCGATGAATCCCGAGGGCATTTTCCAGCTCAAGCTCCGCCGAGACAAGATCGTTAAGGAGGCGGCTCGACGACTCAACGGCATCGTCTTCGCTCTCACTGAGCTTCCGGAATTGCGGGGCAAGGTTGAGCTGAACCGCTTCCCGTCGGAGGATCGCGTTCGCGGAAGTGCCGTAGGCTGCGGCGAGCTTCTGCAACTCGTCGATGCGAATCCGGCGCTGACCTTTTTCTATTGCAACGACGGTCGTTCTGGCCGCTCCGATAACCCCGGCGGCGTCTGCCTGGGTCTTCTTCGCTTCTTCGCGGGCAAGCCTCAGGCGTTCGCCGATCTCCCGATCCGATAGTCTTTCTGCGGTGGCGTTCATAGTTTGCCACGCCGCCTTTCCGCCAGGAAAGAGCGGGCTCCCAAGCTGTTCATGTAGGTCTCCCATTCGGTTTTGTGTTGTTCGAGCAGGGCTCGCAGGTGGGTTTGCGTCTCATCGATGGACGCGCCGAGTGCCAGACCGAGCTGTGCGGCTTGGACGCGAACCTCCGGCCGCGCCGCGTCTTCGGCCATATCGGCCAGATGGTCGAGATGCAGGAACCCGGCATGGGCGTATTCCGCGAAGGCACCTCCGGCATGCCGAAAGCGCGGATCGACCGCCGCCGCAAGGTCCGGGGCGCTCAGGTCGGGTGCAGCGTACACGTCAGGCCGCTCACAAAGCCCAGCCGCATGAACGCTCATGCGTCGAAGCATGCAGGCAGCACAGACGCCGCATTGCCGCCATTCCCCGGCGATGGACAGCCAACGGCTGCTACGCCAGCAGGAGCGGGTATCCCACCAATCTTGCCCCTCAGGCAGGGCAGCATACTCCCGAAGGGTCTGGCCTTTCGTGTGCCAGAGCCGCGGGAAGCGGAATCGGATATCTCGCCCGAACAAGGCGCGGAAATACCGCTCCATCTTCCGTGCAAACACAGGATGGTTCCGATAATCGGGGTAGGCGTGTGCCACGCCGACCAGTGCAGGCCCGATAGCGCCTTGTCCGCTTTCAGGAATGACGATTTCAGCAGCACCGGATAGGTAGGCGGCGACGCCGGCGATCGAAGAGAACTTGAACCCCCGGTTTCTCGCCGTGGAATCCCTGTTCGGCCCGATATTCGAAAGCTCATATGGGACACCGGCGAAGGGGACAGGCTGGGCGAGCCCTCGCCGTCGCTTTGGCGTGCCGGTACCGAGCCTGACCTTCACAAGCCGGTTGCCCATCTCCTGGCGCAGCAATCCTGCAACCACCCTCGAGTCCATGCCGTCGCTATAGGCGATGACCGCTCGGGTATCGGGCGAAAGATCAAAATGCGCCGTCGGGACGGCAACAGATGGTGACGTTCTTTGCGAGAATTCGAAAGACCAGTCGTCGCCGGTCAGAAAGCCGACAGCATCGATCAGAGCGTTCTCAACTTCTCCGGCCTGCCATCGCGCCGCATCGTGGACCGGTATGTTCAGAGCGAAGATACGACGCCAGCCATGAGCCGGACGTCGAACGGTGCGGTCGGCATACTCGACGGCCGCAGCGACGAGCATGGCATCAAGCACAACCGGTTCCCGGTCGGCAAAGGCATAGGTCTCAAGGGATGCCGTCGAAAATCTGATAGCATCGATGGACAATCCCCGATTCCCGGCACGCGCGATTGCGCCAGGCTCCAGAAGATCGATGGCGGTTTCAGGAATCTGCGGTGCGTTGGTGACGGTCATAGCGGCATCGCCGGGCCGTCGTCGATCCCGGTCCTCCGCACAAGAGACGTGGCGCGTGAGGCCTGCACTTCGGTCTGACTGTGGCGACGGGCAATATCACCGAAATCGCACCGACCGCCGACGGCAGCGAGACGGTCGCGCATATGGCGGGCGCTACGGTCTCCGGCCTTGCGCTGATAGTGCTCTTCGATGCTGCGGCTGTGGCTTCGGAAGTTGCGGTCGAGTGCATACTGGAGCCCGCGTTGGCAGGCCGTTTCTCCCCGATCTCCTTCCAGAACGGCTTGGATAGCTCCATCTATGGCTGCGTTGCCGATTGCCGACCCGCGACATTCAATCCTGGAACGGTCAAGTTCGGTCACGACCGCGTCTCCATCTTGAGCGAACAGAGAAATTTCCGGGCCGACGCCGAGGATGCTGCGCAGGGAGCGGATGGGTACCTCGCGGAGGTCGCGCTCAAGTGCTCTCAAAGTCGCATCGGCAACATCGGAAATCGACCATGCGTCTTTGGAGGCCCGCTCGGCGACAGGCTTCCAATGCGACTTCAGGGGCAGGCTTCTATGCGGTCCGTCACTCATGGCGACCTCCTTGTCAGGTTGATAAGCCAGTTGACCTGACAATGTCAACATCTCTGAGGTGCGCACCTGACATCGGGAGCTGAGGGCCTCTGCAGCAACCTTGCGGCGCTGCAGAGGTTCTGGCTGCATATCTTGCCGAGACGTGGAGCTCGCTCACCTGACCGACACAGTCTGTAGTGGTTCTGAGAAAGAAAGGGCGGCTCTTGCCGCCCCGTGCTTGTGATGTTTTCCCTCGCTACGGTTCTTGCCAGCTACTCAAGGCTGCTTCGATGCGCGCATAGGCCTGAAGGATCTCATGGTTTGAATGCCTCCCGTCGCAGCATTGGTGGCCGTAAGTGTCCGCGCCAGAATGGTTTATCTCGTAGCCGAGTGCGAGGAACGCTTCGCGTGCCGCCGGGCTTGGGGAAACAGGATGTCTCGGGGAAGTCATCACCGTGATGCCTGCGATCTCACGGCCGTATTGGACGTAGTGTCGGTCGACCCAGACGAGGGCCGACGGTAAGCGGTACTTCTGGACGAGCCATAGCGTGACATCGCAGATGTCCTGCTCGAGACCGAATTCCTCCGGGTAGACACTCAGACGGCGCTGTCTCGCGACCTGCAGGGCACATAGCGGTGCGGGCTTACCCGGCATGGCGGAACCTCGCGAGCAGCTCGCTCACGCGCGCGCCGTGCCATCGTGCCATGTCGGAGGCCGGCAGGCTGCGCTCATGGCTGATCCGGTCCAGCACGGAGGGTGCTTGCTGCGACAGGATGCGACGGATGTCGAGGAGAGCCTGCTCGACGGCATCGGCATCGGGGAACCGTTCGGAGACCGCCCCATGCAGATCGCAGAGAGCGTCAAACCCGCTTCGGTCGTCGAGCGCATCCAGGAGGTCGCAGAGGCTCGCGCCGTGCCGGCGCAGATGTTTTTCTGTCGCCGCCACCGCGTCGAAGCGGACTTGGCTGGTGTTGACAGTAGTGGAGTTGAGCATGATTTTCTCCCTTTCATGCATGAAAACGGTGCTGGTGGTGCCTGATTCATCGGCGTCATAGTCCGTGCATCGTGGGGGAGAGGTGGGTTGGGCTGGCTCCTTTCGTTTGGTGACTTGCGCGGGTGCCTTGTCCTGATGATCAGGACATTGGTCATTCTCCGGGAGCACGAAGGAAAAAGAGGTAGGCTGGCCGATTTTCCTTGTTGAGCGGCTGCGTCACGCCGGCCGCCGCGCTGGACGCGGGGCGGCCGGGGGCGAACATCAGAGGATCCGGCTGACTTCGCTTGGAGTGATCCCCGCGCCGCGCAGCACATCATCGAGACCGTCAGCGAGCAGGCAGAGTTCAGGCACGATAGGATCCTCGGGCTCGAGCAGGTTGAAGCATCCTTCGCTCCCCCATTCGTCTTCATCGGCCTCGTCGAAGAAGAGGATCGCGCGCAGCTGGAGAAGCAGGCGCCGGAGACGGCGGGGGATCGACCCGGGCTGTTCCAAGCCGTCGCGGATCGCGTTGAGGAGCCGCGCGCCGCGCCTGTCTGCGAGCAGAACGGCTGCATTGCCGAGCGCCTCGTCGTGATGAAAGAAAAATTCCCTCAGTGCCAGCTCGCCGGCCGACATCGAGCGGGCTTCGGTGCTGGTGGTTACTCTCGAATGAAACATGGAGACCTCCTTGTGATTGTTTCGTCCGGGCTTCGTCCCGGGTCAGGAAGGAGGGGAGGTCCTTTGCGCTGTCCGTCGCAGTGCCTCGCGCCGCGGCTGGAGGGCGCCGAAATCAGCGAGCGGTCAGATGTTGGATGGTCACTGCTGCGGGACACCTCGCTTGTTTCGTCTGTCACAAGCGAGATTGGCCGGATGCGCTGGAGGCGAAGCATTTTTCCGGGTAAAAAATGAAAGAGTCTGCTTTTTTGCCCCCGGCATCTTCGCGGGCGCGCGCAGCAATGAGAGCGTCTAAATCCGGGTGTAAGATGTCGTCCCGATTAACAAGGGGATGACACCTACGTGCACGGGGTGTTCAAGGACAAGATAGCAAGCACGGGTGTAAAAAAGCCCATTGATCAGACGTTCGAATTACTCAGACACAGGTCAAACAAGCGCCTATGAATATGCTGGCCATCTCACGGTAGAGCACCTTGAAGATCATCCAAATAGCCGTCGCACCCGGAGAAATAGCCGTCCAGTCCGTGCATCACATCCGCAAGCTGATGTAAGTCAATTTCTTGATGTGCAAGCGCTACGAGTTCTCCTTTAGTATCGACCGGATAACGATAGGAGAAGGATCGTGGATCGACCCTTGCGAATTCCAGGACGATCTCCCCAACGATCCTGTCGGCGCCTTCAGCGTCTTCATGACCGTATCTTTCAAGAACCTGCGAGAAGGTTTCCCAAAGCACCTTTAGATCGTGAGTATTCCAATTGGCAGGAATGCCCACGGTCTGACCGTAGGTGGCAATCAAATACTTCAGCGAAAGCTCTATGAATTGCCGGTAGTTAAAGACAACCGGAAAGACCAAGGTATCGCCTTCATGGCGGTCGCGCGCGACATGGGCGACCATAAGGTCGGCGGCCGTCTTGTAGCCGGTCATCATCATGACCATGCGACCATGACCGACCTGGTCGATGTAGGCGTTCTGACCCCAGTTATCCGACTGCCTAAACGGCACATCTCCTTCTGTTGGCCATCGAAAGTCCGTTCGAAGAAGGGACTGGAAGTCAGGTTTCTCTGTCGTCTCGTCTGTCATACGTCCGGCAATCCCATCGCCCCCCGTGACTATTCTGAGCCGTCACGCGGAGCTTCCTCGACATCAAGATCGTCAAAGGCCTCGATGTAGCTGCGGGCGCGGCGCGGGAAGTGCGCCTCAAGCTCGTCGACGTCCATGCGGCACTTGCGAAGCTTGAAGGTCCCACGTTGCTCCCGCATTTCATAGAATTGGATCGGCCGTTGACGGTCATCGAGTGCTCTGAAGATCGTGTACTTCAGGGCGGACCCACATCTCATCCCGAAAACAACCTCTTCCAGTTCCAAAGGACAGTCCTGCAGGCCCCGGTTTCCAATGAGCCGCCACTCCTGCTCGTAGCGCCAGGAACTGGCCTTGCGCAGCAGGACGGCATCGTCGACGCGTCGCCGCGCAGCCGGGTCATGATCCATGATGGCAACATCACTCGCCTTGACGTTTCGGCTACCTCCATAGTCGATTTTCTTGAGTCGATCTGCCGAGTCTTTCGGAACCGAATATCCGGCGCATATGCCTCGGTGCTGATCGCCATAATGGCTCCACATCAAAGGACATGTGGCTCGGGCGCCAAACGACACGATGCCTCTGTCGTAGCGCCTCAAAAGCTCTTCCTCGAGATACTGTGTCAGCAGAAAAAGCTCCGGATCCGCCATCTCAAAGGTGGGATCTCCGGCGTTGTACCTGATCTCGCTCAACAGCCGGTCGGCGCGCTTGCGGCTATGGCGGGCGATGTGTTCGATAGTCCGTGGCCCGCGGTATTTCAGGGACTTCGCCGCCGTCGTCATCTCAGCGTTCGTGCGCTGCTCAACGAGATGGCTCAGGATCCGCTCGAGCTCATCAGCGGAAATGTCACCTTCGACGTTGGGCCGGCTGTCGAGCGGATCGTTGAAATCGGCTGGATCGGAGAAGTAGAGTTGATCGGCCACCAGCATGTCGAGCACCCTGCCACTGAAGGCGCGATACTTGAAAACTCGGCGGGGTGGGGTGTGCTCGTTCAAGTCTTCCTCCTGCAATCGTGTTACCTTCGATGCCTTTTTATTGCGCTAATCGTCCGCGAGAAACCCGCTGCCTCGCTATGCTTGCTGCCTGACAACTCATTGGTGGGAATCGTGAAGTCGGAGACGACAACAGCCTCGTTCTCGCCGCCGGACCAATCGCCGCTACTCATCCGTGCAAGCTATGCTCGGTCTTTCCGAATGTCATCGACAAGTTCTGAAGCACATTGGCTGCTCGGTCCCTGCGGTAAGGATCGGTGCTGAGCCAGCTACGGTCGGGTGCTGCTATCTAATCGGTGGCCGACGCCTTGGAGCGCCAGGAGCTGATGTTCATCAGCAGGCGACTTTTCCCTTTAGCATAGCACTTCCAATTCCATCTCGATTGGCGGGAAGTGCTTTTCAATGATGTCATTTGAGAAGCCCGAAAGTAGGAGGCCGTTCGCTTCGAGAAGCAATGCGTCGTGCATGGCTTTCCCTTGATAAAATCGTGCCGTTCTCGAGTCCCGCTGTGCACACAGAGAAAGCGCCATCTCCACGCCTTTTCTACCCATCCTTCCGAGTTCCGTATGGACAACGGTGCGGGCGATATGTGGACCACATTCGATGTGACGTTGCCAAAGGTTCGCCACTCGTCGGTTCGACATGTGTCGGCCATTCGCATGTGCAAACAGAGCTTGTTTCGACTGAAGCGCTTCCTGTCGCTTCATGCCAAGGTATGTCTCGTCGCATCCACGCAACAGCAGCGCGTCGAGAAATGGCGTGACGAAGTCACAGACCTCCCCGTGGAACTCCGTGCCGCATTTACTGGTGCGTATATCGAGCCGATACCGCTGCCCGGTATGGGTCATATGAACACCCCAAAGAAGATTAGTGTCTTTCACACGCAGCGGGATCAGCGAGAAAAGCGCCAGCGTGGCGGCCGCGTTCAGCTTCGCCACGCGGAGTTCGAGGGATCGTTCGTTTCGAGAGGCTGCGAGCAAGTCAATGGCGCGCCCGAGCACACCGTCCACCGAGTCCAGCTCGTCCAGTCTGGCAAACTTTTTGGGGATATCTGCCCGCTTCTTGCGGAAAAAATCCTGCTCTATGTTGCGCAGGTCTGCCATGATCTCTCGATCGAGGCCAAGCACCTCCGCAAACCGTCTGAGGGCGGAAATATTGATCTCGATCGTCGCGTTTGTCGTCCCGCGTCCCTTGAGCTCGTTCACAAGTGCTAAGGCCGTTCCTCTGTTGATCTCGCACGGCAGCTCGAGGTCCTGGCAACAGAAACATAGCGTCCGGAGCGCAGTCTCTACAGTAGGGAGAAAACCCGGCGAGAGCGGTGTGCCTTCGCCGCCGCCGGCTTCCACACCAGCGAGAATATTTTGCCACTCCGTCGGCAAGGCGGAACTGCTCACTGACTTCTCGAGCGGCCAACTGGAACGCACTTTTCTCCCGGACCCGAACCGTCTCGCCCGTAAGGCCGAAATCGCCAGGTCAAGTTCTACCGCCACGCATGGAATTTGCGGGATCTCCAGCTTTTCGAACGTCGCCTTGAGTGCGGTCAGTGGAACCTCCGTAGCCCACTTTCCGGCAAACTCGACATAGTCATGGGAATTGGGAAAACGGATGCGGCGTTCGTGAAGATACCGCAACCACTCATCAAGGCGGCTGACCTCATGTATATGGAGATTGTCCATCCTGCTCTGGGGGAGGAACGACAGCCACCACTCAGCTTGCAGGATCTCGCTTCTCATCCGAACGCCATCGACGCGCCGCCTGTGGTCGACCACGGCCGCGTGCAATTCCGTTCTCAGAAATTCCCGATCTGGCAACACGCCGAGAAGAGATTTCTGAAGGTCGGCCAGGACGCCGCGGGTCGCAACATCCGCGGCGAAATCCAGAAAGACAAAGCGATCAACATGGGGGACGTCGCGATCCTTCAACCAGCGCTGAAAGCGCTGGATCCGAAGGGTGTGCTTGCCACGCGGACGGTCCCCCGGTTGGATCCTGAGGAGATCGCACGACGAGATCGGGTCATGCTGCACTGGGAAACTCCTTCGTCAGTTCCTGCTGGCCGGCGAGCACCAGTTTTTCGTGATCGATCCAGGCGTAATTGTCCCGGCAGACCGCCTCCGTGTCACCGAGACGTGCGGTGACGAGAGACCAGTTCCCGGGGTTTTCCGCGACAATGATCGAGGCCTGACCGTGACGGAACATGTGCGGATTCAGACCGGGAAACCCACATTCGGCTGCACAGTCGGACCACCACGACTTGAACGTTGCGTAAGGCAGAGGCCGCCCCTGTTTCTGGACTGCCGGAAAGAAATGAACGTTGTCCTTATGGTCGCCAAAGAGCGGCCGGATGACCTTTTCATACCAGCGAAGCGTTTCCAGACCGCGCAACCGGCTTGTTGCCGATATTGTCGCAAAAAGCGGCTTGCGGTTCTTCACGAACGCAGGCGGCATCATGATGCGCCCGTCATCCGCCTTGCGATGTCCGAGGCAGAGCCAGGCGGCGCTGCCGCGGAAGGTCGTCATCAAGACGCTTGAGACGCGCGCCGGGATTGCATCGGTTTCCAGGGCCGCGAAGGCCGCACATGTCCCGAAGCGACGCGCCTTCTCGAGGTGCCGCTCGGCTTCACGGCCCGTCGTCATCTGGGCTGCCTCCAGGTGCAGGATGGCCTTTTTCCTGAGTTGGATGTGAAGCGACAGGAACCGAATTCGCGCGTTCATGTCGGTGACGACCTTCCTACAGAAGGAGCGGAGGCGCGGGGACATCTCGGTCCGATTTCGGCGACCGATCTTCAGCCACGAGTCGGTTTTCAAGATCGTCCTGACAGAAGACGCATCTTCGCCGTTGCGCTCCAGCAGTGGAATGAGGCAGTCGAAATAGCCCCAAGCCGTGCGAGGCGTGATGGCCCCGGGCCCATCATTTTTATGCAGGTCGCGAAGCATTTGAACGACAGCGACCAACACGCGCTCATCGAAGGCCGACGCGATGGTGTTCAGTCCGACAAGTTGCAAAGCGCCGGCGCGTTCTGCCGTCGTGAGAATCTTCTTGGCGGCATTGAGGTAGGGCTTGGGGGAGACACCGCCCACAAAGGCATTGTCTGTAATGGACCAAAGGCCCCTTGAGGCCAGGTCGACCCAAGTTTCCAGCTCCTGCATCAACGGCTCCGGAATCGCGACTTTCTCAGCGCGTTCTGGCCGGACGAAGCCAATGGGCTGCGTTGGGAGGATACGCTGTAGCCGCCGATCCGTTATGACCCGTGACTGATCGATGAGATCGAGGGCCTCTACGACAGCGTCCTTTGCCGCGGGCGTGGGTGCCGCCCGGTAAAGGCACAAAGCGACGTCCGGATCGATGTCGCTCACCCGGACCTCCAGCTTTCTGGCGGTATCCGCGCAGCTTTGGATACAGATGAGCCGCTTCGGATGACGCTCGAACGGTGAGGGAAAGCCCTTCTCTGCGATTTCTCCCAGCACAGCCAAAAGCGAGGCCCAATCGTCGCGCCGCGCCCGGCGTTCCTTCTGAGCCGCGATGATGCCAGTCGCGCCATTGATAGCCGCCGAAACGTTGCGCTTCCAGCGCTTTGCAGCGCAGAAGGTCTTGCCCCAAGAGCGATCGTAGTCCCTGTTCGGAAAAATGCTCTGAAATTGCTCCGTGCAAGCGGGAATTCGGTCAGGCACCCGACCGATCAGCCTTGCCGCTTTTCGGACGGCTTGCGCATAGGTTCGTCGAGCGGTTTCCCCGAGAGGGCATTCGTCGCGTTCGAGCCACTCGAGCACATCCTGGAGGTTCTTCTCTCCGGCTGCTTTGTCGCCAAGACCATGAAAACTATCTTCAAAGGGATTGAAAGTCATGGGTGTCATTTCCTTGTTTTGGCCGTTCATCGTTCAGATTGGCCGTTCTTCGTTGTGACGAAGCGGAAATTGACAGGCACTCTGCAAGAAAAGTCGCAACAATCTTGCCGGGTGTTTGTCATCTTTTCCGTTCTTCGTCGGGGGTGTCATTTAATCGTTCCCGGTGGCCGCAGATCGCGCTGCAGCCCACGGATCGAATGAGTTGCACACGGGATTTCGCTGCCGGGGCTTCGAGGCCTCAGGCGAGATCATCGCCGTCGTCGAGGCGCGCTTGTAGTGAGGCACAGGCAATCCTGCCTGCCAGGCGCGCAGCTGTGCCCTTCGCCAGAGCATTGGCTTTTTCCGGAGCGGGATAGGGTCCGGAAAGCTCGCATCTGGCTTCGCCAAGCCGCGTCGCCTGGCGGAGCGCGGTGACTCCCCCAGGATGCCTGCGACGTCGTCCGCCGTGCAGTGTGGCAGCTTCAGTTCGTCCCAGCGCGATCGGGGAGGCGGCGCGAGCCCCTCGGCTCTCCAAATGGAAGACCACGCGTATCGGCCGCTGACGTTGCGGACGCCGATTTTCCGCGCGAGCTCACGGGCGGCCCTGGCCGAAGGCAGTCTCCAATACGTAGCGAGCTCTTCGGCACTCGCCGAACCCGGATCCTTGCTGTTGGTCTTCATGTCGGAGCCTCCTTCTGGAAAGGAGATCGGATCGTGCAGACCCGGCCGGAAACGGCGTTGGCAGTTTCAAGAGCGCGTTCGGCCTGCGCGGCCTCACAAAACGCTTGACGCGTCCGAGGGCGCTTTCGCTGTAGGGGAAATTGACCAGATCTTGCCCAAACTCGGTGCCGTTCAGTGCCTCTCAGTGCCACTTGAGCCGGTTTTCGGGTGTGGTAAGGTTTTTCAGCGGAAGGGCAGAATCGCCTTGTAATCCCTATGTTTGCTTGGCTATACGCGTCGACGGAGACGTGGCCGAGTGGTCGAAGGCGCTCCCCTGCTAAGGGAGTAGACCCGCAAGGGTCTCGTGGGTTCGAATCCCATCGTCTCCGCCACCCACCCCATATCACACGATCCGCGCGGTCTGTCGCATTGATCGACCCTACCAACCTCCCCGGAACCATATCGCGCCCCTGTCCCGCAGGGCGTCCGCACCGTTAAGGGTTTCGTGACTCCGGGGCGGAAGGATCGGGCGCGACATTCACCCGTGGAGGACCCGCCTTGTCCGATTTCGCCCAGACTTCCCCGCATCTCGCCCTGCCCTATCTTCAGCCCGCGCAGGCCCAGAAACACGTCACCCACAACGAGGCGCTGCGCCGGCTCGATGCGCTGGTCCAGATCGCGGTGGTCTCGGCCGCGCGGACGGCGCCGCCCTCCGCACCCATCGCCGGCGCGCGGTATCTTCTGCCCGGCGACGCGACCGGGGCCTGGGCCGGGCAGGCCGAGGGCACGCTGGCGGTTCACGAGGAAGACGGCTGGGCGTTCTATCCGCCCCGTGCCGGCTGGACCGCATGGGTCGAGGACACCGCGCGGCTGAGCGTGTTCGACGGGACAGCCTGGCGCGATGCGACGGCCCTGCCCGAGCTTCAGAACCTGCCGCAACTGGGCGTCGCGACCGTGGCCGACGAGACCAACCGCCTGGCCGTCGCGGGCGACGCCACCTTGCTGACCCATGCCGGTGGCGACCACCGGGTCAAGATCAACAAGGCCGCGGCCGCCGATACCGCCAGCCTGCTGTTCCAGACCGGCTGGTCCGGCCGGGCCGAGATGGGCACGGCGGGGACCGATGATCTCGAGATCAAGGTCAGCGCCGACGGCACCACCTTCCACAGCGCGCTGGTGGCCGAGGCCGCCACCGGGCGCGTCCGCTTCCCGCAAGGGGCCGAGGGGATCGCTCCCGCCGCGTTCGGCGACGGACCGCTCGCCACGACGAGCTACATCAACTCGCGCGGAACGGATCTCGTGGCGAACGGCACCGGGCTCCTCGGCAACGGCTACAACTATCCGGCGGACTTCACCTACGATCCGCAGATCGCCCCGAACCTGCCCGCCAGCTTTGCCTTCGCCGGGCATTACCCGGGCCTTCGGTTGATGGACGAGCGGCTCGCCGTCGATCCCAACCAGGTCTACCGCCTGTCATCCTATCTTCGGCAGGAGGGGCTTCCCGGCGACTGGACGGCCCATCCGCGTGGCGAGCGGCACAAGCACTACATGGGGCTGCTCTGCCATGACCGTGACGGGTTGGCGATCGAGGCCCCCCACCACAAGCGCTATCACCATGCCGGCATCGACAGCCGGACCACGCTCGCCGCACCGCTGGCGCCGGGCGACACGGTGATCCACCTGGCCGACGCGTCGGGCTGGAACCAGGACACGGCGGCAAGCTGGGCGCGCGGCATC
Source organism: Roseovarius sp. SCSIO 43702 (assembly GCF_019599045.1). Lineage (NCBI taxonomy): Bacteria > Pseudomonadati > Pseudomonadota > Alphaproteobacteria > Rhodobacterales > Roseobacteraceae > Roseovarius > Roseovarius sp. SCSIO 43702. The sequence goes on from NZ_CP080623.1 coordinate 3,269,703, forward strand.
ATCCTTTTCGGATACCGCAACGCCGAAGGGTTCCTCTACGAGGATTACAGCCGCCTCGTGATGTTCGACCTGTTCGACCTCGGCCAGGTCGACAAGACCGCCAACACCGTCACCCTGAACCAGCCGCTGCCGAGCCTCTTCCACAATCCCGCCGATCCGTCCGGGGTCTGGCCAGCGGGCACGGCGATCGCCAATTCCACGTCGGGCAGCTATTACAAGTACAGCTTCTACGCGTCCTTCGTGCCGTCCGAGACCGACCGCTGGTTCCGACTGACGAACCATATCGGCGGGATCGACCGGTCCGGCACCGACAGGTCCGGCAATTTCGCCCCCGGCACCGCCTTCGCGAGCGTGCTGTGGTTGCCGAACTACACCAACCGGCCCGGCGGGGCCGATGGCCATCCCGATACCGGCGCCGCGCACAAGGTGTGGTTTGCAGGCGTTTCCGTCACGCCCGAGCCGCTGGCGGTGATGCAGCCCGCGGCCTCGGGCGGGCAGGAGATCAAGGTGCCGCAGGGCGATTTCGCGAGCGGCGCGCTGACGCTGGTTCCGGCCGGACTACGGACCGAGATGCTCTGAGCTTTCGCGAACGGGGGCGGCCCTCATCACGGGAACCGCCCCCCGGGCATGCTCGGTCAGAGCTGAACCCAGTCGGCGGGCGGCTTGCCCTTGCCGGGGTGGACCTCGCCGCAACCGGGGCAGGTCCGCGCCTCGGTGCTGTTGTGGAACTTGTCGTAGATCTTGGGCAGCGCCGTCACGATCCCGTCCGGCCCGTCGAGCGTCACTTCCTCGCGATGCACGAGGCCCTCGCAGTTGAAGCAATACCACTCGAACCCCTCGGTCATTCCGGGCTGACGCGGGGCCTCGACGACGATCCCGATCGACCCTTCCTGCGGACGCTGGGGCGCGTGCCGGACATGCGGCGGCAGCATGAAAACCTCGCCCTCGCGCACCGGCACGTCATAGATCTTCCCGCCATCGGCGATCTTCAGCATCATGTCGCCCTTCTGCTGAAAGAACCATTCCTCGACCGGATCGTCGTGAAAATCGACGCGGGTGTTGGGGCCGCCCACGACCATGACGATCATGTCGCCTTCCTTGTGCAGCAGTTGGTTGCCCACGGGCGGGCGCAACTTGTCGGCGTTCTCCTCCACCCATTTCTTGAAGTTGAACGGCTTGAGTGTCGGGTGATTTGACATGTGCTTTCCTCCGGCTGGCACTGCATCTCCAGAGGCAAGCGTAAGTCAACTTGCCCCGAAGAAATAATGAATTCCGGGAAATCCGTTATCGGTTATCCCGATAGCGGGATGCTATGACATCAGGAGGACCGTGCCCGCGACGGCAAGGAGCGCGGGCAGCCATATCCGCCGCGCGGTCACGGCCCCGGCCCCGATCAGGACCACACCCAGAAGGGCGGTGAAGAAGACTTCGAGCGACCCCAGCGTCGCGACCACGACGACCGGGGCGGATTTCAGCGCGAAGAACTGGAATATCTGCCCCGCGCTCAGTGCCGCCGCCGTGAGCCAGTGCCAGGGCCCCCGGTCGGTCAGCAACCGGCGCAACCGCGCGGGACCGCCGGCGCGGGTCAGCGCGGCACCCATCATCCACGCAAGGCCCGCCAGCGCGCCGATGAAGGTGCCGAACGCAGCGTCGGGAAGCTGATCGAGCCCGTGGCTTCGCAGCACGTAGGAGACCGCGTAGAACGCCGCCGACCCGACGCCCAGAAGCCAGCCGAGCCCCGGGCCGTCCCCCGGTGTCCGCGCGGGCCGGCCGATATGGAGCATCACACCCGCAATCACCAGACCGGCCCCGAAATAGGTCTGCGCGGCGGGAAACTCCGCCAGGAACACCACCCCGATCGGCAGCGCGATCACCGGCGTCAGGCGCCGCAGCAGGCTGGCCGCCACGGGGCCGATCTGCTCGGTCGCGCGGTACATCGTCGTGCGCCCCAGAACCATCGAGAAGAGCCCCGCCGCGAGAAAGACGGCGATGGGTTCGACCGCGTCGAGGCTCGCCACCGCCGCGAGACGGACCTGCCCCCAGCCCAGCCACAGGGCGCCGGACACCGCCGCCGTCAGCACGACCGACAGGAACACGCCGTTGTCGCCGCGCGCCGAGGCCTTGCCCCTGACGATCGTGACCCCGGCCAGCCCGTAGGACAGGGCCGCGAGGAGCGCGAACCCTTCGCCGGTCATGCCGCAAGCATCAGAGTTTCAGGCCGCAATTCTCGAAGGCTTTCGACGTCGCGGCCTTTTCCGCGTCGGTCAGTTCCAGCATCGGGTGACGCACGCGCCCGCCGACCTGGCCCAGCAATTCCTGCCAGTATTTGCCATGCGCCGTGGGCTTGCCGCCGGGCCTGGTGCGCTTGATCGCGTCGCGCACCGGGTCGAGGCTGTCGCGCACGCGCCGCGCCTCGTCGAACTTTCCGGCAAAGGCCAGCTCGGTATATTCGCGCATCCGGCGGTCCTTCGCGGTCTGCAACTGGTAGGGCGGCGAGGAACAGAGGTAAAGCTGCCAGCCCAGTTCCTCGATATTGTCGAGCCATTCTTCCTCGGACGAGGTCGAGACCAGGATCTTGTCACCCACCATCTTCGTCAGCCGCGCATACATCTCGCGCGGGACCGAGTATTTGATCGCCATGATATTGGGCAGCTCGGCAATGCGCGCGCAGGTCTCGGGCTCCATCAGGTAGCCGCTGTCGGGATGGCTCCACATGGCGATGCCGATATCCAGACGGTCGCAGAGATACTTGTAATAGTTGTAGAGAACCTCGTCGCGCTCATGGCAGAAGCTCAGCATCGGCGCGTGCACCACCACGTAATCCGCGCCGCACTCCTGCGCATGGCGGCCAAGCTCCAGCACGGTATCGACGTTCTGGTCCGAGATCGACATGATCGTGCCCGCCTTGCCCGCGCACTCGTCGGCGGCGATGCTCATGTTGCGCTTGCGCTCGTCCACGGACATCGACCAGAACTCGCCCTGCTTGCCCGCGATGAAGAGGCCCCGGATCTCCAGGTCGTCGATCCAGTGACGGATATTGCGCCGCAGCCCCGCCTCATCGAGCGCGAGGTCATCGTCGAACGGGTTGAGCGCGGCGGCCCAGATGCCCCGCATCGTCTCGCGGGCATGGGCCTTGGCCTCGTGCTTTGCATATTCCATGGTAGGGCTCCGAAGGATCGTGGCGGTTGCTTCGCCACCACTAAAACGCCCGGATCGCATGAATGCCAATCGGAACGGCCTGAATTGGCTATCCAAAAATACTATAGCAATCGCGCTGGAGTTTCATTTATAGACTCCGGGTGAGGAGAGACGCTTATGAAGATCGGACTTGTCGGCGAAGGTGCCATCGGTCGTTTCGTGGCGGAAAAGCTCGGCGCGGCCGGGTACGGCCCGCACGTGGTGCTCGTGCGGCCCGCGCGGCTGGACGGGCCGAACGGTACGCGCGTCCGCCGCGTCGGGAGCGTGGCCGATCTACCCTCCGATCTCGATCTGATGGTCGATTGCGCCGGGCACGCGGCGCTGATCGAACACGGCGCGGCGATCCTCGGGCGCGGCATCGACCTGATTACCGTGTCACTCGGCGCGCTGGCCGACCCGGACCTGGAGCGGTCCCTCACCGACGCGGCACGATCCGGCTCCGCGCAGCTTCACCTCGCAAGCGGCGCCATCGGCGCGCTCGACTGCCTGCAGGCCGCACGGGTGGGCGGGCTCGCCGAAGTCACCTACACGGGCCGCAAACCCCCCGCGGGCTGGCGCGGCTCCCCGGCGGAGGACCGCATCGACCTCGACCGCCTGACCGCCGCCGCCACCCATTTCGACGGTACCGCACGGCAGGCGGCAACGGAGTATCCCAAGAACGCCAATGTCGCCGCCGCCGTGGCACTCGCCGGGATGGGCTTCGACAAGACCCGCGCGCGGCTGATCGCCGATCCGGACGTGACCGCCAATATCCACGAGATCCACGCCTCCGGCACTTTCGGCAGCTTCAGCTTCCGTATCGAGGGCAAGGCCCTGCCCGACAACCCGCGCAGTTCCGCCCTCGCCGCGATGAGCGTCATCGCCGCCATCGAGCGCCGCCGCGCCCCGGTCACGACCTGAGGCACGCATGGTCTCCAACCACACCCGCATCGTCGACCGCGCCCTTACGCGCCTCAAGCTGCGTCAGCTTCGCCTGCTGGTGAAGGTGGGCGAACATGGCAACATCCAGCACGCCGCGCGCGATCTGGGCATCTCGCAGCCCGCCGCGACCAAGATGATCCAGGATCTCGAGATCGACTTCGAGGTTCAGCTCTTCGAGCGCACCAATCGCGGCGTCGTGCCCACCGTCTTCGGCGAGGCGCTGATCCGGCACGGCAAGCTCATCTTCGCGCAGGTCTCGACCGCCGCGCAGGAGCTCGATGACCTGAACGAGGGCAACAGCGGCCGCGTCGTCGTCGGCACCCTGCTCGCCGCCTCCCCCAACCTCCTGCCCCGGGCCATCAAGCGGCTCCTGCAGACCCGGCCCAACGTCGCGATCAAGATCGTCGAGGGCACCAACGAGGCGCTGATGCCCGCCCTGCGCTCGGGCGAGATCGACATGATCGTCGGCCGCCTTCCCAGCCACCGGCACCGCGCCCGGATCGAGCAGGAGACCTTCTTCGACGAACGGGTGATGATCGTCGCCGGCCCGCAGCATCCGCTCGCCGGGGCCGCCGACGTCTCCTTCGAGCGGCTCAAGCCCTATGGCTGGATCCTGCCCCCGGTCGAAACGACGCTCCGGCGGCAGACCGACCAGTTCTTCATCAAGCAGGGGCAATACCTGCCCGCTATCGTGATCGAGTCGGTCTCCTACCTCGCCAACCGCGCGCTTCTGCGCTCGCATGACCTGATCGGGTTGCTCCCGGCCCACGTGGCGGCGCTCGACGTCGAGGCCGGGCTTCTGGCCTCGATCGACTGGGACGTGCCGTTCGGCGGGCGGCCCGTCGGCGTCTCCTATCGCGGCAAGAACAGCCTTTCGCCCGCAGGCCGCGCCTTCCTGTCCGCCCTGCGCGACGAGGCGGCGGCGAGGTGAGTTGCCGGGGTATCACGGAAACCGATACCAGTATCCGTTCAATTCAATTGAGCCAATTGCCGCGAATATGTGACCTTCGTCCCGACAGCATGACTTCGAGAGGGTCCCATGAGCAACTATCCCGATCTCAAACTCTATATCGGCGGTGAATGGCGCAAGACGCCCGAGGACATGGCGGTCGTCAACCCGGCGACCGAGGCCGAGATCGGCCGCCTCCCCCGCGCCCGTGTCTCGGATCTCGACGACGCGCTGAGCGCGGCCGAGGACGGGTTCCGCACCTGGCGCCGCACCGCCCCCCGCGACCGCGCCGATCTCATGCTCAAGGCCGCGCGGCTCCTGCGCGAGCGGCAGGAGGAGATCGCGCAATCCATCACCGCCGAGCATGGCAAGCCCCTCAAACAGGCGCGGCTCGAGGTGATCCGGGGCGCCGAGTTCATCGAATGGGACGCGGGCGAAGCGACCCGCACCTATGGGCGCGTCATCCCCTCGGCCCACGGCGTGCGCTACATCGTGCATCACGAGCCGGTGGGCGTGGTGCTGGGCCTCTCCCCCTGGAACTTCCCCATGAGCCAGCCCTGCCGCAAGATCGCGGGCGCGCTGGCCAGCGGCTGTTCGATCATCCTCAAGGCCGCCGAGGAAACCCCGGCCGGCGCGCAGCATATCGTGAAGGCGTTCCACGACGCGGGCCTGCCCGCGGGGGTGCTCAACCTCGTATTCGGTGAACCGGCCGAGATCTCCGGCCACCTGATCGCGCAGGAACCCGTACGGCTGGTGGCCTTCACCGGCTCGACTGCCGTGGGGCGGCACCTGACCACGCTCGCGTCGGAAAACATGACTCGCGTGCTGATGGAACTGGGCGGCCATGCGCCGGTCATCGTCTGCGAGGATACCGACGTGGAGAAGGCGGCCATCAGCAGCGCCGTCCGCAAGTACCGCAACGCCGGGCAGGTCTGCACATCGCCCACCCGCTTCTTCGTGCATGAGAGCATCTTCGAGCCCTTCGTCGAAGGCTTCGTCAAGCGCGCCAAGGCCACCGTCGTCGGCAACGGCATCGAGGACGGCGTCGAGATGGGGCCGCTGGCCAACGACCGCCGCGTGCCCGCACTGTCGGCCCTGGTCGAGGACGCGCGCGCCAAGGGGGCGGAGGTGCTCACCGGCGGCGGACGGATCGGCAACAAGGGTTATTTCTTCGAACCCACCGTCCTCGCCAACGTGCCCGAGAACGCGAATGTGATGCAGGAGGAGCCCTTCGGCCCGCTCGCCGTCATCAACCCGGTGGCGTCACTGGACGAGGCGATTTCCAACGCGAATGCAACGCCCTTCGGCCTCGCCGCCTACGGCTTCACCAACCGCGCCGACTATATCGACCGGATGACCGACGAGGTCGAGGCCGGCAACATCTCGTTCAACACGCTCGAGGCGTCGCTGCCCGAGACCCCCTTCGGCGGCGTGAAGTCCAGCGGCTATGGCCGCGAGGGCGGCACCGAGGGGCTCGAGAATTACATGAACGTCAAGAACATCTCGCACAGCATGGAAATCGTCTGAGCACGGGGGCCGGTTCGGATCAGGACCGGCCCTTGGGCGCCTTCTTGCCGCGCGCGACATCGGCCTCGTCGTAGAAGCCGATCCAGATGCCCTCATCCATCTCGATCTCGGTCAACGCCTCGACCCGCGCGTCGCTCATCGTGGTCCGGTTGCGCAGCCGCTCGGTCCAGCGCAGCAGCGCGGCGCCCAGCCTCTCGCGCGTGGCGGCATGGGCGGGATCGTCACCCAGATCGGTGAACTCCTGCGGATCGCTGTCCAGATCGAACAGCATCGGGCGATAGCCGGTCACATGCACCATCTTCCAGCGCCCGTCGAAGAGCATCACCGCCCGGCTGTCGCGCACCGCGCTCCCCAGCAGCACCCGCGCCTCGCGAAAGGCGAAATCATATTCCGAAACGGCGATGTCGCGCGGCCAGCCTCCTTCGCCGTGCAGAAGCGGCAGCAGCGAATGCCCTTCGAGGATGTGATCCGGCACCGCGCCCCCCGACGCCTCTATGAAGGTCGGGACAAGGTCGATCGCCTCGACAAGGTCGCTATTGACCTGCCCGCGCGTCGCGTCGGCGCGGCGGTCCGGGTCGACCACGATCAGCGGGATGCGCACCGATTGCTCGTGAAACAGCTCTTTCTCGCCCAGCCAGTGATCGCCCAGGTAATCGCCGTGATCCGAGGTAAAGACGATCAGCGTGTCGTCCAGCTTTCCCGCCTCTTCGAGGTGCCGCATCAGCACCCCGATCTGGTCGTCGATCTGCGTGATGAGCCCCATATAGGCCGGGATCACCGCGCGGCGCACCTCGTCGCGGGACATGCATTTCGACGTGCGATGCGCTTGGTAGGCGGCGAGCAGCGGATGGGGATCCGCGCGCTCGGACTCATCGCGGGTGGCGGCGGGAACATCGTTTGCGCCATACATCTCATGATAGGGCGCGGGCGCGATATAGGGCCAATGCGGCTTGATATAGCTCAGATGCAGGCACCACGGATCGTCGCCCGCCTGCGCGATGAATTCGATGGCGCGAGTAGTGGTGTAGTTCGTTTCCGAATCCTCGGCACGCACCCGCGCGGGCCGGCGGGCGTTCTTCATCAGCCAGCCTGAAAGGATCGCGCCATCCGCATCCTCGGCGGAATTGGCCCAGTCCTGCCACGGATTCTCGCCCTCGTACCCTTGGGCGGCGAGGTAGTCGTTGTAATGCGACGGCTGCTTGCCCCCCGTGGGATGCACGCCATCCAGCCTGTCCCACACCTCGAAGCCGCATTCCGCCACCAGCGCGCCGATCTCCGACGCCTTCGACACGCCCAGACGCTCCATCCCCTCGGTATCGGCGGTCATGTGGGTCTTGCCGCAGAGCACCGTGCGCAGGCCCAGCGGGCGCAGGTATTCGCCCAGCGTCCGCTCACCCAGCTTGAGCGGCACCATGTTCCACGTCGATCCGTGGCTGCGCACATAGCGCCCGGTATAGAAGCTCATCCGGCTCGGCCCGCAGATCGGCGATTGCACATAGGCCCGATCGAAGCGCAGGCCGCGTTCGGCCAGCGCGTCGATATTCGGGGTGCGGATCGACGGATGGCCCGTGCAGCCGAGGTAATCCCACCGCAGTTGATCGCACATGATGAAAAGGATGTTCTTCGCGGTCATGTCACGAGCGAGCGCTTCTGGAACCTCTCATCCTTCCAGCGTTCCTCCTTCAGGATCGCCTCCAGCTTGTCCACCGCGCCCAGGATCTCGGCCTCCCCGATGAAAAGCGGCGTGATGCCGAAGCGCATGACATCCGGCGCCCGGAAATCGCCGATCACGTTGTCGGCGATCAGCGCCTGCATCGCGGCATAGCCGTTCTCGTATGCAAACGAGACGTGGCTGCCCCGCGCCATCGGGTCGCGCGGGCTGACCAGTTTCAGCGCGGGACAGCGCGATTCGACCTCGCGGATGAAAAGCTCGGACAGGTCCACCGATTTCGCGTGCAACGCGTCCATGTCCACTTGGTCCCAGATATCCAACGCGCCCGACAGCAGCACGAAGGATGCAATGGACGGCGTGCCGATGCGCATCCGCTCGATCCGGCCGGGCATGGGGCGGTAATCGGTGTCGAAGGCAAAGGGCGCCTCGTGCCCGTACCAGCCCGAAAGGAACGGCTCGACCGTATCCAGAAGGCGCGGCGCCACGTGGATGAACGCGGGCGAACCCGGCCCGCCATTCAGGTACTTGTAGGTGCAGCCGATGGCGAAATCCGTGTCGCACCCGCCCACATCGACCGGCACCGCGCCCGCCGAATGCGCCAGATCCCAGACCACGACCGCGCCGACGGAATGCGCCTTGTCGATGATCGCGCGCATGTCATGGCGCCGCCCGGTGCGGTAATCTACCTCGGTAATCATCACCACGCCGACCTCCTCGGTGATGCCGGCCATCAGATCCTCGGGGTCCGGCGTGCGCAGCGTGTAGCCGGCATCCTTCAGCTTGATCAGCCCCTCGACCATGTAGAGATCGGTGGGAAAATTGCCATTGTCCGACAGGATCACGTGGCGATCCGGCACCATCGCCATCCCGGCGGCGACCGCCTGAAACACCTTGATCGAGAGGGTATCGCCCACAACGGTCGTCCCCTCGGGCGCGCCGATCAACCGTCCGACACGGTCGCCCAGCGTGTTGGTCTGCATGAACCAGTTTTTCGTGTTCCAGCCCTTGATGAGCTCGGTGCGCCATTCGTCGTTGAGGAAATCCGTCATCGCCGGCACGGACGCCTTCGGCATCGGCCCCAGCGAATTGCCGTTCAGATAGATCATGCCCTCCGGCAGGTCGAATTGCCGGCGCATCGCCTCGAAATCGGTCAATGTCTCATCCTCACGTTGCAATAATCGCGGCCAATCGCCTGCCTCAACGTACACGAAAAGAGCGTCCCGCGCGTCGCCTCACGGGGGAAATGGATATTCGAAAAGCTGATAGCGAACCGCCGCGACACACCGCGAAGGTTGGCGCCGCGACGCGGCCTCACCGGGCTATGCGCTGCGCCCCGTCACATGCCCCGCGTCGCGCAGGGACCGGCGCTCGGCAGTCGTCACCGCGTCCACCAGCATCCATGTCACGAAGAACGACACCGCGCCGGCCAGGTACATCATCATCGAGAAGACCACGTAGGCGCGCGCCTGCGACGATGACGAAACACCCTCGGCAAAGATCATCCCGATCAGCAGCCCGAAGGCCACGTTGCCCCAGAACACCCCCCACCAGAGCGGCAGAAGCCAGTGCCGATCCTGCGTGATCCCGAACCCCGTGACCAGGTTGCGCATCGCTTCGTAGGGTTTCCAGAAGAACGCCACCGGCACGAAATACCAATAGACCGCGCCCGCGGGTGTCACCGATTGCGGCCCCCTGAGCGCCACGAGCGTGTCGGTGCTCTTCTTCTTCCACACGAGATAGAGCACCGTCGCCACGATCGAGGGCAGAAGCGTGACCGCCAGCAGGCCGGGGCTTGTCTCGAGCGCGAGCGTCATCGCATAGCGCGCCTCGGGCGTGCCCTGCACCGCGATCAACACGGCCGCGATGATCGAGACACCCGCCGACGCGTGCAGGAAGATCGCAAGCGTGCGGGCGATGCCGGTGACGTCCTGCGCGGCGGGCCGCGGCCCAGCGGGCGCGGCGGCGGTCAGCGGCGCGGCGGCCTGCGTGCCGGTGGGCAGGGGCGCGCCCGTGGCCCCCGCCTCCACCGCGCTTTCGCCGCCCCGCGCCACGGCTGCGCCCAGCGCCTCGCGGATATCCTCGAATTCGGCGCGCGTGATCTCGCCCCGCGCGAACCTCTCGGCGGCGATTTCCATCGCTTTCGACATGGTCTTCGGCCCCTCTCCGTCCCTCTCCCGCGCGGGATCATGGCGCGCCCCGGCCTCCCGATCAAGACTTGGCTTGCCGGGCGCCGCATCCGGGCTTGCTCAGACCGCCGCGCCCGCCCGCAACCCCTCGAGCACGGCCTCCTCGACCGTGCGCGGGCTCAGGCAGTCGCCGATCTCGTGCAACTCGCCCGCCCACCCGTCGAGCGCGCGGGCAAGCGCCGTGTCCGGCGCGTGACCCAAGGCGGTGACAAGCGTATCGGTCGCTTCCATCTCCACCGGCTCGCCGCTCAGGACATGCTGGAACCACGCGCTTTCACCGTCCGCCCCGAAAAGCCGCAGGTAGGGCGCGATCTCGACCCCCAACCGATGCAGATCGCCCAGCCACTTGTCGCGGACATATTGCGGTATCGCCTGTCCCGCCATCGGCGCGTTGACCGCCAGCCGCACGTGGCAGCCCTTCCGCGCCAGCATCTCGGCAAGGCCCAGCCCCACCCAATCCGCGCGCCAGTCCGCGATCACGACCCGCGCGCCGGTGTTGGCCCCGTCGAGCACCTGCCACGCATCCAGCACATGCGCCTCGTCCACCCCCTCGATCGCCGGCGCATGGGGCCGCGCGCCGGTGGCGGCGATCACGACCTCGGGCGCTTCCGCCTCGACCATCGCGCGCGTGACGGGCGCCTTCAGCCGCACCGCCACCCCCGCGCGTTCGACCTCGCGGGCCAGGTTCGTCGTCACACCCCCGAACTCCGCCCGCCCCGGCAGCGCCTGCGCCAGGTGCACCTGCCCGCCCAGCCGCCCGGACGCCTCGCAGAGCGTCACCTCGTGGCCGCGCCGCGCCGCGGTCACGGCGGCCTTCATCCCCGCCGGCCCGCCGCCTGCCACCAGCACCCGGCGCGGCCGCTCCGCCGGCTCCATGCGCCCGAACTCGAGCTCGCGCCCCGTCTCGGGCCGCTGGATGCACGAAATCGGATAGCCGTTCAGCATGTGCCCGATACAGGCCTGGTTGCAGGCGACGCAGGCCCGGATATCGTCAAACCGCCCCTCCTGCGCCTTTGCGGGCATGTCAGGGTCCGAGATGAGCGCGCGCGTCATCCCGCACATATCCGCCTGCCCGGTGGCCAGTATCCCTTCCGCGTCCTGCGGCTGGTTGATCCGCCCGGCGACAAAGACCGGCAGGTCCACGCGCGCCCGGATCGCGGCCGCCAGCGGCGCGGTATAGCCCACCTCGCAGGCCATCGGCGGCACGATATGCGTCGACCCGGCCAAGCCCGCCGAAGTGCCCGCCGCCACGTTGAGGTAATCGAGCACGCCATCCCCGGCCAGCGTCACGGCGATATCGGCCATCTCGACCTGTTCCAGCCCGTCGTGATCGCGATCCTCGCCCGAAAGACGCAACCCTACGACCAGCCCGTCACCCGCCCCGGCCCGCACCGCCTCCAGCACCTCGCGAACGAAGCGCAGGCGGTTGTCATCACTGCCGCCATAGGCATCCGTGCGGCGGTTGATCCGCGGGTTCAGGAACTGGCTCAGGAGGTAGCCATGCGAAGCCACCACCTCGATCCCGTCAAGCCCCGCGCGCGCCATCCGCCCGGCCGCCGCGCCGAAGCCCGCGACGATCTCGCGGATCATCGCGACCGGCATCTCGCGCGGCATGACGTGGAACCGCTCATTGGGCACGACCGAGGGCGCATGCGCCACCGGCAGCGTCCCGTCCGCGGCAAGGCCCATCTCGCGGCCCGGATGCGTCAGCTGCCCGTAAAGCCGCGCGCCATGCGGCTGCACCGCGCGGGCCAGCATGGCATATCCCGCGATGCATGCATCGTCATGGGCCCCGATCGCAGCGCGGCCCGAGTCGCCCGAAGGATGCGCCCGAGCAGCCTCGAGGATGATGAGCCCCGCCCCACCCTCGGCGCGCGCCGCGTGATAGGCCGCCATCCGCGCGGTCGGCTGGCCGTTCTCGAGCATCACCGTCATGTGCCCGGTCGAGAAGATACGATTGCGTATGGTCTGCCCCCGGATCGTCAGCGGCGAGAAGAGGTGGCCGAGCGCCGTCATTCCCCGCTCGCGTCGCGCAGCTTCTCGCGCTTCTCCGCCAACCCCTGCTTGCGCGCGTCGCAACTTGAGCAGCCGTAGTCCGGCTCCGCCGTAACCTCGCCGCCGCCCCGGGTGATCAGCACCACACCCGCCGCCAGCGCCGCCATGCCCAGCACCCCCGCCAGAAGCGCCGCCCGCCTCATGGCGCGGCCCGTTCCAGGTAGGCGCGCAGGTGGCGCGCGCTGTCGGCCTCTCCCTTCGCCTCGGCCTCGAGGAAGGCGATCGCCGCCGTCTCGTGGCGCGTCAGTTCCCGCAGTGCGGGCAGATCGCGTTCGGGGGCCATCGCCTCGAGCCGCGCGAAATCCTCCATGTAGCGCGGGAACTCCCTGCGCCAGCGCGCGATCAGCGCGTCATACTCCGCCCCGACCGACGCCGCCTGCTTGCGCCCCTCTGCGTGCAGCTCGTCGCGCGGGCGCGGGGTCAGGCCGTGTCGCTGCAAAAGCGGGGCGGTCACCTCCGCCGCGCGCGTCTCCACATCCGCCAGAAGCTGCATCTTCTCGCGCGCGTCCCCCTCCAGCCGCTCGGCGATCGCGGTGAAATAGGCCTCCCCCTCGATCTCCTCCTCGTAATAAAGTTGAAGCGTCTCGAGATAGGTCTGGCCGGGAACAGGTTCATCGTTCATCGCTCGCCCTCCTCGCGTAGATGCACGCCCTCGTCCGTGCGTCCCACGTCCACGCGGTCATGGCGCAACGGGCGCGGCGCCTCGTCCAACTCGCGCGCATAGCGATGCCCGGCATAGACCGCCGCCGCGATGATCGCGGGCGCGTTGCAATCCCCGATCCGCGCAAGCGTGAAGGGCAACTCGCGCCCCCCGAGCGCCTGCCACAGCGCATCCTCCGGCGCGCGCTGCGTCACCATCACGACCGCATCCGCCGGGCGCGCGCTTTCCGCACCCGTGTATTGGCACCGAAGCCGCACTTCGCCCCCGTCGAACCACGTCAGCGCCTGCGACACCACGCAGTCCACCCCCATCGCCATCAGGTGCGCGCGCACCCGCCACCGCTCCGAGGTCTTGCCGGCCCAGTCCGAGATCGCGTCGCGCGGGGTCACGAGCGTGACGCCCCGCCCCGCCTGGCGCACCATCTCGGCCACGGCACCGCCCATGTAATAGCCGTCCTCGTCATAGACCACGACGCGGCCCTCGGGCATTCGCCCGGCCAGGATGTCGTCGGGGGTGAAGATCGCCGCACCCTCCCCGGCCACTGCCGCGCGCACGCCGTCGTCGAACCGGTCCCGAAGCCAGCGCGCCCCGGTGGCCAGCGCCACGTGATCGGCGCCCACGGCCAGCACGTCCTCGGCCCCCATCCGGCTCGCACGGAAAATGTCCACATTCACCATCTCGCGCATCTGCCCCTCGCGCCAGTCGCGCACGCGCGCATATTCCGCGAATCCCGGCATCGTCGCCTCGCGCGTGACCCGCCCGCCCAGGTGCTCCTCCGCCTCGGCCAGCATCACCCGGTATCCCCGTTCGCCCAGCGCCCGCGCGGCCTCGAGCCCGGCAGGCCCCGCGCCCACGATCAGCACGCTCTCGCTCTCGCCCTTGGGGTTCATCCGCTCGGGATGCCACCCCTTGCGCCACTCCTCGCCCATCGTGGGGTTCTGCGTGCAGCGGATGGGCGTGCCGATACTGTCGCCCGAGTAGCAGATGTTGCAACCGATGCACTCGCGGATATCCCCGACGCGGCCCTCCTCGATCTTCTTCGGCAGGAACGGGTCGGCGATGGACGGGCGCGCGGCCCCGATGAAATCGACCACGCCGCGCCGCACCCATCCCGCCATCGTGTCGGGCGAGGTGAAGCGGCCCACCGTCACCACGGGCTTCGTCGTCACCTGCTTGACCCACGTCATGTAGGGCTCAAGCGCCCCCTCCCGTGCAAACCGCGACACACCCATCTCGAGGCTGTAGTCGGCGATGTTGATGTCCCACAGGTCCGGCAGTTCGGCCATCATCTCGAGCATCTCGCGCCGCTCGCCCGCGATGGGGCGGCCGTCCTCGCCGATCTCCTCGTCCGCCGCGAAGCGGACGGCCACGGCACAGCGGTCGCCCACCGCCTCCTTCGCCTCCTCGATCAGTTCGCGGACAAGGCGGGTGCGGTTCTCGAGACTGCCGCCATATTCATCCATGCGCCGGTTGATCCGGGGATGCAGGAAGTTCGACAGAAGGTAGGTATGCGTCGCATAGACATAGACGATGTCGAACCCCGCATCGCGCGCCCGGATCGCGGCCTCCCGGTGCCAGCGGCGGAAGTCACGGATATCGGCCTTGTCCATCGCCCGCGCCTGGAACGGATGACCGGCAAGGTTGGGCATCGCGCCCACGTCCATCGGCACCTCGCGCGTCAGGATATTGGCCGACCGCGCCCCGCCATACCAGAGCTCGGCCGCCGCCAGCGCCCCGTGCTCGTGCACCTTCTCGGTCATCAGCCGATGCGCCCGCACGTCGCTTCCGTCCCAGAGCGACGCCGACGGATGCGGCAGGTCGTCCGAGGTGGGATGGATCGAGTTGTATTCCGTCGACACCACGCCCCAGCCGCCCTCGGCCTTGATCCCCCGCATCGCGGCCAGGGTGCGCGGCCGCAGGTAGCCCATGCCGGTGCAATGCGGCACCTGGTAGAAGCGGTTCTTCGCCGTCACCGGCCCGATCTTCACCGGCTCGAACAGGATGTCATAGCGCGGATCACGCGTGGTATCGCGGGGCATCAGCTCTCCTCCGGCGCGAGCTGGGCGATCTCGCGGGCGAAGGGCACCGCGTCCGCCGCGCGCTCGCCCAGTTCGCGCGCATAGCGATGGCCCGACCACACGGCGGCGGCGATGGTGCCGGGGGCGAGCGCGTCACCGATCCGGGTGACATTTTCGGCCCCCGCCTCCTGCAGCGCGTGCCACAGGTGCTCTTCGGGGCGGCGCATCGTCACCGGCACGACACAGGCGCAGGCCACCTGCGTTTCGCGACCCGTGTAGACACAGGCCAGCGTCACCCGGTCCCCCGCGATCGCCGAGAGCGTGTGCAGGGGCACGATGCGCACGCCCATCTCCATGAGGCGCGTCTGGATGCGTCCCTGCTCGAGCGTGAACCGCGTCCATTCCGACACCACCGGCGCCGGCGTGACGAGCGTGACGGCATGACCTTCCGCGCGCAGCTTCTCGGCCAGCGCGCCCCCCATGTAATAGTGATCGTCGTCGAAGATCACGACCGGCCCCTCGGGCGCCTTCCCGGCCATCACGTCATCGGGGCCGAGGATGGTCATGCCCTTCGCGGCGGGGATGGGGCCCGCATGGCTCCGCCCCTCGCCGGTGGTCACCCAGTGCGCGCCGGTGGCCAGCGCCACGTGATCGGGCGCAAGCTCCGCGATCATCGCCGCGTCCACCTCGCTTTCGAGATAGACCTGCACATTGGGCATCTGGCCGATCTGGTAGGCGCGGTAATCCACCACCCGGAACCACGCATTGAGGCCCGGCAATTCCCGCTCCCGCAGGAGCCGCCCGCCCAGCGCGCTGCCCTTCTCCGCCAGCGTCACCTCGTAACCCCTCTGCCCCAGCGCCCGCGCGGCCTCGAGCCCCGCCGGACCCGCGCCCACCACCAGCACGCTTTCCCTTCTGTGCGCGCGCGCGATGCGCTCGGGATGCCAGCCGCGCCGCCACTCCTCGCCCATGGTCGGATTCTGCGTGCAGCGAATGGGCGCGACCTGCTGGTCCCCCGAGACGCAGATGTTGCAGCCGATGCACTCGCGGATATCCTCGACCCGCCCCTCCTCGATCTTCTTCGGCAGGAACGGGTCGGCGATCGACGGGCGCGCGGCGCCGATGAAGTCCATGTGCCCCGACTTGACGAGCGACACCATCCTGTCGGGCGAGGTATAGCGCCCCACGCCCACCACCGGCTTTGACGTCACCTCCTTGACGAACCGGGTGTAGTCCTCCTGGAAGCCTTCCTCGGCGAAGCGCGAGGACTGGCTGTCATGCTCCCAGGCCGAGACGTTCACATCCCATAGGTCCGGCAGGTCGGCCAGCATCTCCACCAGGTCGCGCCCCTCGTTCCCGGCCTCGATCCCCGCCGGGCCGCTCAGCTCATCGACGGCGAACCGCAACGCGATGGCGCAACTGTCGCCCACGGCCTCCTTCGTGTCCTCCAGCACCTCGCGCAGGAGGCGCGCACGGTTCTCGAGGCTCCCGCCATATTCATCGCTGCGCGTGTTTCGCGCCCGGCTCAGGAAATGCATGAGCACGGTCAGCTGGTGCCCCGCATACACGTAGATCACGTCGAATCCGGCCCGCTTCGCGCGCGTCGCGGCCTCCACGTGCAACCTGCGCATCTCGCGGATGTCGGCGCGGTCCATCGCGCGCACCTGCACCGGAAGATGCGCATCCACCGGGCGCACCGACGGCCCCACCGGCACCTCGCGACTGTAGAGGTTGGCCGCCGCCCCGCCCGGATGGGCAAGCTCGATCCCCGCGAGCGCGCCATGCGCGTGCACCGCGTCGGTCATCCGCGCCATGTAGGGAATGTCGGCGTCGTCCCAGAGCCGCCCCTCGTTATAGGGCGTGCTTTCACCCGAGACGTGGAAATCCACCTCCTCGGTGCAGATGACGGCCCAGCCGCCCTCGGCCTTGATGCCCCGCATCCGCGCGACCGACGAGGGGTGCATCCGCCCCATCCCGTTGCAATGCGGCACCTGGTAGAACCGGTTGCGCGCCGTCACCGGGCCGATGCGCACCGGCTCGAACAGCACGTCGTAACGCGGATCGCGGCTCATTCCGCGCCGGCTCCGAAATGCCGCGGAAAGATCGCGGCGAGGTAGGCCGCCACCCGCGCCCGTGCATCCTCGGCCCCGAATTCCTCGGGATAAAGCAGCATGTTGAGCCAGAACCCGTCATACATTCCCTCGAGCGTGACCGCCACGTCGCGGGGCGTCACCGCGTCATAGCCCCCGGCCTCGCAGATCTCGGCGCACAGCGCCGAGGACGCCTCCCACCGCTCCTCGTCGACGCTCGACATGACCTCGCGATAGGCGCCGCGGAACTCCGGATCGCCGTAGAAGGCGAACCAGACGGTGAGCTTGCGCCGGTTGCAGAGATCGGGATGGAACTGCGCCCGTGCCATCGCCGCCAGCCGCGCCTCGGGCGCCTCGCCCGCCGCCGCGATCGCGCCGCGCCAATAGCGCAGGTATTCATCCGCCAGGTGGCGCAGCGTCTCCTCGAACAGCGCGCGCTTGGTCTTGAAGTGGAAATTCACCAGTCCCAGCGACAGCCCCGCGATACCCGTCACCGTCGTCATCGTCGTGCCCGGAATCCCGTGCCGGCTGATCGACTCGATGGTGGCGTCGATCAACTGCCGGCGCCGCACTTCGCGCGACGCGGTGCGGCGGACGGGCCTTTGACCCGTGTCGAGGTTCACGCTCGCCTTGCTCATCTCCAGCCCGCCTCGGTTCCGGGCGCGGCCCGCATCACTCCGGCGCGAGGACGACGACCGCCGATTCGTCCCAGCTCAGCCAGACATCGCTGTCCCAGTCGTCGCCCGCGACGCGCACGCCGGTGTTCTGTTCCGACACGGCGATGGGTTTCGAGGCGCCGTCGACCTCGACGAAGTAATGGCTCCGCTCGCCCAGGTAGGCGGCGTTGCCCATCCGCCCCTGCACCGAGTATGCGGGCCCCGCGCCGTTGGGCCGTTCTTCAGACAGCACGAACTTCTCCGGCCGGATCGCCACCTGCACCTTGTCGCCTTCGGAAAAATGCCGCTCCCCGCTCGTGCCCGTCAGCGTGCCGAGCCCCTCGGCCTCGACCACCACCTGCGGCCCCTTCGCCTCGCGCACCTTGGCATCGAAGAAGTTCATCGTCCCGATGAAGGATGCCACGTGCCGGTTCTTCGGCCGCTCGTAGAGACCCGAAGGCGTGTCGAGTTGCAGCACCCGTCCGTGGCTCATCACCGCGATCCGGTCCGACAGCGTCAGCGCCTCCTCCTGGTCGTGGGTGACGAAGACGAAGGTGATGCCCACCTGCCGCTGAAGGCTGCGCAGCTCGAGCTGCATCTGCTCGCGCAACTGCTTGTCGAGCGCACCCAGCGGCTCGTCGAGCAACAGCACCTTGGGCCGCAGGATCAGCGCGCGCGCCAGCGCGATCCGCTGCCTCTGCCCGCCCGAAAGCTCGTTGGCCTTGCGGTCGCCATACTCGGGCAGCGCGATCAGCTCGAGCATCTCGTCCACCATCTCGTAGCGCTTCGCCTTGCTCAGCTTCTGGCGGCGCAGGCCGTAGGCGATGTTGTCGCGCACGTTGAGATGCGGAAAGATCGCGTAGCTCTGGAACACCATGTTGACCGGCCGCCGGTGCGGCGGCACCGAGGTCATCGGCTGACCGTCGATGTAGATCTCGCCATTGGTCGGCGTCTCGAACCCCGCGAGCATCCTCAGAAGCGTGGTCTTGCCGCAGCCCGACGATCCCAGGAGCGAGAAGAACTCCGCCTCGGCGATATCGATGGTCACATCGTCGATGGCCTGGAAACTGCCGAAATACTTGTCGACATTCTGGATGGAGATATAGGCGCTGTCGCTCATTTGGTCTTTTCGCCCTTTTTCGGGCCGCCGAAGGCGGCGTCACGGTTGATCCACTGGCCGAGGAAGACGATCACGAAGGATGTCGCGATGATCATCGACGACAGCGCGAGGATCGACGGGAACTCCTGCGGGAAGCGAAGCTGACCCCAGATATACATGGGCAGCGTCGGCTCCGTCCCGGTGAGGAAGAAGGCCATGATGAACTCGTCGAACGAGATCGTGAAGGTCAGCAGCAGGCTCGCGAGGATGCCGGGAAAGACCATCGGGAAGGTCACCCGCCAGAAGGTCCACCACGCGTTCTCGCCCAGATCCGCGCTCGCCTCCTCGATCGAGCCGTCGAACCCCTCGAAGCGCGGCAGAAGCGTCGCGATCGCGAAGGGCAGGCAGACGATCATGTGTCCGATCGTCACCGTGTAGAGGCTCAGCGGCACGCCCATCTGGCTCAGGAGAACCAGCAGCGCCACGCCGAAGATGATCCCCGGCACCACCAGCGGCAGCATGACGAAGCCCACGATCGGCCCCTTGCCCGGCATCCGGTAGCGCGTGATCGCCTTCGCGGCGAAGACGCCCAGGCCCGTGGCGCAGATCGCCGTGGCGATCCCCACCTTCACGCTGTTCATCAGCGCGTTCCACACCGGCTCGCGCTCGAAAAGCTCGCCATACCACTTGAGCGTGAAGCCCTGCAGCGGGAAGCGCACGTAGATCGAGTCGTTGAAGCTGAAAAGCGGCAGGAACAGGACCGGCACGTAGAGGAAGATCAGGAACAGGATCGCGTAGATCTGCAACGGCCTGTTCGGGCGGTTGATGTAATTCTTCTCGCTCACAGGATACGGTCCTTCACGATCTTGGTGGTTACCATGAAAATGCCCGCGATGGCCGCGATGCAGAGCATCAGGATGATCGCGAGCGTCGCGCCCATGGGCCAGTTGTTGACCGGCCCGAACTGAAGCTGGATCAGGTTGCCGATCATCAGCCCGTCAGGCCCGCCCAGAAGCGCGGGCGTGATGTAGTCGCCCGTCGTGGGGATGAAGATCAGCAGGCTCGCCGCGATCACGCCCGGAAGCGACAGCGGGAAGGTGACGCGGAAGAACCGCGCGACCGGCCCGTCGCCCAGGTCCGTCGCCGCCTCCAGCAGCGAGCGGTCGATCTTCTCGAGCGAGACGTAGAGCGGCAGGATCGCGAAAGCGGCCCAGGCATGGGCCAGCGTGATCACCACCGCGTTCGGGCTATAGAGCAGGAACTCGAGCGGTGCGCGGATCAGCCCCGCGGACATCAGCGCCGAGTTGATCACCCCCTCGTAGCCAAGCACCACCTTCCACGCGAAGACCCGCAGCAGGTAGCTTGTCCAGAAAGGAAGCGTCATGAGGACGATCCACAGCATCTTGTTGCGGTGAACGTGAAACGCCACGTAATAGGCCATCGGGTAGGACAGGACGACCGTCGCCACCGTCGCCCAGCCCGAGATCCAGAGCGACCGGCCCAGAAGCGCGCCGTAAAGCGGCTGGTTCCACGCGGCTTCGTAATTGGCCGTCGTGGGCGTCATGTCGAAGCCGAAGCCCTGCGCGGTCCAGAGGCTCATGGTGACGAGGATGATGAAGGGGATCACGATCCCCAGCGTCAGGAAAAGAAGCGTCGGGCTGATGAGCGTGTATCCCCGCGCCACCTCGCTGCGCTGAAGCAGGCCGGAGAAGCCGCCGCGCGACGCGGGCTTGGGCTCGGGCCTCTCGACGGCTTCGGAAATCTGGGCTGGACTGTCGCTCATGTCGGGATCGCCTTTCGCTCGGGAAAAGGACGGTGCTCGGGGGCGACCGAAAGCCGCCTTCCGGCCGTGGCGTCATGGCGGGGCGGACGCGATGGACCGCCCCGCCAAGCGGATCAGAAACCCGCCTTGATCTGCTCGAACGTGGCGTTCATCTTCGATTCCCACTCCTGCGTTTGCGGGATCTGGAAATGGCCCGCGCTCAGGATCTCGGTGGGATCCTTGCTCAGGCCGAGACCCGTCAGCGTCTCCTCGTCGAACTCGTCATAGGTCTTGGCGTTCGAGTGGCCGTAGCCGTAATCGCCCACCAGGAACTTGCCGGTCTCGACGCTGAGCAGCGAGTCGATCACGTCATAGGCCGCCTCGAGATTGGGCGCGTCCTTGTGGATCATCAGCCCGCAGACCCAGGTCAGCGCGCCCTCCTTGGGTTGCGCGAACTTGACCGGCACGCCCTCGTTCTGAAGCTCCACCGCCGACGAGTTCCACGTCAGCGCCGCGACAAGCTCGCCCGAGGCCAGCGCCTGTTCGAGGGTCGTCGTGTCGTCGGTATACATGCGGATCAGCGGCCGCTGCTCGCGCATGACCGCGCCGATCTTCTCGAACGCCTCGTCGGTGTCGAGCTGATCGAACGGCACACCCGCCTTGATCGCGCCGACCCACCACGCATCGGCTCCCGCGCCGAGGCTGCCGAGACGCCCCTCGTAGCGCTTGTCCCAGAGCATGTCCCAGCTTTCCTCGCCCTCGAGCTCGAAAAGGTCCGTGCGGTAGGTGATCGAGCTTTGGCCCCAGTCGAAGGGAATCATCCAGTTGCCACCACCCTCGGCATCGTTGCCCTGGAGGTCGATGAGCTCGGGGATGATGTCCGCGCCATGTGTCAGGCGCGAGCGGTCGACGGGCTGGAACAGGCCCGAGGCCGCCCAGCGCGGCACCGACTGGTTGCAGGGGTGCGACACGTCCACGACGAAGCCGCCGCGGATCTTGGTGAGCGCCTCCTCGGACGCGCCGAAAATGGCGAAATCGGGGTTCTCGCCGCCATGCTTCTCGCGGTATTCGGCAAAGAACTCGGGGATATCGTAGCCGCCCCAGGTGAAATAGGTCGCCTGATCGCCTTCCGCCGCGCGCAGCGCCTTGGCCCCCAGCGGCACCGTGGCCATGCCCACGCCCGCGGCCATCAACGAGCGGGTAAAGGCGCGGCGGCTCATCTTGCCTTCGCGGACCGCACCCAGTTGATCCAGAACATCCATGTCGTAACTCCCTGTTATGTCGCGGCCGGCGTCTCCCGGCCCCTGGTCTCCGTCAGTGCGGATGCCCGCGCTGGCGGCCTGTTGTGGAAAACCGGCACGGCCCTCCCTGACCGCCCGATTGAATACTCATTCAATTCGGTGTAACCCCGCCCTGTCAAGAAAACTTTTCCCGGCGCGGGTGCGCGCCGCCACCTGCACACGCATCGCCCGGACCCGGTTCGCGCCATGCGGGAGGGTCACGATGTTGCACATGCCCGCCGATCCCCTGCCCGACGAGGCGCTCGTGATCGACACGCCGCGCCTTCGCCTGCGGCCCTATGCGCAGACCGACCTCGCGCTCGCCACCGCCACGCTCACCGACCCCCGTGTCACGCGCTATGTCTGCGATCCCAAGACCCCCGCCGAGGTGGCCGCGCTCATGCCGCTCATCACGCGGCGCGGCGCGGGCGGCCGCCTCGGCATGTGGGCGGTCGAGCGCCGCGACACCGGCGCGACGATCGGGGACGGCATCCTGACCCCCCTGCCCATCGACGCGCCGGATACGGACTGGGCCTCGCTCGACCCCGGCCGCTACCCCGATGCCGAGATCGAGGTGGGCTACATGCTCCTGCCCGAGGCCTGGGGCCAGGGCTTCGCCACCGAGATCTGCACCGCGCTCCTGCGCTTCGCCTTCACCCGCACGGCGCTTGCTGAAATCGTCGCCATCACCGACCCCGACAACGCCGCGTCCCAGCGCGTCCTCGTCAAGTCCGGCATGATCCCCGAAGGCGCGCGCCGCGCCTATGGCGAGACCTGCCCGGCCTTCCGGCTCACCCGCGACCAGTGGCACGACGGGGCGACGCAGCCGGAGCCCTGAAAGAACGTCGTCCCGCAACGCGAAGCGGGCCGCCCCACCGGAACGGCCCGCCACAGATCACCGCTTGCGCGACCTCACTTCTTCAGGTTGGTCCAGATCTGGTCATAGACCTTCTGGGTCTCCTCGTCGCAGACCTCGATGAACTCCGACTTCATGCCCTCCGGCGGGTTCTGCTCGGGCATGGTCTTGAGCTCCTCGTCGAGATACTCGTCCACGCCCTTCACGCCCGCCTTGTAGCGCGCGTAATTCGTGATCGCGCCGGCGTTCTCGGGCTCGAGGATGAAATCCATGAACTTGAGCGCATTCTCGCGGTTGGGCGCGTCCTTGAGCAGGACGGCGTTGTCCATCCACACGATCATGCCCTGCTCAGGGTATGCGTATTCGACATTCGCCCCCTCCTCGCGCGCCTTGGCGCCGAACCCGTTCCAGATCATGCCCGCCGCCGCATCGCCCGAGACAAGCACCTCCTTCGCGGTGTCGGAGTTGAACGAGGCCCAGAACGGCTTGGCCGACAGCACCAGCTCGTTGAGCGCCTTGAGCTGGTCGCGATCCGTGGTGCATTGCGGAATGCCCAGGTGCAGCGACGCCAGCGTCAGCGTCTCGCCGGGCGTGTCGAGCACGTTGATCTTGCCCTTCAGCTCCTCCGGCGGGTTGAAGATGATGTCGGTGGTGTTGATGTCGCCGTCATAGACATCGCGGTTCACCATGAACGAGGTCGAGCCCCACTGGTAGGGGATCGAATGCTTGCGGCCCGGATCGAAGGGCGGATCGGCCCATTCCTCCTGGATGTTGTCCTTGTTCTCCAGCTCGCCCTCCTCGATCGTGTCGAGCAGGCCGTTATTGGCCATGATCTTGACCATGTAGTCGCCCGGAAACGCGATGTCGTAGGTGCCGATCGCGCCCGCCTTGAGCGACGCCAGAAGCGCCTCGTTCGAATCGAACGTGTCCATCGTGACGTCGACGTCGTATTCCTCCGAGAACTTGTCGAGGATCTCCTGCGGGATGTATTCGAACCAGTGATAGAGGACGAGCTCGCCCTCCGCCTGCGCCGCCGTCGCGCCAAGCGCGAGCGCCATGGCCGTCGCGGTGGTCTTCAGCATGATCTTCATGTCTTTCCTCCTTGTTGAACTTTTCTCTTTCGGATCAGGTGAGCCTGTCCTTCCGGCTCACGAAATACGAGATCGTGACCATCAGGATAGACACCCCCAGAAGCATGGTCGAGATCGCCATGATGTTGGGCTTGATCCCCTGTTTCACCGCGCCGAAGATCGCCGTGGGCAGGGTCTCGACCCCGGCGCCCTTGACGAAGTTGGTGATGATGAAATCGTCGAGCGAGATGATGAAGGCCAGCAGGAAGCCCGAGATGATCCCCGGCATCATCATCGGCAGCAGGATGCGCGTGAAGGCCTGCCGCTTGGTCGCGTAGAGGTCGAGCGCGGCCTGCTCGTAGGTATCCTCGATCCCCTGCATCCGCGCCGCGATGGGCATGTAGGCGAAGGGGATGCAGAACGCGATATGCGCCAGCAGGATCGTCAGGTATCCGCGCGTGAACCCGATCGCGTTGAAGAAGATGAGCGTCGCCACCGCCGTGACGATCTCGGGCACCATGAGCGGCATGCTGATCAGGCCGAGCGACAGCATCCGCACCCGGAACTGCCCGCCCCGGACGATGGACGTGGCCGCCAGCGTCGCGATGATCGTGGCCGTCGCCGCCGCCGTGATCGCGATGGTGAAGCTGTTCCACGCGGCAAGCTTGTATTTCTCCGATTCCGGCCCGGTGAACACGTCCACGTACCACCGCAGGCTGATCCCCTCCCAGTTGGTGATCGAACGGCTGTCGTTGAACGAGTAGATCGTCACCACCACCAGCGGCGCATAGAGGATGACGAGGCACAGGATCGTCATCGGCAGGAAGCCGGTATAGCGCTTGATGTCGTTGCGCGCGGCCATCACGTCGCCTCCTTCTGCGCGCGCGCCTGGTAGCGGGCGAAGACGATGAGAATGATCAGCACCGAACTCAGCAGGATCATCGATGCCGCCGCGCCGAAGGGCCAGTTGCCCGCGTTGCCCTTGAACTGCTCCTCGATGAGCGAGCCGATCATGAAGTTCTTGGCACCGCCCAGCAGGTCCGGCGCGAGGAACGAGCCCAGCGACGGCACGAAGACCAGGATGCAGCCCGCGATCACGCCGGGCTTCACCGCCGGAAGCAGGATGCGGCGCAACGTGACCCACTTGCTCGCGTAGAGGTCCGCCGCCGCCTCGCTCAGCGCGAAATTGTAGCGCTCCACGCTGGCATAGATGGGCAGCACCATGAAGGGCAGGTAGCTGTAGAACAGGCCGAGCTGCACCGCGAAATTGGTGTTCACGATCCGCAGGGGATCGTCGATGAGACCCGTGGCCAGCAGCAGATCGTTCACCGGCCCGTTGTCACGCAGCATGAACTTCATCGACACCGTGCGGATCAGGAGGTTCACCCAGTAGGGAATCGTGATGAGAAAGACCCAGACCGGCCGCACGTTCTCGGGCCGCGTCGCGATGAAATAGGCGGTGGGAAAGCCGATGACGAGGCTGAGCAGCGTCGCCGCCCCCGCCTGCCAGATCGACCGCCAGAAGATGTTGATATAGGTCCACTCGATCTGGCACGGCTCGTCGCCGAAGAGCCCCCGGCTACAGAAGAACTGGTCATAGGCGGCCAGGCTGAACTCCCAGATGACGCCGCCCCGGAATTCCTTGGTGAGGAACGAGTAGACGAGCATCATCAGCACCGGGATCAGCACGATGCACACCAGCACCACCCAGGACGGCAGCAAGAGCCAATAGCGCGCCTCCGCGTAGGTGTCCGTCCGCGCCGTTCCGCCCGTGGCCGCCCCTCCCGCCATCAGTCCACCAGGAGGCGCGCGGCCCCCCGCTCCATGTTGACATAGGCCGTGGCCCCCGGCTCGAAGATGCGCTTCGTGCCGCGATCCGAGTTCGACGTGCGCACCGAGATGACCGGCCCGTCCTCGAGGTCGAGCACCGTCTGGATATCCGTCCCGATGAAGATGTTGTGCCGCACGGTGCCCTTGAGGCTCTCGTCCTCGACCGGCGCGTCCGAGAGGTAAAGCCGCTCGGGCCGCACCGACAGGTGCACCTCGCGCCCCGCATCCACCCCCTCGACCGCGTCGCAGGTGAGCGCGTGCCCGCCGCCCAGGTGGCATTCCGCCCGGCCGCCCTCGACCCGGTCCACCGTGACCTCCAGAAGGTTCGTCTCGCCGATGAAATCGGCAACGAACATGTTGTGCGGCCGCTCGTAGATGTCGCGCGCATCGCCAAGCTGCTGCAACTCGCCCGCCGACATGACCGCGATCCGGTCCGACATGGTCAGCGCCTCTTCCTGGTCATGGGTCACGAAGATGAAGGTGATCCCCGTCTCGCGCTGGATCTCCTTCAGCTCGAAGCGCATCGCCTGCCGGAGCTTGAGATCGAGCGCCGACAGCGGCTCGTCCAGCAACAGCACCTTCGGATCCGGCGCCAGCGCCCGCGCCAGCGCCACGCGCTGCTGCTGCCCGCCCGAAAGCTGGCCGGGCTTGCGGTTCGCGAATTGCGACAGTTGCACCAGTTCGAGCATCTCGCCCGCCCGCCGCCGCGCCTCCGCCTTCCCGGTGCCCTTCATCTCGAGGCCGAAGCTCACGTTGTCTAGCACTGTCATCAGCGGGAAGAGCGCGTAGTTCTGGAACACCGTGTTCACCGGGCGCTTGTTCGGCGGCAGCGTCTCGATCTCGTCCCCGAAGAGGAAGATGGCCCCCTCGGTCACGTCCTCGAATCCCGCGATCATGCGCAGGAGCGTGGTCTTGCCGCAGCCCGACGGCCCCAGGAGGGTGAAGAACTCGTTATCGCGGATCGACAACGAAATACGCTTGAGCGCGGTGAAATCGCCGTATCTCTTGACCGCGTCGCGCACGTCGACCGCAATCCTTTCGCCGTCCGTCACGCGGCTCTCCCCCTTCGCCATGTCTCTCCCTCTCGCCCCCTGTCCGGGCCTGCTCCACGCTCGGGCATCCGGCCGGGGACGTCAAGTTGTCGCACCCCTCCGGCGCGGCCCGGCAGAGCATATGGCCCCGCATCTCAAGGGAAAGTCGGCCTTGCGAAACCAATGGTTAGGCAGTCGCTAAGCCGGGTGCGGCCCGAAAACTGGGCGAGTCGCGCCTCATGGTGTATCGTCCCGGCGCATGACACAACCCAGGGGTGCCACCATGACCCGCCATGCCCGACTCACGCCGAAATCGGCCGGCTTCTCCATGCCCGCCGAATGGGCGCCCCACGCCCGGACGTGGATGATGTGGCCCTCCCGACCCGAGGTCTGGGACGACATGGCCGCCACCTGTCGCGCCTACACGGCCGTCGCCCATGCGATCCGCGACTGCGAGCCGCTCACCATGCTCGTCCGCCCCGAGGACGCCGCGACGGCCCGCGCCATGCTGGGCGCCGATATCGACCTGCTCGAGGCGCCCATCGACGACAGTTGGGCGCGCGACGCGGGGCCGTGCTTCCTGGTGAACGCGGCGGGCGAGCGCGCGGGCGTCTCCTTCCGCTTCAACGCCTGGGGCGGCAAGTATCACCCCCATGACGGCGACGATGCCGCGGGTTCCGTGATCCTCGACGCCGCCGGCGTCCGGGCCTTCGCCTCCGATCTCGTGGCCGAGGGCGGCGGCATCGCCGTGGATGGCGAGGGCACGATCCTCACCACCGAAAGCTGCTTTCCCAATGCCAACCGCAATCCCGACTGGACGCGCGACGCGATCGAGAGCGAACTGAAGGAGATGCTGGGCGGCGACAAGGTGATCTGGCTCCCCGGCAACGCGCTCGAGACCGAGACCGACGGGCATGTCGACGGCATCGCCGCCTTCGTGGCCCCCGGCGTCGTCATGGTCGAGGCGCTGACGCCCGATGCGGGCGAATGGCACCGCATCGCCGAGGACAACATCGCCGCGCTCACCGGCCAGACCGACGCACGGGGCCGCCCGATCACGCTCGTCCGCATCCCCGAGGCGTCCGACGCCGACAGCGGCGGACATGACGACCGGTTCTGCCGCAGCTACGTCAATTCCTACATCTGCAACGATGCCGTCATCATGCCCGAATACGGCATCCGCACCGATGACGAGGTGCGCGAGATCTTCGAGGGCCTCTTCCCCGCCCGCCGCATCCTCGGCGTCCCCGTCTCCGCCATCGCCATCGGCGGCGGCGGCATCCACTGCATCACCCAGCAGGAGCCGGCGGGGCGGGGGTGATCCGAAACGGTCGTGAAATTTCGCCCTAAAATTTCACGATATTCACATCAGCATACCTGACCTTTCCCGACCGCGCGCACCGTTAAACCGGCCTCCGGACCGCCTGCGCACCGACGCGATACCGACGTGGATACCGACGTGGATACCGACGTTGCGAAATGCTCCCGTAACCCCTGTTAACCAAGGCCCCGCGCGCCGATTCGCGGTACGAGACCCGCACATGCCGTCCCGGTCCGTTAACATCCCGTCAGGACGGGTTAATCCCGCGCGCCGCGTCGCGGCAGCCGGTCCCGCACCAGCGCGTGCCAGAACGCGGCGCCGATGGGCAGCAGCGCGTCGTTGAAATCATAGTCCGGCGCGTGCAGCGGCCGCCCGTGCGCGCCCGTCTCGCCATTGCCCAGAAGCAGCAGGCACCCCGGCACGCGCGCCGTGAACTGCCCGAAATCCTCCGAGAAGCTCATCGGCTCGCGATCCGCGATCACGGTCAGGCCCTCGGCCCGCGCCGCGCGCAGCACGGCCTCGGTCGGGCCGGCCGCGTTGATCGCCTCGACGAAGGCCGCCTCGAAACCGAAGCCCGCCCTCACCCCGTGCGCCGCCGCCACGCCCTCGACGATCCGCCGCATGAACCCCGCGACCGCCACCCGGTCATCGGGCACCCTTGCGCGCACGTCACCCCGCAGCACCGCGCGCCCCGGCAGCACGTTGCGCGCACCATCGGTCTCGATCTCGGTCACTGACACCACGACCCCCGCGCCGGGGGCCATGCGCCGCGCCACCACCGTCTGGAGCGCAAGGACGATCTCGGCGGCCACGGTCATCACCTCGGCCCCCGCCTGCGGCATCGAGGCATGTCCGCCCTGCCCCTCGAGCGTGATCTCGAACAGGCTTTCCGACGCGCAGATCTGCCCCACCCGCGTCGACACCTCGCCCAGAGGCGCGCCCGGCAGGTTGTGGATCGCGTAGACCTCGCTCATCGGGAACCGCTCCAGCAAACCCGCCTCGATCATCGCCTGCGCGCCCCGCCCGTTCTCCTCGTCCGGCTGGAACAGGAACACGACCCGGCCGTCGAAATCGCGCGCCCGGGCCAGCCGCTCGGCCGCGCCCAGAAGCATCGTCATGTGCCCGTCATGCCCGCAGCCATGCATCCGGCCCGGCACCTCGCTCGCGTGGTCGCGCGCGCCCGTCTCGGAGATGGGCAGCGCGTCCATGTCGGCACGCAACCCGATCGTGTCGTTGCCCCGCCCGGCGCTCAGCACGCCCACGACGCTCACCCCGTCCTCGTGCACCTCGACCCCCAGCTCGCGCAGCCGCTCGGCCACCCGCGCCCGCGTCTCGGTCAGGTCGAACCCCGTCTCGGGCCGGCGATGGAACGCCCGGCGCATCGCGGTCAGCCTGTCGGCGAAATCGGTCATCCATCCTCTCCGTCCGGGGGCGTCTCGACGCGCGGCTCGCTCCCCAGTTCCTCCATCAGGCGCAACACCTCCTCGCGCCACGCCGCGCGCATCGTCTCGGCCAAGACCGAGACCGGGCGGAACCGCGGCGCGAGAATCGCATAGCGATAGCGAAGGTCCTCGGCCAGCGGACGGATGGTCACATCCGCCATCGCAGCGCCCGCCGCGTTAACATGTGCAACGGTCAGAGGGTCAAGGATCGCGCAACATTTTGCGGCTATCACGAATTGCAGGATGGGCAGGAAGGTCTGGCTTTCGATCACCGGGCGGAACCGCAGCCCCCTGGCCCCGAACGCCTCGAGCACCTCGCGCTGATGCACATGCCCCGCCTGCAGCGCGCCCATCGGCATGCCGTCGAGATCGGCAAGCGAAACGGCGCGCGCCTCCGCCAGCGGATGCGTCCCGTGGACCGCGACGAAACACCGGCCCGACAGGATCTCGGCGTCGTAGAGGGTCTCGGCCTCGGGGGTGTCCTGTGCGTCGGCAAAGGCGAAGTCGATGCTCTGCGCCCGCGCCAGCTCGGCGATCTGAACCGAACTGCGCGCCGAGAGCGACACGGTGATCTCCGCGTCCTCCTTCATGTGCCGCGCGACGAAGCGCGGGAACAGCATCGACACCGGCCCCGGCATCGCCGCGATGCTGAGCGCCCCCGCCCGCCCCTCGCGCAGGCTCTGCATCGTATGGCGCACCCGGCTCATCTGGCTCAGAAGCGCGCTCGCCTCGGTCAGCAGGTAATGCGCCTCCGGCACGGGCTTGAGCTTGCGCCCGTCGCGCTGAAAGAGGGTCAGCCCAAGCTGATCCTCCAGCGCCCGGATCGCCGCGCTCACCGCCGGCTGGGTGCGCCCCAGCTTCTGCGCCGCGTCGGAAAGCGAGGCCGAGGTCATGGCCGCGTGAAAGGCTGTAAGCTGCGAGAAATTCATCCCGAAATGATAACCCAATTCTATCGAAACAAAAGATATTCAAATTTGCATTTATTCCGCCCTCCGTTACGGTGAGCGGGATGACTCGTGGCCCATGCCACTCATTTGGGAGGAAAATATGACGTTATTCTCGAAACTTACCGGGGCGGCCCTCGCGCTCGGGTTGACCGCGGGCGCCGGTCTCGCGCAGGAACCCACCTTCTTCCGCATCGGCACCGGCAGCGCGGGCGGCACCTACTTCCCCATCGGCGGGACCATCGCCAACGGCATCTCCTCGCCCCCGGGCTCGCGCCCCTGCGAGGAAGGCGGCCAGTGCGGCGTGCCGGGTCTCATCGCCATCGCGCAATCCACCACCGCCTCGGTCTTCAACAACACCGCCGTCCAGAACGGTGAGCTCGAGGCCGGCCTCGCCGCCGCCGACGTGACCCGCGAGCAGTATCTCGGCGAAGGCACGTTCGAGGGCAAGCCGCACGAGAAGCTGCGCATCGTCGCCAACCTCTATCCCGAGGATCTGCACCTCGTCCTGCCCGAGGGCCAGTCGATCGAAAGCCTCGCCGACCTCGAGGGCAAGCGCGTGGGCATCGCACAGGCCGGGTCGGGCACGCAGGTCGCCGTGCTCAAGATGCTCGAACTCTGGGGCGTCAACCGCGACAACATGGACGAGGCCGAACTGAACAACAGCCAGTCCGCCGAACGCCTCGCCGACGGTCAGCTCGACGCCTATTTCTACGCCGCCGGCTGGCCCGTCGCCGCGATGGTGCAACTGGCCACCACCAAGGGGATGGAACTGCACAGCTTCTCCGAGGAGGATCTCCAGAAGATCAACGAGGCCATCCCGGCCTACATCCCGTCCACGATCCCCGCGGGCGTCTACGAAGGCGTCGATTACGAAGTGAAAACGCCCGCCGTGTCGGCCCTTCTGATCGTGTCCTCCGACCTCGACGAGGACCTGGTCTACGGCATCACCGAGGCGCTCTGGAACGACAACACGCGCAACCTTCTCGACAACGGTCATGCCAAGGGCAAGCAGATCACCCTCGATACGGCGCTCGACGGGGTCATGAACCTCGGCGTGCCGCTTCATCCGGGGGCCGAGAGGTTCTACAAGGAAAAAGGCATGATCGAGTGATCCGGCCTGCCTGACGATCGGCGAGGGGGCGGCGCGCGTGACACGTGCCGCCCCTTTCCGTCTCGGGCACCGGCAAAAGCACAAGCGGGAGGGGCAAGCCATGACGAACGGCAGCAAGGACGTGGCCGAGGAACTGACAGCCGAAGAGCTTTCGGCCATCGAGCAGAAATACGACGAGGGCGCCGCCACGCGCTCGGTCAGCCCCCGCTTCGCCGCCTTCCTGCGCTACGTGGCGCTGACCTTCGCGGTCTATCACTACCTCACCGCCGGCTTCGCCCTCCCGGCCGATTTCTGGCACATGGGCTGGCACCTGTCGGGCCTCTTCATCCTCATCTACGCGCTCTACCCGCTGGTCAAGACGCGCACCGCCTTCGATCTCAACACCGGCGCGCTGCGCCTCGGCGGGGTGCCGTTCTTCGACGTGATCCTGATGGTGCTGGGCGTCGCGGCCTCGCTCTACGTGGGGCTCGCGTGGCGCGGCATTCCGGCGCTGGGGATCGAGGAAATGACCTTCCGCATGGGCAATCCGAACGGCTATGACATGCTTTTCGGCGTGATCCTCATCGTGCTCGTGCTCGACATCGCGCGGCGGACGCTGGGCTGGATCCTGCCCGCCATCATCTGCCTTTTCATCTCCTACGCGCTTTTCGGCCCCTATTTTCCGGGCATCCTTCAGCATCCCGGCGTCAAGCCCAACACCTTCGTCAGCTCGATGTATTTCCCGCAGGAGGGGATTTTCGGCGTCACGCTCTGGGTGGTCTCGACCATCGTGTTCCACTTCGTGCTCTTCGGCGTCATCGCGCAGCGCACGGGTCTGGGGCAGCTCTTCATCGACAACGCCACCATCCTCGCCGGGCGCTACACGGGCGGACCGGCCAAGGTTTCGGTGGTCTCCTCGGCCTTCTTCGGCACGATCTCCGGCTCCTCGGTGGCCAACACCGTCTCGACGGGCGCGCTCACCATTCCCAACATGAAGCGCCTGGGCTATCCGGGCCACTTCGCGGGCGGGGTCGAGGCCGCGGCCTCGGCCGGCGGGCAGATCACGCCGCCCATCATGGGCGCGGCGGCCTTCATCATGGCCGAGTTCCTCGAACTGCCCTACACCACCATCGTCATCGCGGCGATCTTCCCGGCGCTCCTGCATTACGTCGGCGTCTTCGCCGTGGTCCACCTGATGGCGCGCAAGCTGGGTCTCCAGGGTCTCGCGAAGGAAGCACTGCCCAAGCTGGGTGCGGTCTGGCGCGACGGCTGGGCCAATATCGTGCCGCTGGTGGGGCTTTTGGTGGTGCTCTTCTCGGGCTACACGCCCTACATGTCGGCCTTCTGCGGCATCTCGCTCGCGCTCATCGCGGGGATGAGCCGCTGGAAGGAGCCGCTGTCGCTGGTCTACATGGTCGGCTTCATCGCCTTCGTCATATGGAAATACATGGGCGGCGGGTTCGATTTCACCATGTCGGGGATCCTCGTCGCAGCCGCCCTTCTGGGCGCGCTCAACCCGCAGGACCGCATCGGCCTGAAAGAGATGGGCGATACGTTCGAGACGGGGGTGAAATACGCCCTCGCGGTGGGCGCGGCCTCGGCCGCGGTGGGCATCGTGATCGGTGTCATCAACACCACCGGCGTGGGTTTTCGCATCGGCTTCATGGTGACGCAGGCGGCGACCAACCTCGGCAACGACCTCGCACCCCTTTTCACCTACGGCGCGTTCGAGCTTTTCTCGGTGCAGGATCTCACGCTGTTCCTCAGCCTCGTCTTCATCGCGCTCGCCTGCATCCTGATGGGCGCGGGCGTGCCGACGACGGCGCTCTACATCATGCTCGTCTCCGTGGCGCAGCCCGCGCTGGCACAGCTCGGTATCCCGCCCATCGCAAGCCACATGTTCGTCCTCTACTACGGCGTCGTGGCCGAGATCACGCCACCCGTCTGCACCTCGGCCTACGCCGCCGCCGCCATCGCCAACTCGAACCCGTTCCGCACCGGCATCTCGGCCTTCACGCTGGGGCTGGGCAAGGTCGTGGCACCGATGGCCTTCGTCTATGCGCCGGTGCTTCTCATCGTATCCTCCACCGGCTTCGACCTGTGGGAGTTCACCTATACCGCGACCACCTGCATCATGGGCGTCATCGCGCTCTCGGCGGCCGTGGTGGGTTACTGGCTCACGCCCATGAACGTGGTGTTCCGCTGGCTCATGGGGTTCGCCGGGATCGTCTTCATCGCGCCCTCGCTCCAGGCCGATCTCGTGGCGCTCATCATCGCCGCGCCCGCGATCATCTCGCAGGTGATCGCCAAGCGCCGCGTCAACGCCGCGCCGGCCTGAGCCCATGGCGACGGACGCGCCCGTCACGGTGCTGGGGGCCGGTATCGTCGGCATCTGCACCGCCCTCTCGCTGGCGGAGCGCGGGGTGCCCGTGCGCCTCGTTGACAGGGGCGATCCGGGGCAGGAGACCTCCTACGGCAACGCGGGCGTCATCTCGCCCTGGTCGGTGATCCCGCAATCCATGCCGGGTCTCTGGCGCCAGGTGCCCCGGCTCATGTGGGGCCACCACCGCCCGTTGGGCGTGCGCCTCGGCTTCTGGCCGCGCATGATCCCCTGGGGGCTGCGCTTTCTCGCCAACGGTTCCGAGGCGCGGGTCCGCGAGGTGGCCGACGCGATGTCTGTCCTCTGCGCGCCTTCGGTCGATCTCTACCGCCGCCACCTCTCGGGCACCGGCCACGAGGGCCTTCTGGTCGACAGCAGCTATGTCCACGCCTTCCGCGAGTCTTCCCGCGCCACGCTCGACGCGCTCGACGCGCGCATCCGGATGGAAAAGGGCGCGCGACTCGAGATCATCGGCGCGGACGAACTCCGGCGGCTCGAACCCGCCCTATCGCCCCGGTTCGAGGCCGCGCTCCTGATCCATGGCCAGGCCCGCGCCCTCGCCCCCGGACGCATCGCCACGGTGCTGACCGACAAGGCGCGCGGCATGGGCGTCGAGGTGATCCGCTCCGAGACCCGCGCGCTCGTCCGCTCCGGCGAGGGCTGGCGGATCACCTGCGCCGATGGCACCTATGACGCCCCGCGCGTCGTCGTCTCGATGGGCGCCTGGTCCATGCGCCTCCTTGCGCCGCTGGGTCTCCGGCTCCCGCTCGTGGCCGAGCGTGGCTATCACGTCGAATTCGCCGACCCGGGGATCACCCTCGCGAACTCCGTCACCGACACGGACGCGAAATTCGTCGCAAGCTCCATGGAGGGCGGGTTGCGCGTCGCCGGTCAGGCCGAGTTCGGCCATGTCGACGCGCCCCCCGACCCGCGCAAGCACGCGCGCCTCATCCGCCTTGCGCAGGAGGCGCTGCCGGGGCTCGACACGGCGCGCCCGACCCTCTGGATGGGCCGCCGCCCCTCCTTCCCCGACAGCCTTCCGGTCCTCGGCGCCGTGCCGGGCCTGCCGGGGTTGCACGTCAATTTCGGACACTCGCATTACGGGCTGATGATGGCGCCGAAATCCGGCGAGATACTGGCCGAGATCCTCACCGGCACCACGCCCAACGCCCCGCTCGCCCCCTACCGGGCCGACCGCTTCGACCGAGCGGCGCGCGCGTCATGGACGTCTTGACGCGGGTTATCCGAGAACCGCGGGGAACCCCGGCGGCGGCTATGGGTAGGTATCAGGCAAGGCAGGAGGATGTCATGACCAAGTTCAAGGTCGGCGACCATGTGAAATGGAATTCCGAGGCGGGCTACGTGACCGGCAGGATCACGAAGATCCACACCAGCGATTTCGACTACAAGGGTCACACCCGGCGCGCCTCGAAAGAGGATCCGCAATACGAGATCGAGAGCGACAAGACCGATCATGTCGCGGCCCACAAGGAAGATACGCTGACGAAGATCGACTGATGGCGAGCGGCTTCCGCACCGTCGGTCATTCAAACCGGAGCTTGCAGGAATTCGTCGACATCCTGCGCGCCGCCGGGGTGCAGGTGATCGCGGACGTGCGCAGCTTTCCCCGGTCGCGCAGCAATCCCGCCTTCAATATCGACAGCCTGCCGGACGACCTTCGACGCTACCAGATCGGCTATCGTCACTTTCCAGATCTCGGCGGGCGGCGAAAGATCCAGCCCGAGGTTCCGGATACGCTGAATGCGTTCTGGCGGAACCGCAGTTTTCACAATTACGCGGATTACGCGCTGTCCGATCGGTTCGGCCGGTCCTACGACGAGCTTCTCGAGCTCGGCCGGGACCGTCGGGTTGCCATCATGTGTTCGGAGGCCGTCTGGTGGCGGTGCCACCGCCGCATCATCGCGGACTACCTTCTTCTCGACGGGAAGGACGTCTTTCACCTGATGGGAAACAAGCGCGAGGAGACCGCCACTCCCACGCCCTCGGCCACCAGGACCGGGGACGGAAAGGTGATCTATCCCGCCGCTGCCGCGGATACGCCCTCATAGACCCCCGCACTCCCCCGGACGCGCCCTACCGTCGAGCGATGGCAAACGGCGTCTGCCGGGCCACCACAGCCTGGAGGCTCAGGCTGGCCGCGGCCTCAACCGCAATTCGGCGGCGCGCGCATGGCCCTCCATCCCCTCGACCCGGCTGATGCGCGCGGTGCGCAAGGCCAGCTCGTGCGAGGCCGCCGCGTTGCAGCGCTGCCATGTCACCGTCTTGGTGAACTTGTGAACCGATAGCCCGCCGGTATAGCGCGCCGCGCCGCTGGTCGGCAGGACGTGGTTGGGGCCCGAGGTCTTGTCGCCGAACGCAACGGTGGTTCCATCCCCCAGAAAGAGCGAACCATAGGCCGTGAGCCGGCCCAGCCACCACTCCAGGCCCTCGGCCTGCACCTGCAAATGTTCGGGCGCGTAGCGATCCGCCACCCGGGCGGCCTCTTCGCGGGTGTCGCACAGGATCACCTCGGCGCGTTCGGCCCAGGCGGTGCGGGCGGCGCCTGCGTTCGGTGCGGGCAGGCTGTCGATCACGGACGGCACTCGGGCCATCACATCCTCCGCCAGCGCCCGGTCGGTGGTTACCAGCCAGACGGGGCTGTCCGCCCCATGCTCGGCCTGGCTGATCAGGTCCCAGGCGACGGTTTCGGCAGAGGCGGTGTGATCGGCGACGACCAGCGAATCCGTCGGCCCCGCGAACATGTCGATGCCGATTTCGCCGAACAGCATACGCTTGGCCTCGGCGACATAGCTGTTGCCGGGACCGACGAGGATATCGGCGGGCCTGCCCCCGAAGAGACCTCTGGCCATGGCGGCAATCCCCTGCACGCCGCCCAGATTCAGGATCAGGTCGGCGCCGCAAAGATCCATGGCGAAGACGATGGCGTCGGGGATGCCGATCTCGGCGCGGGTCGGCGACACGGCGGTGATATGCGGCACGCCCGCGACCTTGGCCGTGGTGATCGTCATCAGCGCGCTGGCAATATGGCTGTAGCGCCCGCCGGGCACGTAGCAGCCGGCGCTTGAGACCGGGATCTGCTTTTGACCGGCGATGAGGCCCGGCATGACCTCGACCTCGCACTCGCCCATCGTCGCCTTCTGCGCCTCCGCAAAGCGCTGGATGTTCGCCTGCGCAAAGCGGATGTCGGCCTTCAGGTCTTCCGGCACACGGGCGCAGGCGGCGCGGCGGGCCTCTTCCGACAGAACGATCTCGCCGGTCCAACCGTCCAGTTTCCGTGCGTAATCGCGCGCCGCCGCCTCGCCCTCGCGCGCGATATTGGCCAGCATGATGGCGACGATGTCCCGAATATCCTTGTTCTCGGTCGCAGGGCGGGCATCGGCGGATTTCAGATAGGTGATGGCCATGGCGTCAACTCGATCTCATCTGGATGTGGTCGCGGATCGCGCGGGCACGCACGGGCGGCACCCGCCGGCCCGTGTCGATCGGCAGCGGAACGTGATCCGCCTCGCCCCCCTTCAGAAGCCGCTGTCGAAGCATCATGCCCATGATCAGAGCGTGACCCAGCGATCGCTGTTGTCGAAGGCGAAATCATAGCCCCCGAGGGCCGCCGCGCCGCCCGTATGAAGGAACACCACCCGTTCACCCTTGAATTCCCCCTTGCGCGCAAGGTCGATGAGGCCAGCCGCCCCCTTGGCCGAATAGCACGGATCCAGAAGGATCCCCTCCAGTTCGGCGAACATGCGAATCGCCTCGAGGCCGCTTGTCGTGGGCAGGCCGTAACCCTCGCCGACGTAATCGGTGTTGGCGATGACATGCCCGCGCTCGACGACGCCGGGACAGCCCAGCTTCTCGGCCGTCCTGCAGGCGAGGTCATAGACCATCTGCTCCTGCTTGGGCTGGGGCGCGCGGGTGCCGATGCCGAGCACCGGGATCTGCGCATTCATGGCGCACATGCCCGCCACGAGGCCCGCCTGGGTGCCGGATGATCCGGTGGCATGCACAATGCGGTCGATCTTGAGGCCCGTTTCATTGACCTGGGCCAGCAACTCGAAGGCGCAGTTCACGTAGCCCAGCGCGCCTGTCGGATTCGATCCACCGCCGGGAATGACATAGACCTTGTGTCCCTCGGCGCGCTTCTTCTCCGCGGCGCGCTCCATCTCGGCGGGCATGTCATGGCCGCCGGGAAACTTCTGCGTCGTCGCGCCGTGCAGATGATCGAGCAGGACGTTGCCATTGCCGTTGTAGTTGGGATCGTCATAGCCGGTGCGATCCTCCAGAAGGATGTGGCAACCCAAGCCGAGCTTGGCCGCGGCCGCAGCGGTCTGCCGGCCGTGATTGGTCTGGGTGGCGCCCTGGGTCATCACCATGTCCGCGCCCTCCTCCAAGGCTTCGGCCATCAGGAATTCCAGCTTGCGGGTCTTGTTGCCACCCGTCGAGAGGCCGGTGCAATCGTCGCGCTTGATCCAGAGATCGACGCCCAACTCCCTCGACAGGCGTTTCATGGGTTCCAGAGGGGTGGGCAGATGGGCAAGGTTGATGCGCGGGAAGCGGGACAGGTGCATGGTAGAGTCCTCCTGATTGAGAGTTGTGACCGACCCGAGCCCCGGGTCATGCGGCGCTACGCCCGCATCAGCGCGTGATCCGGGTCATAGGGCGACGGCGCGATGACGGTGGCCCCCACGAGATCGCCGCAAAGATCGATCTGCATGGCGCTTCCTTCGCCGCTCAGACCCGGCTCGACGAAGGCATAGGCCAGGTTCAGTCCGACGCGGTGGCCCCAGTCGCCCGAGGTCACCGTGCCCACGACCTTGCCGTCCTGCATGACCGAGGCGCCGCCGCGCGCGGGGGCATGATCGGCGTCCAGCGTCAGCGTCACCAGCTTCCTGTTCGGGCCGGTCTCGCGACGACGCAGAAGCGCCTCCTTGCCGATGAAATCACCCTTGTCGAG
Source organism: Roseovarius sp. SCSIO 43702 (assembly GCF_019599045.1). Classification (NCBI taxonomy): domain Bacteria; kingdom Pseudomonadati; phylum Pseudomonadota; class Alphaproteobacteria; order Rhodobacterales; family Roseobacteraceae; genus Roseovarius; species Roseovarius sp. SCSIO 43702. The sequence goes on from NZ_CP080623.1 coordinate 3,308,713, forward strand.
TTTGACGAACCGGTCCAAGCCGGTCTCGAACGGATCGAACTCCGTCAGGAGATCGGCTTTCCAATGCAGGAAACCCTTTTCCATCCTCATGGACTCGACGGCTCGCGCACCGAAGATTGTCAGCCCATGCGCCTCGCCCGCCGCCCGCAGTGCCAGGTAGGCGGCATGGAGCGAGGCATTCGGAACATGTATCTCGTAGGCAAGCTCGCCGGAGAAGCTGACGCCCAGCACGGTGGCCGGGGCGAAACCGATGAAACATTCGCGAACGCTGAGCCACGGGAAGGCTTCGCGCGACCAGTCGCCACGCGAACAGGCCGAGAGGACGGCGCGTGCCTTGGGCCCGGCCAGCACGAGGATCGTCTGGTCATTGGTCAGGCTGCGGATCGTGACGTCTTCATCGCCCCTCAGATGCGCCCGAAGCCAGTCCATGTCGTGATATTCGCTCGCCGCCGCCGAGCCGTACCAGACGCGTTCGGGCCCCCGGTCGCTGGCGGGCAGGTTGGCGATCGTCGCCTCGCCCTTGACCATGCCATGATGGTTCAGGAGGTATCCCAGCCCGACACGGCCCGCGCGCTTCGTGACAGTGCCGCAGACCATGCGATCGAGGAAGCTGTGCCGGTCCGCCCCGGTGATTTCGAACCTGTTGAAGCCGTTGACCTCGCAGAGGCCCACGTTCTCCTGCACGTTCCGGATCTCGGCGGCGACGATGGGTGTCGCCTCGTCGAAATCGAAGCCGAGGGTGGGGTGAAAATCGGGGTCCGGCTTGATGTAGTCGACCCGTTCCCATCCATTGACGACGGTGAACTCCGCACCTTCGGCGGCAAGGATCGGCGTCAGGGGCGTGGTCTTGGCAGGGCGGCCCGCCGGGCGATGCTCGTGCGGAAAATGAAAACGGAACTCGTTCTGGTAGTCCTCGATCGCCTTGAGCGCCGTCAGCTCGACATTCGCATGGCCGGTAAACCGGCGCGGATCGATGACCCATGTGTCATAGCACGCCTCGCCATGCACGATCTGCTGCGCCAGAAGCCAGCCATGCCCGCCGCCCTCGCCCAGACCCGCGCGCAGGCCGATGATGCAATAGGCGTTGCGCTTGCCGGGGATCGGGCCGACCAGCGGCGCACCGTCGATCGTGTAGGTGATCGGGCCGTTGACGACGCGCTTGATGCCGACCTCGGCGAGGACCAGCATCCGCTCGAACGCGCCTTCCAGCACGTCCATCACGCGGTCCAGGTCATCGGGGCACAGATCGTTGGAGAAGTCCGGGCTGATCCCGTCCATGCCCCATGTCTTGCAGCCCTGTTCGTAAAAGCCCACGAGAAGCCCGTTCTTCTCCTGGCGCGAGTAGTAGTCCGAGATCGGGCAGCGCAAGAGCGGCATGCGGTGGCCCGCCTCCGCGATCGCCGGGATGTCCTCCGTGACGAAATACTGGTGCTCCATCGACGCGACGGGATGATGCACGCCCATCATCGCCCCCACCTCGTTCACGCGGTAGCCGCAGGCGTTCACCACGATATCGGCGTCGATCTTGCCCTTGTCCGTTTCGACCGTCCAAGTGTCGTCGGCCCTTTGGATCAGACCCGTCACACTGGTCTGGCGATAGACCTCGGCACCGGCCTTGCGCGCGTGAAAGGCCAGCGCCTGGCAAAGCTGCGCCGGGTCGATATCGCCATCTTCGCCATCCCAAAGGCCGCCCAGCAGGTTATCGGTCGAAATCAGCGGATGGCGGCGGGCGCATTCCTCGGCGTCGATCACCTCGTAGGTGACACCCATGCCGCGCGCCATCGAGGCGAAATGACGATAGCCCTGCATCTGCGCTTCGGTGTTGGCCAGGCGGATGCCACCATCACCATGATGATAGCCCACCGGATAATCCGGGTCGTCCCGCAGCTTCTTGTAGAGGGCGATGGAATGGCTCTTGAGACCGACCATCGTCTGATTGGCCCCGAAATTCGTGACCTGAGCCGCGGAGTGCCAGGTGGTCCCCGACGTCAGCTCGTCCCGCTCGATGAGCACCACGTCGGTCCAGCCTTCCTGCGTCAAGTGATAGAGCGTCGAGCACCCGGCGATCCCGCCACCGATGACAACTACCTTGGTCCGCGATTTCATCTGACCCTCCGACATGCCTGGGCGAAGTAAGCGGCGCTCGGCATCGCTTCGGCAATGACCGGCAATGCGAATGTCAAAATATCGAATGCAGTTTGCGATGGGATGATAGTAAGTCGGAATGAATTGCGCGGCCGATCGAATGTGCGGATCACTCGTTCCAAACAAGGCGAGGCACAACATGACACCGCTGCGCGGAAGGCGGACCGGACGTCGCGAACGCATGGCACTGCGCGCGGCCAAGCCCCTGCTCGACCCTTGCCCGCCCGGTCAGGCCGGTGGCCGCTACAAGCCCCTGACCGAGGCCGAGCTGCACCGGATCCACGACACCGCGCTCGATTTGCTGGAACGGCTCGGAATGGGCGAGGTGCCACCGCGCCTGCGGGACGATCTGCTTGCCGTCGGAGCGAAGGATAGCGGTGCCGGACGTATCCTTTTCCCACCCGCACTCGTCGAGGCCGCCATCGACCAGGCAGCCCGAACCTTAGTGCTACACGGGCGCGATCCGGCCCGCTCGATCGAGGTTGGCGGCAACCGGGTCTATTTCGGCACCGGCGGAGCGGCGGTCCAGACGCTCGACATCGAAAGTGGCACCTACCGGCCCGCGACACTGGCGGATCTGCACGATTTCACGCGGCTGCAAGACACCTTGGCCAATGTCAGCTGGTTTACCCGCTGCTGCATCGCCACCGACATCCCGGACAATTACGATCTGGACGTGAACACCGTCTACGCACTGCTCAGGAACACGACCAAGCCGACGGCCACCGCCTTCACCCTGGCCGAACATGTGGGGCCCATCGCCGGAATGCTGGACATCGCCGCGGGCGGGCCGGGCGAGTTTGCAAAGCGCCCCTTCATGAAGGCGCATATCAGCCCCGTCATCTCGCCCATGCGCTACGGCGAGGATGCGGTCGATGTGGTCTACGCGTGCATCCGGCACAACATCCCGATGTCCTGCATCACCGCCGCGCAGGCCGGGGCGACCGCCCCCGCGACGCTGGCGGGATTTCTGGCGCAATCGCTGGCCGAGACGCTCGCGAGCCTCGTCATGGTGCATGCGATCCAGCCCGGATTTCCGATGGTGTTCTCGAACTGGCCACTGGTCGTGGATCTGCGCACCGGATCATTCTCGGGCGGCAGCGGCGAGACCGCGGTGCTCAACGCCGCCTCCGCGCAACTCTCGAACTGGCTGGGCCTGCCGTCGGGGGTGGCCTGTTCGATGACCGATGCGAAGGCGATAGATGCGCAATACGGAATGGAGAAGGGTATCACGTCCATGGCGGCCGCCCTCGCCGGCGGCAACCTGATCTACGAAAGCTCGGGCATGACCGCGTCGCTTCTGGGCGCCAGTTTCGAGGGGTTCGTGCTGGATGACGAGATGCACTCGCACAACTACCGCGCGTTGCGGGGAATCGAGGTGACAGATGAAAACCTCGGCTTTGACGCGATCTGCGATGCGGTGCTTGGGCCGGGGCATTTCCTGGGAAATCCGCACACCTATTCCGCGATGGAACGCGATTATTTCTATCCGTCGCTCGCCGATCGGGACGAACCGCGAACCTGGGGCGCCAAAGGCGCCGAGGACGCCTGGTCGCGGGCAAGGCGCCGGGCGCAGGAGATCCTGCGCGACCATCACCCCGCTTACCTGAGTGTCGAGCAGGACAGGGACATCCGAGCCCGGTTCGACATTCTCCAGGCGTGATGGCCCCTCACGAGACCAGGGCGAAACTGTCGGCCAGCCACGGGTTGCTCTGGGTCAACGGGGCGATGGCATGCTGGTGGATCAGGCCGCGCAGCTTGCTTTCCACAAGATCGACCAGCGAGCGCGAGCAATCCGGCGTGGTGACGATCGCCAACGTGCGCGAAAAGGTCTTGCCGGGAAAGCGATGCATCCTGAGTTTCGAATGAAACCGCTTCGCGCGCGAGAAATGCAGCGGGGTGGTGATGGTCCAGCCGGCGCCGGCGGACACCATCGCCATGAGGGTCTGATGGCTGCTGCATTCGAACCTTTGAGGCGGGGATATGCCGATCCGGCGCAATTGCGATTCGATCTGCTGCGCGATCATCAGGTTGCTGGAGAACCGCAGGAACGGCAATTTCGTGCGGCCATCAACGATCTCGGTCAGGGATTTCTCGTTGACCAGGGGCAGGACCAGGACGAACGGATCTCGCAGCAGCGGCCGATCCTGCAGGTCGCGGACCGTTTCGCTGGGAGTGGTCGTCACGCCAAGGTCCAGTTGGCGGTCGCGCAGCATCCTGATTATCGAGTGACTCGAGTCGGTGTGATACATGAAATCGCAAACCGGCATCTGCGCAGACAGAAAGACGGCCAGTTCCGGCGTTATGTCGCTGTCGAAATCCTCGATCGTTCCGATCCTGAGAAAACTTGCCTCCGAGATCGTCCCGGCCGAGGCCTCGGCCTTGGCCTTGCGGATCGAGTGGAGCGCCTGGTCGATGTTGCGTAGAAAGGCCATGCCCTTCGGGGTCAGGATCATGGGTCGCCGCGCATGATTGAACAGCTCGACGCCGAGGTGATCCTCGAGGCTGCGAATGTGATACGAAACCGTGCTGATCGTGAGGCCCGATTCCTCTGCCGCCGCCTGAAGCGATCCCTTCTGCGCGCAGATCTGAAACAGCTCGAGCCATTTGAGGTTGAGGTCTTTGGATGTGGATCGGCGAGCCATCGAACCTCCCCCGCTCATCGCGAAACGATGTTAGTTCCTAAATTAACGAAACGTAATTTTCAATTTCTTCCACCTACCGGATTTTCATCGGTCCCCGCATCAATCCGTGGAAGCCTCGAGCGCGGCAGCAGGATGCTCGTCGCGCAAGAAGCCATTTCGACTGGAATTCGCAGTCACCGTCCTGCCGGCGCAGGGGCCACCGGGCTGTGGCACGACGTGGCAAGGGCTCGTGTGCGACGCCGCAAGGGCTTCCGCAAGTCCGTCACGAGCGCATCGCGGCGCAACGATACAACAAGATCCCGGGGCCGGCCGGCGCCATAGCGATCAGATCGAAAAACAACAAGGAGGACCACCAATGAAACATGAAAGCAAGTTGGCAACACTGTTGGCGAGTGTCATCGCGACCTTCGCCGCGCAAGGTGCCGCCGCGCAGGAACAGATCACCGTCGGCTATTTCCAGGAATGGCCGATGCCTTTCCAATACGCCAAGGTCGAAGGCATGTATGACGAGGCACTGGGCATGAACGTCCAGTGGCGCGCGTTCGACACCGGCACGGCCATGAGCGCGGCGATGGCCTCGGGCGACGTGCAGCTTTCGGTCAGCCAGGGCGTGCCGCCCTTCGTGGTGGCGACAAGCGCGGGTCAGGACCTGCAAATCGTCGACGTTGCCGTAAGCTACTCCGAAAACGAGAATTGCGTCGTGCGCGAGGAGCTCGAGATCGACAAGGACAGCGCGGGCGAGCTCGCCGGCAAGAAGGTCGCCGTGCCGCTGGGCACCGCCGCGCATTTCAGCTTCATCCAGCAGATGAACCATTTCGGCGTCGATATCGGCTCGATGCAGGTCGTCAACATGGCCCCGCCGGAAGGCGCTGCCGCCATCGCGCAGGGATCGGTTGACATGGCCTGCGGGTGGGGCGGCAGCCTGCGGCGGATGCTGGAGCACGGAAACAGCCTGCTGACCGGCGCCGAGAAGGAAGAGCTGGGCATCCTGATCTTCGACGCGACAACGGGCCCGGCCGACTTCGTCGCCGAGAACCCAGATGTCGTCGCGACGTTCCTCAGCGTGACAGCCGAGGCCAACCGGATGTGGAACAGCGGCGAGAACACCGACAAGATGCTGCCCGTCATCGCCAAGGACGCCGGGATGGACGAAGCCGACGCGGCCGCCACGATGGATACCTTCACCTTCCCGACGATCGAGGAGCAGCTCGGCGAGAAATGGCTCGGCGGCGGGGTGCAAACATTCATGAAGGGCGTGGCTGACGTCTTCGTCGAGGCCGGCAGCATCGACGCCGCCAAGGATGACTACTCCGGCAACGTCAACACAGGCCCGCTTGAACAGGCCGGCGCCATGTGATCGGGTTGTGTGCGGGCGCGCGAGATGGTGCGCCCGCACCTGATGACCAGTGACCAACTCAAGGGTGCGCGGGGCCGTATGTCGACACTTTCGATCAGTAACCTCTCCATGCGGTTCGATCTTCCGAACGGAAGCCACGTGCAGGCGCTGAAGGATATCTCGCTCGACATAAACAGCGGAGAATTGATGAGCGTCCTCGGGCCGTCAGGGTGCGGCAAGACGACATTGCTCAATATCGTCGCCGGGTTCCTCGCGCCGACCGAGGGCCGCGTGACCCTGAACGATCACGCCGTCACCGGCCCGGGGGCCGAGCGTGGCATGGTGTTTCAGCAGGGCGCGCTCTTCGAGTGGATGAGCGTCAGGGACAACGTGAGTTTCGGACCACGGATGGCTGGCCGGAAGAAACGGGACTACATGGAGAACGTGAACCATCTTCTCGACGTGGTGGGCCTTCGCGACTTCAAGGAAAAGTCGGTATACGAGCTTTCCGGCGGGATGCAGCAGCGCGTCGCGCTGGCGCGGTGTCTTGCGAACGAGCCCGACGTGATCTTGATGGACGAGCCGCTGGGCGCCCTGGACGCGCTCACCCGCGAGAAGATGCAGGGCCTGGTGCTCCGCCTCTGGAAGGAGACCGGCAAGACGATCATCCTGATCACCCACTCGGTCGAGGAAGCGCTGCTTCTGGGTGAGCGGCTCCTGGTCATGGCGCCGCGGCCGGGACGCATCCACAAGGAATATCGCCTTCCTTTCGCCGCCGAGGGGGTCGGCAAGGATCTGCGGCTCGTCAAACGCGATCCCGAGTTCGGCAGGAAGCGCGAAGAGATCCTTTCCATGATCTGGGACATGGAAGAGGAGATCATGGGCCGCACCGAGGAGGCTCCGGCATGATCGTCTTGGCTCTCTACATCGCTGCCTTCGTCGGGGCGTTTGTCATCGTGCGCCTCGGCATACGCAGGATGATGGTGCGCCACGATTTCACCTCGCTCAAGACCGTGACATTCGGTGACGAAAGCGCCGTGAAACCCGACCGGTGGGCCAGCATCATATCGATCGTCACCCTCTTCCTGCTCTGGGGGGCGTTTACCGGCTCCGACTGGGTGCCCATTCATGCACCCGGACCCTTCGTCGGAGACACGGAGTTCACCTATACCGTGGAAGCGCCGGATGGTGCGCGCGACGATGCGACGGTCCATGCCCGCGTCTATCCCGAGGGAGACTCCGGCGATCCGCAGACCGTGGAGCCGGGGTCGGGCTTCGCGAAGGACGACTCGATCGCGCTCGCCGCCTGGCGTTCGGACCTCGTGCTGGTGGACAAGAACGACGAGGTGACGCGCGATGACGGCGCCAGGATCGTCGCCATCGACGGCAAACCGGTGGTCCCCGGAAGCCGGGTCGAGGTGGCCGACGGGGTCGTTACCGTCACGGCCAAGGGATCGCTGAATTTCGTGCCCGACGCAGGCATGCAGATGGAGCCGATCTGGCTCCCGGCGCCCGAGGCAGTCGTCGCCCGGATCAAGGAAATCTCGAGCCAGGGCTACCAGGGCTTCACCCTGTGGGAGCATCTCTTCTGGTCGCTCTTCCGCGTGATCGTCGGCTTTCTCTGTGGCGCGCTCATCGGCATCCCCCTCGGCTATGCCATGGGTCTCAGCGACTGGTTCCGCGGCTGGTTCGATCCGATCGTCGAATTCATGCGCCCGGTGCCGCCGCTGGCCTTGATCCCGCTCGTCATCATCTGGGCGGGAATCGGCGAGACCGGCAAGATCATCCTGCTATTCCTTGCGGCGCTCTGGATCATGGCGATATCGGCCCGCGCGGGCGTGTCGGGAGTCGCGATCTCCAAGGTGCATGCCGCCTATTCGCTGGGCGCCAGCCGCTGGCAGATCCTGCGCCACGTGATCGTGCCCAACTCCCTGCCGGAGATTTTCACCGGCGCGCGGGTCGCCATGGGCGTGTGCTGGGGAACCGTGGTCGCCGCCGAACTGGTCGCGGCCGAAAAAGGGGCGGGCATGATGATCATGGTCGCCAGCCGTTTCCAACTGACCGACATCGTGCTCATGGGGATCATCCTGATCGGCGTGATCGGCTTCACGATCGACATCCTGATGCGCAAGGCCGAGGATTGGCTGGTGCCCTGGAAAGGACGCACCTGAGACGCGCCGCCCGGCGGTGGAAAACCGTCACGGAAGGAAAGGCGAGAGGTCGAGGGAGTGGATCGAAACTCGATCAATCAATACATTGATATGCCTATATGGTGCCCCCACACGGACTCGAACCGCGGACCTACTGATTACAAATCAGTTGCTCTACCAGCTGAGCTATAGGGGCGCCGGGCGCGGACTTAGCAGGCGGGCGCGCGCTTGGCAATCCCGCGCGGGTCCCTCACGGCGCGAGGAGCGTCGTTCCGGGGATGCGCGTCACGGCGTAGAGGTCCTCGTCGTAAGCCTCGCTCAGCTCCTCGACCATCGCCTCGGTCCAGCCCGGCAGGTCAAGCTCCTCCTCGATTGCCTCCTCGTCGGCGAACTTGTCGAGAAAGGCCACGATGACGCGGCGCTTCTGGATCTCGGTCATGTCGGGGTGGCTGTCCATGTAGCTGAGGAACCGCTTCATCCCCGGCGCGGTCATGATCTCGCGCAGCAGCAGGTATTCGCCGTCGAGCCGGATCGTCGGCTCCACCCCGGCCATCTCGCGCAGGATCTCCGACCAGATGAGCGGCGTGTCCTCGTTGCACCAGACCGTGATCGGCACCTGCGGACAGTCGCCATGCACCCGCTCAAGCATCTCGGACCACCGCATGTCATGCGGGTCGCCCCCGCCCAGGTATTCCGACACCGTGCGATAGCGCGTCTCCTGCGTCATCGCGGGAAGGAAGCTCGCCGGGTTGCGCAGCGCGAAGAAGAGTTCGAGGTCGTCGCCCTCGAAGATCCGCTGGAAGATCTCCATCCGTTTGCCCGCCGCCGGATAGAACTGCCCGGTGCTGACGGCCATGCGGGGCGTGCCGAAGAAGCCGTGGTTCGACAGGACGATCCTCTCGGGCTCGGGCCCGTCCTCGAGCCCCATGTGCCGCATCATCTGCGCGCGGGCGTCCGCGGGCGGCAGCCCGGTCGCGCCCGCGTCATTCAGCAGATCGCGCAATTGCTTGCGATAGGTCGAGGGATGCGGGACATGCGTGCCGAGCTCGGACAGGACCGGCTCGTTGCCCATCAGGCACTTGAGCAGCTTCTCGTCGTCCGTCATATGCGCGCCGGCGTGAATGATGACCTGCATGTCGCTCCTGCCATTCGAGGGCATTCTTGGGGTGTCTACCCTGATTTGGCGTCAGGCTACAGGCCGATCAAGGCCAAAACGTGACCCCGTTCTGACCTCATCGCGCCCGCGCCGGACCTTGAAGATCGCGCGGAATACGACACATTGGGGGATGACTCCCAGAGGACCGCATTCCATGCCCTACGCCCATTCCGACAGCGCGCCACCCATGTTGCACGCCCCCGCCCCCGATGTCGCCCGGCGCGAGAAGCTCGAGGGCGGCAAGCGGTTCGAGATGGTGACCGAGTTCTCGGCCGCCGGGGATCAGCCCACCGCGATCGCGGAGCTGACCCAGGGCATCGACGAGGGCGAACGCGACCAGGTGCTCCTCGGGGCCACCGGCACGGGCAAGACCTTCACCATGGCGCGCGTGATCGAGGAAACCCAGCGTCCCGCCATCATCCTGGCGCCCAACAAGACCCTCGCGGCGCAGCTTTACGGCGAATTCAAGGGCTTCTTCCCCAACAACGCCGTGGAATATTTCGTCAGCTACTACGACTACTACCAGCCCGAGGCCTACGTGCCGCGCTCCGACACCTTCATCGAGAAGGAAAGCCAGATCAACGAACAGATCGACCGGATGCGCCACTCGGCCACCCGCGCGCTCCTGGAACGCGACGACGTGATCATCGTGGCCTCGGTCTCGTGCATCTACGGCATCGGCTCGGTCGAGACCTACGGTGCCATGACCCAGGACCTGAAGGTCGGCCACGACTACGATCAGCGCAAGGTCATGGCCGATCTCGTGGCGCAGCAGTACCGCCGCAACGACCAGGCGTTCCAGCGCGGCTCGTTCCGGGTGCGCGGCGACTCGCTCGAGATCTTCCCCGCCCACCTCGAGGACCGCGCCTGGCGGCTGTCGTTCTTCGGCGAGGAGCTCGAGTCGATCACCGAATTCGATCCCCTCACCGGCGAGAAGACCGACAGTTTCGACCAGATCCGCGTCTATGCCAATTCGCACTACGTCACGCCGAAACCGACGATGCAGCAGGCCATCATAGGCATCAAGAAGGAGCTGCGCACGCGGCTCGATCAACTCGTGGGCGAGGGCAAGCTCCTGGAGGCGCAGCGGCTCGAACAGCGCACGAATTTCGACCTCGAGATACTCGAGGCCACCGGCGTCTGCAACGGGATCGAGAACTATTCGCGCTACCTGACGGGGCGTGCGCCGGGTGAGCCGCCGCCCACGCTCTTCGAATTCATCCCCGACAACGCCATCGTCTTCGCCGACGAAAGCCACGTGTCGGTCCCGCAGATCGGCGGCATGTATCGCGGCGACTACCGGCGCAAGTTCACGCTCGCCGAACACGGCTTCCGCCTGCCCTCCTGCATGGACAACCGCCCGCTCAAGTTCGAGGAATGGGACGCCATGCGCCCGCAATCGGTGTTCGTCTCGGCCACCCCCGCGGCGTGGGAGCTCGAGCAGACCGGCGGCGTCTTCACCGAACAGGTGATCCGCCCCACGGGCCTGCTCGACCCGATGGTCGAAATCCGCCCCGTCGAGACGCAGGTGGACGACCTGCTGGACGAGGTGCGCCGCGTCGCCGCCGATGGCTACCGCACGCTCGTGACCACGCTGACCAAGCGCATGGCCGAGGACCTGACCGAATACCTGCACGAGCAGGGCATCCGCGTGCGCTACATGCACAGCGACATCGACACGATCGAGCGGATCGAGATCCTGCGCGACCTGCGGCTCGGCGCCTTCGACGTGCTGGTGGGCATCAACCTTTTGCGCGAGGGGCTCGACATTCCCGAATGCGGCCTCGTGGCGATTCTCGACGCCGACAAGGAAGGGTTCCTGCGCTCCGAAACCTCGCTCATCCAGACCATCGGGCGCGCGGCGCGCAACGCCGATGGCCGCGTGATCATGTATGCCGACCGCATCACCGGCTCGATGGAGCGCGCGCTGGCCGAGACCGACCGCCGCCGTGCCAAGCAGATCGCCTATAACGAGGAACACGGCATCACGCCGGCCACGATCAGGAAGAACGTCGACGACATCCTCGCCGGTCTCTACCAGGGCGACGTGGACATGAACCGCGTGACGGCGAAGGTGGACCACGCCATCGGCGGCAACCTCCAGGCCCATCTCGACGCGCTCCGCGCCGACATGCGCAAGGCCGCCGAGAACCTCGAATTCGAGGAAGCCGCGCGGCTCCGCGACGAGGTCAAGCGGCTCGAGGCGGTCGATCTCGCCGTCGCCGACGACCCCCTCGCGCGCCAGCAAGCAGTCGAGAAGGCGAGCGCCGAGGCCGTCAAGGGGCGCGGCCGCTCAACGGCGGGGCGTCCGGGGCAGCGGGGCGGGAATGTGAAAAGGCGGAAGAGGTAGGGTGCGCATTCACGGCGCACCCCTTCCTTTCTGCCAGTCAATTCGACCAGTTCGCTCCGACATCATAGCCTTCGGCCGTCGGCTTTTCGGCCAGGTGCTCCGACATGCGGCCCCAAAGCGCCGCCACCTTGTCCGCGTTCGAGTCCGAGATCTGGCGGCTCTCGACGATCGCCACGACATAACCGTTGCCATCCTCATTGGCGACGTTGATGAAATGCTGCATCCCCGGAAGGCCCATGATATCGGATTTCATCGTCTCCATCTGGGCTATCGCTGCCTCGCGCGCACCGGGTTTCAGCTTGTATCGCGTAACACGTGCAAACATCACAAATCCTCCCTTATTATTATTGTTGTCGAGTCTTCGAGATCGCGCATCTTTCTCTGCGCAGGTCTGCCATAACATATTTGGGCGTCGTTTCGGGATATTTCGTCGCTTTGCGAAAGGCCGGACAGCCATGGTGCGTAGTTCCTGCGCACCATGGCTTACCTACCAAGCCGAACCGCCGGTTCAACGTCCGGCTCGTGACCGCCTGAAACCGCGCACCCCATACGACGCCTCGCCTGACGCTGCACCCTTAACAGATACGCACCCCGGCGCCTTCGACATCTCGCCGCATCATCCTCACGCCGGACGATGCCATCCCCGAAGGCCGCCCCGCTCAGCCCTCCTTCAGCAACCGCTTGAGATAGGCGCCATACTCGGTCTTGCTGTACCGGTCGGCGAGGCTGTTGAGTTGCGCGCTGTCGATCCACCCCTGTTCATAGGCGATCTCCTCGGGGCATCCGGCCTGCAGGCCCTGCCGCGATTGCAGCGTGCGCACGAAATTCCCGGCGTCGAGCAGGCTGGCATGGGTGCCGGTGTCGAGCCACGCGTAACCGCGGCCCATCTGCTGCACGCTCAGGCTGCCCTCGTCGAGATAGGTCTGCAGGAGCGACGTGATCTCGAGCTCGCCGCGCGCCGAGGGGGTGATCGTGCGCGCCCTCTCGGACGCGCTGGCGTCGAGGAAGTAAAGCCCCGTCACAGCGTAGTTCGAAGGCGGCTCGGCGGGCTTCTCCACGATGCCGGTCACCGTCCCGTCGCCATCCATGGCCACCACGCCATAGCGCTGCGGGTCCGCGACGCGATAGCCGAAGACGGTGCCCCCGGTCGTCCGCGCATCCGCCGCCGCCAGCAGTTCGGGCAGCCCGTGCCCGAAGAAGATATTGTCCCCCAGCACCATCACCGAAGGCGCCCCCGCCAGGAAATCCTCGGCCAGCAGGTAGGCCTGCGCCAGCCCGTCCGGCGACGGCTGCCCGATATAGGTCATCTCGAGACCCCATTGCGATCCGTCGCCCAGCAGCCGCTCGAACTGTGCCCGGTCGCCGGGGGTGGTGATCACCGCGATCTCGCGTATCCCCGCGAGCATCAGGACCGACAGCGGGAAATAGATCATCGGCTTGTCATAGATCGGCATCAATTGCTTCGATACCGCGCCGGTGATCGGGAAAAGCCGCGATCCGGTGCCCCCGGCCAGGATGATCCCCTTACGTTGCGTCATTGCCAAACTCTCCGCATCTGATCTCACCGCCCTTCCGCACCGCTCTCCGTGCGCTTTGCCTAGGGGAACACCCGCCCGACAACAACATCGCCCTGTCCCGCGCCATCGCCCTCAACCCCTGAGCGCATCCAGGACGTCGCGCAACCCGGCCTTCCAGTCCGGCATCGCGATCCCGAAATCCCGTGTCAGGCTCTCCCCGTCGAGGCGCGAATTCTCCGGGCGCGTCGCTGGCGTCGGATACTCCGCCGTCGGGATACCCGTCACTTTGACCCCCATGCCGGCCTGCGCGAAAATCTCGCGCGCGAACCCTGCCCAGCTTGTCGCGGGGCTGCCCGCGAAATGATAGGTGCCGCCCTCCTGCCCGTCCGTCATCGCGCGCGCCATCGTCAGCAGGCAGGCCGCGATATCCGCCGCGGGCGTCGGTCCGCCGACCTGATCATCGACCACGCGCAGCTCGTCGCGCCCCGC